>NZ_JBVVPM010000032.1:0-72535 GCF_055811255.1 Bradyrhizobium sp. MI1.11
CCCCCCCCCCCCCCCCCCCCCCCCCCCCCCCCCCCCCCCCCCCCCCCCCCCCCCCCCCCCCCCCCCCCCCCCCCCCATTTTTTTTTTAATGATACGGCGACCACCGAGATCTACACTTATGCGATCTTCGGCAGCGTCATATGTTTATAAGAGACAGAGGAAGGACTGGCCGAAGGTCAGGCCAAACTCCACCGAGCCGAGATGCTTGCCGGCTTGCGCGATCGGCACCACGCCGCGGATACCGAGCCCGGCCAAGCCGCCCTCGAGGCCGACCACGACCTTGTGCTCCTGGTTGGCCATGATCACGGTCCTGCGGAAGCCCGAGAGGTCGTCGCCAAATTTAGCAGGCTGGTGTACGCGCAGGAACGAGGTCGCGGGCGCCACATGGAACTGGAACTGTTCGATGCCGTACTCCGATTTGGTCGCGGCAAACACCGGCCCGAACAGGCCGATCAAAGCGTTGCGATCCTGTTTGGCCATCGCGTCCTGCGTCGCCGGTATTGCGGCGACGACGGCGCTCATGGCGGCGGCACGCTGGGATTCCTCGGCAATTCGCGACTGGAGCGCGTCGTAATGGCTGCGCAGCTCGCGCTGATCGGCGCGGTCGATGATGCCGGAAATGATCCACATCGCCCCGAGCACGGCGAACAGGGCGGTCGCCGCCGCCGTCACCGCCAGCGCAACCGTGATCCGCATCCTGAGGCCGAGCGTGAAGCGCATGTCCGACTCGTTCGTTGAGCGTTGATTAACAACGCCTATCAACTTCTCGCTAAGAGAGGGTGAACGGGATACCGGCCGACGATCAGTGATTTTACGGGCTCGATGGCACGTGAGGTCTCAATACCCCCGCGTCCGGTCCACCACGTTCTCCAGCACGCCACCGGCCTCGAACCGCGCGATCTGCTCGGCGACATAGGCCGAGATCGCGTCAGCGTCGGTGTCGGCGGCGTTGTGCGGGGTCAGCAGCACCTTGGGATGGGTCCAGAACCGGCTGTCCTTCGGCTGCGGCTCCTGCACGAAGACGTCGAGCGAGGCGGCGCCCAGCGTGCCGTCGTCGAGGCAGGCCAGGATGTCGGCTTCGTTCTGAAGGCCGCCGCGGCCGGCATTGATCAGCACGGGCGCACCGAGCGGGCTTTTGCGGTTGAGCTTGGTGAAGACATCGCGGTTGAGGATGCCGTGTGTATCAGGCGTCAGCGGCAACAGGCTGACGAGGATATCGGTCGTGCGCAGGAACGCGTCGATCTGCCCGGCGCCATGGAAGCATTCGACGCCTGCGATGGTGCGCGGGCCGCGGCTCCAGCCGGCGACGCGGAAACCAAGCCGCCGCAGCACATCGGCCGCATCGGCGCCGAGTGTGCCCAGTCCCATGACACCGACCGTGACGGCGCTCGCGGGCCATTGATAGGTCGGCTCCCAGCGCTTTTCGCGCTGCGACTGGCGCAGATAAAGCTCCTGGCGGTGGTGCATCAGCACGTGCTGCACGACGTATTCGGTCATGCGGCCGGTCAGATCGGGCACGGCGACACGCACCAGCGGCACGTTCGGCAGGCTCTTGTCCGCCATCAGCGCATCGACGCCGGCGCCGAGATTGAAGATCGCCCGCAGATTGGGGAAGGAGCCGAGGTCGCCCGGCACCGGCTTCCACACCGCGGCATAGTGCACCTCGGCCGGATCGAGCCCGGCATCGGGCAGCAGCACGACGCGGCGGCCGCCGCAGACCGCGTCGAACCGGGCCTTCCAGCGCTCCGGCAGCCAGTTTTGCTGCGTGCTGTTGATCAGGACGGCCAGTGTGCCTACGGTCATTCGAGTGCCTCTATAGGTTCCGCTTTTGAGGGCCCTCCTTGGCACGATCTTCCGGATTTTTCTTGCAAATTTTTTCCGCAGCCCTGTCGGGGCGAGGCATATTGGATCGTCTTCAAAACAAGAGGTCAGGGAAGGTACTGCCCATGCTTTATGCGATCCTTTGCTATCACGACGAGGACTTCGTCGGCTCCTGGAGCAAGGACCAGGACGAAGCCGTGATGAAGAAGCTCGCCGTGGTGCAAGAGAAGCTCACGAGCCAAGGCCGGCTCGGCCCGGTGGCGCGGTTGCTGCCGACCACCGCGGCCGCGACTTTGCGTAAAGAGGACCCGCCGCTGGTGCTCGACGGCCCCTACGCGGAGACCAAGGAGCAGTTGCTCGGCTTCTATATCGTCGATTGCCAAAACCTCGACGAGGCGCTCGACGTTGCGCGCGACCTCGGCGCCGCCAATCCCGGCGGCGCCTACGAGGTGCGGCCCGTGGGCGTGTTCAGGCCCGGAGGAAATCTGACGTGAGCGAGGCCGATACCGCCTGGATCGAGACCGCGCTGACCTCGGCGCGCCCCCAGGCGGTCGGCGCGCTGCTGCGCTATTTCCGCGATCTCGACACCGCCGAGGAGGCATTCCAGAACGCCTGCCTGCGCGCGCTGAAGACATGGCCGCAGAACGGGCCGCCGCGGGATCCCGTGGCCTGGCTGATCATGGTCGGCCGCAACGTTGCGATCGACGAGGTGCGCCGCACCCGCAAGCAGCAGCCGCTGCCGGAGGACGACCAGGCGATCTCCGATCTCGACGACGCCGAGGGCGCGCTCGCGGAGCGGCTCGACGGCTCGCACTACCGCGATGACATTCTGCGGCTGATGTTCATCTGCTGCCATCCAGGGCTGCCGGCGACGCAGCAGATCGCGCTGGCGCTCCGTATCGTCTGCGGCCTGACGGTGAAGCAGATCGCGCGCGCCTTCCTGGTGTCGGAAGCGGCGATGGAGCAGCGCATCACGCGTGCCAAGGCCAAGGTCGCGGAGGCCGGGACGCCGTTTGAAACGCCGGGCGCGGTCGAGCGCGCGGAGCGGCTCGCCGTTGTCGCCGCGATGATCTATTTGATCTTCAACGAGGGCTATTCGGCGAGCGGCGACACCGCCGAAATCAGGAAGCCGCTGTGCGAAGAAGCGATCCGGCTGGCGCGGCTGCTGTTGCGGCTGTTCCAGAGCGAGCCGGAGATCATGGGGCTCACGGCGCTCATCTTGTTGCAGCATGCGCGCAGTGCCTCGCGCTTTGCCGCGGATGGTTCGCTGATCCTGCTGGATGACCAGGATCGTTCGCTGTGGAACGGCACGATGATCGCGGAAGGCCTCGCGCTGATCGACAAGGCGATACGCCATCGCCGCAGCGGGCCCTACCAGATCCAGGCTGCGATCGCCGCGCTGCATGCCCGCGCCTCCACGCCCGAGGAGACCGACTGGGCGCAGATCGACCTGCTCTATGGCGCGCTGGAGGTGGTGCAGCCCTCGCCGGTGGTGACGCTCAACCGCGCGGTCGCGGTTTCCAAGGTGCGCGGTCCGCAAGCCGCGCTCGACCTGATCGAGCCGCTGGCGCCAAAGCTTGCCAACTACTTCCATTTCTACGGCGTGCGCGGCGCCTTCCTGATGCAGCTTGGCCGCAACGACGAAGCCCGCATCGCCTTCGACCGCGCCATCGCCCTCGCCAACACGTCCGCAGAAGCCGCTCACATCCGCATGCATCTCGATCGCCTGATCCGCGACAGCCAGCCGAACGGCGCAAATGGCGGCGCCAGGCAGGGCGCGAAGGTCGAAGGCGCCAAGGTGAAGTAGGGAGCGCCTGCTTCGGGCATCGCAAAAATTTTCGCTTCGCCTTGTCGGGCCCGGTCCCCTCCCTTCGTCCTAGGAGCGTATCCAGGGAGCCATTCATGCTGAAAGCCATTGCCATCATCGCCGTCGTGCTCGCTATCGGACTCGCGGGTGTCCTCGTCTTCGCATTGACGAAATCCGGCACCTTCCGCGTCGAACGCAGCCTCGCCGTGAAGGCGCCCGCCGATGCGATCTATCCGCTGGTCGCCGATTTCCATCGCTGGACCGCCTGGTCACCTTACGAGGGCCGGGACCCCGCGATGAAGCGCAGCTTCGGCGGAACTGCGCCGGGCAAGGGCGCGACCTATGCCTGGGACGGGAACAACAATGTCGGCGCCGGCCATATGGAGATCCTCGAGGCGAGTGCGCCGTCAAAACTCCGGATCAAGCTCGACTTCGAGCGGCCTTTCGAAGGCCACAACACCGCCGAGTTCACCTTTGTGCCGCAAGGCGATGCCACACTGGTCACGTGGGCGATGTCCGGTCCGGCGCCGTTCCTGTCCAAGGTCATGCAGGTGTTCATCAACATGGACAACATGATCGGCAAGGATTTCGAGGCGGGCTTGGCCAGCCTGAAGAAGCTCACCGAGAAGTAGCGCCGTCACCCCGAATGAAAGCAAAACGGAGAGAAACGATGCTCAATCCCTATCTGTTCTATCAGGACACCTGCGAAGCGGCGTTCAACTACTACGCCAAGGTCTTGGGCGGCAAGATCGATGCGATGATGCGCGCCTCGGATGCGCCGCCGGAGGTGCCCGCCACGCCCGGCCGCGAGAAGATCATTATGCATGCGCGGATGTCGCTGCCAGACGGCAGCGTCCTGATGGCCTCCGACGCACCAGGCGAGCATTTTCACAAGCCGCAGGGCTTTTCGATCTCGCTCACGGTCGCGGATCCCGCGGACGGCGCGCGCAAGTTCAATGCGCTCGCCGATGGCGGCAACGTCACCATGCCCTTCAGCAAGACGTTCTGGGCCAAGGGTTTTGGCATGTGCGTCGACAAGTTCGGCATTCCCTGGATGGTGAACTGCCCGGCCGAGGGAATGTGACAGCCGCGATCGCTTGACGCGCCAAGCGGCGATCCCCTCTCCCTGACGATGCGGAGAGGGGCGCGCATGAGATGTTGCGTGATGTGCCGATCGACCGCATGCCGCCTCAGCGGATCGATCCGGTCACGTCATTGCTCGGTGGTTGGGAGGAGGGAACGCAGCGCGGGCAGATCACGAGCTTTGTCCCGAGCTGCTTGTCATTCTCCGCTTCGATTTCGTCATGGATTGCCCACCACGCCGCGGAGTACGGGCGCAAGGTGCCGAGGACTCTTTCTCGCTCCTGATTCGGATCACTCGCCGCGGGAGCTTGGGTCGCCACGCGACGCTTGATGACGTAGGGACGGTTCGGATCCTGACCGAGGCCGTCCCATGCGATCGGACGGCGTTCCTGAGCAGGCGCGACCACGCATCCCATGAGCGTTGCGCAAAACGTGAGCAAGACAAAGCCGTGTCGCATCATGCCGAACCCTTGGGTGTTGTATGCGACGCGCCAAATTCGCTTGCCGAAGCTTGCGTCGCACCGCTCAAATGGAACCTAAGGGAAACGCCTGGCCGACACGGCCGAATATGAATTTTAGTGTCGCACCACATTGCGAGAGCAGTGAGGCCGCTTCGTGAAATGATGCGGACCGCATCGCACAACAACTGGCGCAATATTAGGCTGTGAACTCCGGCGCAGAATCGTTATTTATTTCGTCATAAACTCTAAAAACTGGGGCGGGCGGACTTGGAAGGGGAGCGACCGATGGCGGCGGCGCTGCAGATCAACTTTGCACTTTGGGGTATGCTCATCTGCGCGAGCATGGAATTGACCCAGCTGATCCAGAGTTTTTATTAGGCCTCACGAAGCAGGTGACCGGCGCGATTTGGCGGGCGCTTGCGTCCGCTGATCGTCACCGGCAGCGCGGATAGATCGCGGCGAGGTCGCGTCCCTTCAGCAGAAGCAACCGCGACGAGAGGCCGCCGCGGCGGCTGATCCAGTCGCGCACCGGGCCGGGATAGGCCGCAAGCACCGCATCGGATGCTTCCGGCTCGGCGTAGAAGCGTCCGCGCCGGTCGACCGAGCGCGCCGCATGAAAGCCAAGCACGGCACGCTTGGTGACGCATATCCGCTCGCCCGGCACGATGCTCAGCACCAGCGTGCAGGCGGACAGGCAGGGACCGTCGATCACCACGCGCTCGCCGCTCTCGCGCACCTTCTCGAACAAATCGAGGAACGGCCCGACCTGTCCACCGGGCGACTGGATGATGCGGATTTCGGCCAAGGCAGGCGTGGCGGCGAGCAGCGCGGATACGAGCATCAAGGCGCTGAGGAAGGTGACGCGTCGCATGAAGCCTCCGCGAATTCGAGTCCGTAGGATTGGCCGACGAGAAGAGGTGGGTGACGCTTCGCTAGGCCAACCTACGCCGTGCCTACCCGTTCCGCCGTTCGCCGCGCAGCGTCGGCAGGCCGATGCCCGCCGCATCGAAGCCGCCATCGACGGCCAAAATTTGTCCGGTGATGTAGCTGGATCGTTCCGAGCACAGGAAGTAGATCGCTTCGGCGAGTTCCTCTTCCAGGCCGTAGCGGTTGAGCGGGATGGCGTCGTGGTAGTCGGCGCGGATCTCCCTGGTGTGCACCTGCTTCGCCATCGCGGTGTCGACCGGTCCCGGTGCGACCGCGTTGACGCGGATGTTGAAGGACGCAAGCTCGACCGCGAGCTGCTTGGTGAGGTGCGCGAGGCCCGCCTTGCTGGTGCCGTAGGCCGAGCGCAGCGTCGAGGCGCGCACCGCCGAGATCGAGGTGATGTTGACGATGGCGCCGCCATTGCCGTCGCGCATCAGCGGCACCGCCGCCTTGGTGCAGAGAAACGGGCCGGTGAGGTTGACCTCGAGCACGCGCCGCCAATCGGTCTCCGACGTCTCCATCAGCGGCGCGAACACGGCAATGCCGGCATTGTTGACGAGCGCGTCGAGCCGGCCGAACCGCCTTTCGACCGACATCATCGCGGCGGCAACCGCGGCTGCGTCCGAGACGTCGCAGGTCAGCGCCAGCGTGGCCTCGTCCCGGCCGATCTCGGCAACCGCGCGGCCGAGCAGCTCGCCCTCGATGTCGAGCAACGCAACCCGCCAGCCCTCGGTCAAAAACTTCTTCGCGGTCGCAAGCCCGATGCCACGCGCGGCTCCGGTGACGAGGGCAACGCGGTGCGGGGTAGGGGGCATTGGCTGATCGGTCCTTATGAAAGATTGGTCGCGCGAGCGCGAGCCTCTTTTACTTCGCTTTCGTTCCGACGAGGAAGGCCTTAACTCGAAGCCACGATGTCGGGACGGTCCTCGATGGATCGTCTTCCAGGGGATCATTGCCAGGGAGACCCGGAATGTCCAACGATCACGAGCGCCTGATTCGAGACCTTTTCGCCGCATATCTCGACAACGACCGGCAACGGGTCGCCGACGCGTTGGCGGACGATTTCCGCTTCACCAGCCCGTTCGACGAGGACCTCGACAAGGCGGCCTATTTCGAGCGTTGCTGGAGGGACACCGGCTGGATTGCGCGGCACGACATCGAGCGGATTTTCGTCCAAGGTGACGAGGCCTTCGTCACCTATCTCTGCCTGGCGACAGATGGCAGGAGCTTTCGCAACACCGAGTTCTTCACCTTCGCCGGCGGCAAGGTTCGCCGCATCGAGGTTTATTTCGGCGCTGCCCGGCAGGACGGGCGTTTCCTGCCGCAGGCGCGCTAAATAATTGTCGCCACGCTGTCGGTTCCGTCAGGGTTCGCTCGTCTTGGGTAAGGGCGACTAAGCAAGCAAGGAACCTCCATGCGATTCATGATGCTGATGATCCCGCTCGGCTACGAGACCGCAGCGCCCGACGTTCAGCTCGATCCCGAGCGGGTCGCTGCGATGATGCGCTACAACGAGGTGCTGAACGACGCCGGCGTGCTGATCACGCTCGACGGCCTGCACCCGCCCTCGATGGGCGCGCGCGTCTCGTTTGCGGCCGGCAAGCCCATCGTGACCGATGGCCCGTTCGCCGAGGCCAAGGAGGTCCTGGGCGGGTACTGGATGATCGAGGTTGCATCGCGTGCCGAGGCGATCGCCTGGGCCAGGCGGTGTCCGGCCGCACCGAACGAAATCATCGAGATCCGTCAGGTGCAGGAGATGAGCGACTTTCCGCCTGACGTGCAGGAGGCCGCCGCCGGTTTCGGCGACCTCAAGAAATAGCCGCAGCTTTGTCTATCCATCAGCAAAGGAGAGAACCGATGAGCACCGATACCTATCTCGCCGTTTTCCTCGGCAGCAAGACCAGCTCCAAATGGGCCGCATGGGATGCGATGCCCGAGGCCGAGCGCAAGGCGAAGGAGCAGGAGGGCATGGCGGCCTGGAAGGGCTGGGTCGAAAAGCACCAAGGCGCGATCCAGGCCATGGGCGGGCCGCTCGGCAAGACCAAGAAGGTCGACGGCAAGGGCCTCGCCGACATCGCCAACGAGATGGGCGCCTTCACCGTGGTGCGTGCGGCCTCGCACGAAGCCGCGGCGAAGATGTTCGAAAACCACCCGCACTTCACGATCTTCCCCGGCGAACGCGTCGAGATCATGCCGGTGCTGCCGATCCCTGGCGGCTAGGGCTTCGGCCGCTGCCCCGGACCGGGGAGAATACGGGCTGATCAACCCGTCGCCGCTAGTGACCTTCCTGCCCAGCTCATGTAAAGGTCGTTCACATGAGCTGGCGCAAGGAGACGCGCCGCGCCGAGCGCGGCTATCACCACGGCAATCTGAAGGAAGCCCTGCTGCAGGCCGCCCTTGGATTGATCGCCGAGAAGGGCGCGGCCGGCTTCACCTTTGCCGATGCCGCGCGCATGGCCGGCGTCAGTGCGGCGGCACCGTACCGGCATTTTCGCGACCGTGACGAACTGCTGTCCTCGATCGCGCAGCGCGGTTTCGAGCAGTTCGAATCGCGCCTGACCGCGGCCTGGGACGACGGACGGCCCGACACCGTCACGGCGTTCGAGCGTGTCGGCAGGGCCTATCTCGCCTTCGCCCGCGAGGAGCCCGCGTTCTACAACGCGATGTTCGAATCGGGCGTGCCGGTGGATGTCAATCCGGCGCTACAGGCCGCTAGCGAGCGTGCTTTCAACGTCATTCGTGCCGCGGCGGAGCGGCTTGCCGCGCTGGCGCCGCCGGGCACGCCGCGGCCTCCGGCGATGATGATGGCGCTGCACATCTGGTCGATGGCGCATGGCGTGGCCTCGCTGTTCTCCCGCGGCGATGCCGCGCGTCGAAAGCTGCCGATGTCGCCGGACGAGCTGCTCGAAGCCGAGGTGCTGATTTATCTCCGCGGTCTCGGCTTCCCGACCGATCGCCGTCCTCCGGCGAAAAGCGCCGAGCCGCCGCCGGTGCCACCGGAGGCATCCTCCGGTTCCGGCGTGCCGCCCGGTGGTCCCTGGGGCAAGCCGAAATAAAGTTACCCAAATAATTGCCTCGCCCTGTCAGGCGGTCGGCTTGACAAAATCGCGGGATGATCTACCTATGTAAATGTTATTTACATTTACAACGGCGCTGATGCCGTCATGGAGAGGGAAATGGCCTACACCGCTGATGTCAATCGATGGCGCGGCCCTTCGGACCAACACTACGAGCGCCCCCACATGCTCAACACGCCTTGGCATCCCGGCTGGATCGCCGTGACCATCCTCGGCTTCATCATCTGGTGGCCGATCGGACTTGCCCTTCTCTTTTTCACACTCGGGAGCAGAAGAATGTCGTGCTGGAGCAACCAGGATCGCTGGCAGAACAAGATGGAGCGGATGCAGTACAAGATGGACCGTATGCGCGGCCGCATGGAGCGCCACGGTTTCGGCTTTGGCTTCGGCCCGCCCTCGAGCGGCAACCGCGCCTTTGACGAGTACCGCACCGAGACATTGCAGCGGCTCGAGGAAGAGCAGGTCGAGTTCAAGAACTTCCTCGACCGTCTGCGTCACGCCAAGGACAAGGAAGAGTTCGACCAGTTCATGGCGCAACACAAGACGCGCCCGACCCCGCCGCCGACCGACCAGCAGCAGGGTTGATCTCAAGGTTGATCTCGAGACTGACGCTTCTCAAAGCCGTCAGGCGCATGCCCCCAAAGTCCTGATGGCCCCAAGCCGCCCGCCTGCGCAACCCGCAGGGGGGCGGTTTGTTTTTGGGAATGCGCGGCAGGCCGCCGCGACCGTCTGGAAATGTCCTGGCCTGGAAAGTCTTAGCCTGGAGAGTCTTGGCCTGGAGAGACTTGGTCAGCGCGCCGTGGCGAGCTGCGCGCGAACCGACTCCAGGAAGTGTTCGTAGGCGTAGTCCACGATCTCGTTGAGTGATCGCGTTCGCGCGAACATCGCCTTGGCCTCGGTGAGAAACTCCTCGCGGGTGGGAATCTTCGGCAAATGCAGATGGGTCAGTGCATCGACGCCTTCATGCGCGCGACTGAGGATGTCGTGCAGCGTCGGCAGTTGCAACTGGGCCAAATCGGCTCGGCGTAGCGCCGACGAGATCGCGTGCGCCAGGGTCTGCGCATCGAACCGTCCGGCAAGCTCGCGGGCCGCCCGGTTGATGACGCGTGCGCCGAGCGGCTGCTCGTTGCGCAGCACCTGCTCGGGCGGCGACTTCATGTTCCAGACGACGCCGAACCAGGACAGCACCTTCAGGATGTAATAGGTGACATCGATTTCCCACCAGCGAAAACCCTGCCGCACGCTGCTCTGGTAGGCGTGGTGATTGTTGTGCCAGCCCTCACCGAGGGTGAATAAGGCCAGCAGCCAATTGTTGCGGGAATCATCGCCGGTCACGTACCGCTTGCGTCCATGCACGTGGGCGAGGGAATTGATACAGAAGGTCGCGTGATAGACCAGCACGGTGCTCCACAGGAAGCCGACGACGAGACCGGACCATCCGCCAACCAGGAAGCAGAGCGCAGCCAGCGTCACGGCCGGCAGGAGTTCCAGGCGATGCAGCCACATCAGCTCCGGATAGGCGGCGAAATCGCCGACCTTCACGAGGTCGGTGCCATCGTGCTCCCGGTAAAAAATCCAGCCGAGATGACTGTAGAGGAAGCCTCGGTGACGCGGCGAATGCACGTCGTCCTCGGTATCGGAATGTAGATGATGATGTCGATGCTTGGCCGCCCACCACAAAACGCTTTTTTGCGCGGTGCTTTGCGCAAGCCAGGCCAGGATGAACTGAAACACCCGGCCGGTCGCAAAAGCCCGATGGGAGAAATAGCGGTGGTAGCCCGCTCCGATTGCAAACATGCGCACGACATACAGCGAGGCGCAGATCGCGACGGCCTGCCAGGTAATGCCGGTCCAGATGGCGGCAACGCAGCCGAGATGGACCAGCAGGAACGGCAGGGCGGAGGGATACATGATGTCGTCGTGTTGGTCGTCGGCGGGGGCGTTGGGCGACATGTATTGGCGTGACCTTGGATGACGGGGATTTCGAGTTTCGCTTCGGCAGCATTGAGGGCCGCTGTGTACGAAAAACCCGGCGATGGCGGACCACCGCGGGGTCTTGAACGAGATGCTTGGACAACCCTGGCCCAAGGCGGCCGCACGCGGCAAAGTCAACCTGAGGCCATAGCTTCGACCGCGAACTCGACGGCCTATATATGATCCAGGCCGCTTGGCATGCAAGCTCGTAGCGTCACGGGGTGCGTGGCGCGCGGGCTGCCGACGGTTTATATCCGACAGTGAAAAGGAAGCGTCAAAATACCGCAGGCAGCAACGATGGCGGAAGCGGCGATGACGGCGAGCGAGGCCCTCTGGCAGGAGATCCGCGACGAGGCGCAGCGCGCAGCGGCAGCCGACCCCATATTCGGCAAGGCTCTTGTCGGACTCATCCTCGTCCACGACGATTTTACCGCCGCACTGTCCGATCTGATCGGACGCCGGCTTGGCGACAGCGCGGCCGAACGCGAGCGCTTCACGACGTTTTCCCGCGACGCCTTCCATGGCCAGCCGGATCTGATCGAGGTGGCCGGCTGCGACTTACAAGCCATCGTTCTCCGCGATCCCGCCATCACCGGACTGTTGGCGCCGCTGCTGCATTTCAAGGGCTACGTCGCCTTGCAGGCATGGCGCGTCTCGAACTGGCTCTGGCATCACGGCTATCGCGACGCGGCGCTGCTGTTTCAGAACGAGGCCTCCAACGTCCTGCAGGTCAGCATTCATCCGGCGGCGAGCTTGGGATCATCGGTGTATCTCGACCACGCCACCGGCATCGTGATCGGTGCAGATGTGGCGATCGGCGACGACGCCACCATCCTTCAGAACGTCAGCATCGGTCGTGGCACGGAACTGCCGGCGCGCTCGCCTCGCATCGGTCGCGGCGTCTTCATCGGCTCCGGCGCCACAATTCTCGGCAACGTCAGGATCGGCGATTGTGCGAAGATCGGCGCCGACACCGTCGTGACGAGCGACGTGCCCCCGGGCTGCACCGCAATCGGCAATCCGGCGCGGCTGACCAATTGCCCCGAATCCGCCTCGGCGGCCTGACTCGCCCTCACGTCATCAGGCGACATACTCCTCGTTCAGGCGGCGCGGCGGTGGCTCTCGCCGCCATGATGCGGGGTGACCGGCTCCGAACTGGTCTGGCCCGGCGCGTCCAGTACCGCGACATGATGGCGGTAGACCATTTCCCAGCCCTTCCATCCTGTGAACAGGAGGATGCCGACCACGATCAGAGAGAGCGCCACGCCCCACGGCTTGACTGCAGCCTCCGCGCCTTGCGCGTAGCGGAGGTAGAAATTGATCGCGGCGAGCACGACGGCCGCGAGATTGCCGCCCATGTGATACCAGGCGTCGTTGAGGTTGCGGATGCGGGCGTCGCTGAAGAAGTCGGTGAATCCTGCCACGGCAGCAACGAGCGCCATGACGATGCCGGCGCCGATCAGCCACATGGCAGCTCTGGCCCAGAAGCCGTCGCCGGTTCCAATGAAGGCGAGATCGGCGATGGGCGCGCCCACCAGGAAAGCGACGGGGAACGGGATGATCATGGGGTGGAGCGGATGATCGCCGATGGCGGCGGTCGTCTTAGGGTTGATGCTCATGGCAAAACCTCGCGAGAAGTGATTTTCCAGACAATTTTTCGGGCGAGGGCTGGTTCCTCCGACGGTAGCGGCTCCGTTTTGATGCGCCCGCTGGAAGCGGAACTCTGGTCCTGGGCGCAGCGCAACGTCCTGTCGAGGACGCGCCGCAGAGCCGAGGCCCCCGCGTGGGTGTTGCGGCGCGTCTGGATCACGGACTCGCCCGCCGCACCACCCATCCCCCTGCGCCACCTCTCTTTCCCGCAGCCAAATCCGCCTGCGGTAACCCAGCATTAACCATCGCCGGGCTCTGGTAATTGCGGACAATCGCGCCCAAAGCCCGAAGTCTGAGCCTTGGGGTCGGGCCCATAGTTTTGACATCTTGGCAGGGAATGCAGGCGGCTGGCTTTGGAAGAGCCCTGCACCCAGAAAGACAAGGCTTTGAGCGGGCTTGCCGGCCGCGCCGGTTCTAGCGCGGCTATTGGGGAACCGGCGGCCATTTGCTGGCCGGGACATTAGATCGGGACATCAGGTAACGATCGCCTTGAGAGGATACTGCTTATGAATCCGGCCGACGTGGCTCAGTCAGCCCTTCCGGTTGCCGCTTCCGCGGACGTGTCGCTGATCGCGCTGTTCTGGCAGGCTCACTGGATCGTGAAAGCGGTGATGCTGGGGCTTCTCGCTTGCTCGGTCTGGGTCTGGGCGATCGCCATCGACAAGATCTTCCTGTTTGCCCGCACCCGCCGCTCGATGGACCGTTTCGAGCAGGCTTTCTGGTCCGGCGAGTCGATCGAAGACCTCTATCGCACGCTCTCGGCCAAGCCGACGCATTCCATGGCGGCCTGCTTCGTCGCGGCGATGCGCGAGTGGAAGCGTTCGTTCGAGAGCCAGGCCCGCTCGGTCGCAGGCCTTCAGATGCGCATCGACAAGGTCATGAATGTCTCGATCGCCCGCGAGGTCGAGCGGCTGGAACGCAGGCTGCTGGTGCTCGCCACCGTCGGCTCCGCCGGCCCCTTCGTCGGCCTGTTCGGCACTGTTTGGGGCATCATGTCGAGCTTCCAGTCGATCGCGGCGTCGAAAAATACCTCTCTGGCGGTGGTGGCCCCCGGTATCGCGGAGGCGCTGTTTGCAACCGCCGTCGGCCTTATCGCCGCCATTCCTGCCACTATTTTCTACAATAAGTTCACCTCCGAGGTGAACCGGCAGGCCCAGCGGCTCGAAGGCTTCGCCGATGAATTTTCAGCCATCCTGTCGCGTCAGATCGACGAGCGGGGCTGACGGACGGCATGTATAGTGTGAAGGGCAATTTGGGCACCAGACCATGGGCATGAACGTCGCGAGTTCGTCCGGAGGCGGTGGGCGCCGTGGCCGGCGTAAGCCGGTCGTGGCCGAAATCAACGTCACGCCGATGGTGGACGTGATGCTGGTGCTGCTCATCATCTTCATGGTGTCGGCGCCAATGCTGACGGTCGGCGTGCCGCTCGACCTGCCGCAGACCCAGGCCAAGAGCCTCGAAAACAACGACCAGAAGCCGATCCAGATGTCGGTCGACATCAAGGGCAAGGTGTTCATCAACGACGCCGAGATCGCGATCAACGAACTGATCCCCAAGCTGAAGGCGATCACGGACGCGCGCGGCGGGCTCGAGGAGCGCATCTATCTGCGTGCCGACAAGAAGGCGGATTACGGGACGGTGGCCAAGGTCATGGGCCAGTTGTCCGGCGCAGGCTTCAAGAAGCTGGCGCTCGTCACGGAAGCGGATCAGGGGTAGACCGTGAAGGTGAAGGTCGACAAGACACTCGTTGCGTCGATTGCCCTCCACGTCCTCGTGCTGGGATGGGGGCTCGTCACCTTTAGCAGCAGGGCTTTCGTTCCGGCCGAAGAGTCGCTGCCGATCGACATCATCTCCACCGACCAGCTCGCGCAGATGATGTCGGGGCAGAAGACCGGCGACAAGAAAGAGCCGAAGCCGAAGGTCGAGAAGATCGCGGAAGCCAAGCCCGAGGAAGACGCCGTCGGCAAGGTCACCGAGAAGAAAGAGCTGATCAAGACCAACTCGACGCCCGAACCGCCGCCAAAACCCGTCGAGAAGCCGGTCGAGAAGAAGCCCGAGCCGCCCAAGCCCGTCGCCGAGGCGAAGCCCAAAGAAGAACCGAAGCCGCCGGAAAAAAAGCCTGACCCGGCCAAGGAAGATCCGATCGCCGAGCTCCAGAAAAAGCTCGAAACCAAGAAGCCGCCGCCCAAGCCGCCGGAGCAGAAGGTCGCAGCGGTGCAGCCGCAGCAGGTGCCGAAGCCCAAGGAGCGCAGCTTCGATCCCGCGCAGATCCAGCGCGATCTCGACAAGCGCGCGGCGACCCGGCACGAACTCGCCGGCTCGACGCTGAATGCGTCGGCCTCGCTGGGATCGACGAGCGGAACGGCCGCCAACAACATTGCGACCTGGCGGGGGGCGTTCCAAGGGGCGGTGAAGCGCTGCTTCACGCCGACCTATAACGGGCAGGATGCGGATCAATACGAAGCCGACATCGACATTCCCATGAAGATCGACGGATCGCTCGCGTCCGAGCCGATCGTCGTCGCGGTGAGGGGGCCGTCGCGGTCGATCGCACAGGCGGTGGCGGAGAGTGCCAGACGCGCCATCGTGCAGTGTCAGGTCTATTCGTTCATGCCGAAGCAGCAATACGAGAGCTGGAAGCTCATTCCGATGACTTTCGGCCTGAAAGACATGTTGTGACATCCGAACAAAAGAATTTTGCGATGAATGACGTTCGATCGATGAACCGCCGCCGCTTCATGACCCTGACCGGATCGACGCTCGCGATGCTCGGAGGCGGGCAGGCCTTCGCCCAGCAGCCGCAGGGACGGCTCCGTATCGATCCCACGGAGTTTCGGCCGATCCCGATTGCGATCACCAATTTCGTGCCCGGCTCGCCGGCCGACGGCGACGTTGGCAACGGCGTCACTCAGGTCATCACCAACAATCTGAAACGCTCGGGCCTGTTCGCGCCGGTCGACCAGGCCGCCTTCATCGAGCGCATCAGCAACATCGACGTCGCGCCGCAATTCGAGAACTGGAAGACGCTCAACGCACAGGCCCTCGTCACCGGCCGCATGACGCGGCAGCCGGACGGGCGCCTCAAGGCCGAATTCCGCTTGTGGGATGTGGTCACCGGCCAGCAGCTCGCCGGCCAGCAATATTTCACCTCGCCGGAATATTGGCGCCGCATCGCCCACATCATCTCCGACCAGATCTATGAGAAGCTGACCGGCGAGAAGGGCTATTTCGACAGCCGCGTGGTGTTCGTCGACGAGACCGGGCCGAAGGAGCGCCGCGTCAAGCGGCTCGCGATGATGGACCAGGACGGCGCCAATGTGCGCTATCTGACCCGCGGCTCCGACCTCGTGCTGACGCCGCGCTTCTCGCCGAACTCGCAAGAGATCACCTACATGGAGTTCGGGCAGGGCGATCCGAAGGTCTACCTGTTCAACATCGAGACCGGCCAGCGCGAGATCGTCGGCAACTTCCCGGGCATGACCTTTGCCCCGAGGTTCTCGCCGGACGGCCAGCGCGTCATCATGAGCCTGCAGCAGGGCGGCAATTCCAACCTGTTCGTGATGGATCTGCGCTCGCGCTCGACCACGCGCCTCACCGACACGCCCGCGATCGACACCTCTCCGTCCTACTCCCCGGACGGCGCCCGCATCTGCTTCGAGTCCGATCGCGGCGGCAGATCGCAGATCTATGTCATGGCCGCGGGCGGCGGAGCGGCGCAGCGCATCTCCTTCTCCAAGGACGACAACAACGCCACCTATTCGACGCCGGTGTGGTCGCCGCGCGGCGATTACATCGCCTTCACCAGGCAAGGTGGCGGGCAGTTCTCGATCGGCGTCATGAAGCCGGACGGCTCCGGCGAACGGCTTCTCACCTCCGGCTACCACAACGAAGGCCCGACCTTCTCGCCGAACGGCCGCGTGCTGATGTTCTTCCGCGATCCCGGCGGCAGCGGCGGGCCATCGCTGTTCTCGGTCGACATCTCGGGCCGCAACGAGCTGAAGGTGCCGACGCCGGGCTTCGCCTCCGACCCCGCATGGTCGCCGCTATTGTCCTCGACATCGGGCTAGCCGCCCGTCCTCGATGCGCAATGATTTGACCGCGCGCCTTTTTCGAAAACTTGGCGCGATGTTTCCCCGCGATAATTGTTCTTTAAGGTTGCACTCGGCAAACTTTTCCCATGGGTTTGTTTCTATTGATCTATTTCGACTGTTGCTCGTTCAAAACAACTCGACTTTAACGATATTCCCTCAGAAAGACTTCATACCGGATCGGTAAAACTGCGCTCCAGACAGGACGCGCGTAAACACCAGATGCAGTTTGCAAGTCAGAGCGGAGAGCCGGAACAGCGGCCGCCGAAAACTTCGGCGGCGCAAATCGATTCGCTGTTCGAAGCGCCTGGTCCGCTGCTGGCAGGACTCATTTTCGTGTCGATCGGTGCGGCCCTGACCGCGCTGAGGACGGGCGAGCCGCTGATCTGGGCGTGCGTCGCACTTCTTGTCCTGGCGGGGACTGCGCGGGCGATCGACCTGCGCCTCTATCAGGCACGTCAGTCGGTCATGACCATCGAGGCGGCAGCACGCTGGCAGAAGCGCTATCAGATCGGGGCAAAGATCCAGGCGGCTGCGATCGGCATCTGGTGCGCCACCGCCCTGCTGGCCACCGACGACGCTGTGGCCCACATGATCGCCTTATCGGTCACCACCGGAATCGCGGCGGGCGGCGCGGGCAGGGCATATGGCCGGCCTGCGATCTTCCACCTCCAGGCCGTGCTGATTTTCGGTCCGGCCGTGCTTGCCTTGGCACTGCGTGGAACGCCCTACTACATCGCGATGGCGCTGGTCAGCGCCGCGTTCCTGATGGCGATCATGCAGCTCTCGGTGAATCTGCACCGAATCTTCATGGGAGCGGTCGTGGCACGGGAGCGTGAAGCCGCGCTCGCCGGCCAGTTCGATACGGCGCTGAACAACATGCCGCACGGCCTCTGCATGTTCCGCGTCGACGGACAGCTGGCGGTCATGAACCACCGCTTCGGCGCAATGATGAATCTGCCGGAAGGTCTGGCGCAACGCGGCGTCAACGCGCGTGACATCGTCGCGGCGTGCGTCAGCGCCGGGTCCATCTCGGCTGGGAGCGGCGAGCGGATCGTCACGGACATCGAGAGTTCGCAAGCCAAGGAGATCATCACCGCCGATCCCGATACGCAGCGAAACAGGTCGTTGTCCTGGACTGTCCAGCCGATGGCTGACGGTGGCGCGGTGGTGCTGGTCGAGGACATTACCGACCGTCGCAGCGCCGAGGCCAAGATTACGCATCTGGCGCGCTACGACGACCTCACCGCGCTTCCCAACCGCGTTCATTTCCGCGACGAGATCGAAAGGCTGCTGGCGATCTCGCACGACGCCGAGCGCCTGTCCGCGCTGCTGTTCGTCGACCTCGACCAGTTCAAGCAGGTCAACGACACGCTCGGCCATCCCTGCGGCGACCAGCTGCTGTGCGCGGTCGCCAACCGTCTGCGCGAGATGCTGCGCCCCGAGGATTTCGTCGCCCGCTTCGGCGGTGACGAATTCGTCGTGTTCCAGGAGAACATCTCCTCGCCCGAGGACGCCGCTGCGCTGGCGCGCCGGATCGTCGAGCGGCTGAGCGAGCGCTACCGCATCGACAATCATCTGGTCGAGATCGGCGCCAGCGTCGGCATCGCGTTGACCGCGCCGGAGGGCGTCAGCGCGGACACGCTGCTCAAGAACGCCGATATGGCGCTGTACCGGGCCAAGGCCGACGGTCGCGGCACATTCTGCTTCTTCCGCGACGAGATGGCGGCGACCGTCGAGGCGCGCCGCATCCTCGAGCTCGATCTGCGCAAGGCGCTCGCCAATGAGGAGTTCGAGCTGTTCTACCAGCCGCTGGTCAATCTGAAGTCCGGCAAGATCACGACGTGCGAGGCGCTGCTGCGCTGGAATCATCCGGTGCGCGGCACGGTCTCGCCGGTCGACATCATCCCGGTCGCCGAGGACATGGGGCTGATCGTCGATCTCGGCCGCTGGATCCTGCGCCGCGCCTGCATGGAATGCATGAAATGGCCGGAGGGCGTCAGCGTCGCCGTCAACTTCTCGCCGCAGCAATTCCACCAGCGCGACGTCTTGAGCGAAATCCGCTACGCGCTCGAGGTTTCGGGGCTGCCGGCGCATCGGCTGGAGATCGAGATCACCGAATCCTCGCTGTTGCGCAACACCCAGCTCACGCACGACATCCTGTCGCAATTGCATGCGATCGGCGTGGGCATTTCGCTGGATGATTTCGGTACCGGCTATTCGAGCCTCAGCTACCTGCACAATTTCCCGATGCAGAAGGTGAAGATCGACCGCTCCTTCCTCGAAGGCATCGATGCCGACCGGCCGCTGACGCTGCTGCGCGGGGTGGCGCGGCTGTCGGCCGATCTCGGCATGGCCGTCGTGGTCGAGGGCATCGAGACCAATGATCAGCTCGAGCTGATCAGCGCCGACGGCACCGTGACCGAAGGGCAGGGCTATCTGTTCAGCCGGCCGGTGCCGGCAGTCCGGATTCGCCAATTGCTCAATGCCTCGCATGGCCGTCGCGGGGCTGAGGACCAGATCGTCATGGTGTCCTCGCGATCGATCGCCTGATCTTTCGCTGCCCCACTTCTTCAACGCCCTCGGCTCTCGTTCGCGCCCCGTGTTTTTGCGGGCCGCAAGGTTAACCCTAACGTTTCTAAGCCTTTGCAATTCCGTTAATGAACCATTAATCTCGTCACACTCGCAGAAGTTGCTTTGGAGTGTAGGGGTACTGGATGACGTCTGGGGCTGAACCGCAAACGGTGCTCCTTCCGCGGGGAGCCGCTCTGTTTGACCGCATCGATTACCGCCTGATCGAAACTCCTGAGGACCGCGACAACCTCTATCTGATGCGGTACCGGGCCTATCTGCACGCCGGACTGATCGAGCCGTCGGAGTCGCGGCGCGTGACCGATCGCTTCGACGATGCGCCCAACACCTGGAATTTCGGGGTCTATGTCGATGGAGAGCTCTGCAGCTCCGTTCGCATTCACGTCCTGACGTCCGACTGGCGAATGTCCTACACGACCGAAGTGTTTGGCGACGTCCTGCATCCCCGGCTCGACCGCGGCGAAGTCCTCGTCGATCCGTGCCGGTTTGTTGCCGATCCCGAAAAGCACCAGCGTTTTCCGGAGCTGCCCTATCTGACGGTGCGGCTGGCTTTTGTGGCTTGCGATCATTTCAACGCCGACACCGGGCTGGCCATGATCCGGACCGATCATCAGGCGTTCTATCGTCGCATCTTCCTGCACGAGACCATTTCACCGGAGCCGCGCGGGTTTCCGGGCTGGCCCACCAAGAAGGCCGTGCTGATGGCGTCCGATTTCCGCAACCAGCGGGAAAAGGTCCTGACGCGCTTTCCGATCATGCGCTCCAGCGCTTTTGAGCGGCGCATGTTGTTTCAACGCAGCGGCCCGCGCCAGGCGGCCCCGCGCCCCGTGTCGCTCGCCACGCAGCGGACCCCGGACGTAGCCGCCTCGGCAACGGGTTCTGCCCGCTAGGCGCTAGGGTCTCCACACGACGAGCCTAAAATTCCAGCAAAGCCCGCGGTTTTTGCCGGTCGGCGCGGCTTGCCTTCACCATCGCGCCACATTTACAACCCATTAACCATGACGGTTGCTTTTCGCTGGTTGGGGGCATTTGACCGGCTGTGGCAAGGTTCCATCAAGGTTGACGGAACGTTCGCTTAACCAACCCCCTGTAGACCGGACAGCAGTGGACGAAACGTGAGCGTGGAGGCTCCGGAATGAAACATCCTATGCGCATCCTCCAGGGATTGAAGCTGGCCGCGGTGCTTGCCGTCGCGTTGTCGATGGGGGCCTGTGCCAACAAGAACGCTGCCACGGATGCGATGGCCAACGCGGCGACGCCGGGCAGCCAGCAAGACTTCGTCGTCAATGTCGGCGACCGCGTGTTCTTCGAAAGCGACCAGACCGATCTGACCCCGCAGGCGATCGTGACTCTGGAGAAGCAGGCGCAGTGGCTCCAGAGCTATCCGCGCTACAGCTTCACCGTCGAAGGTCATGCCGACGAACGCGGCACCCGCGAATACAATATCGCGCTCGGCGCCCGCCGTGCCCAGTCGGTCCGTTCGTTCCTCGCCTCGCGCGGCATCGATCCGAACCGCATGCGAACGATCTCGTACGGCAAGGAGCGGCCGGTGGCCGTTTGCAACGACATCTCCTGCTGGTCGCAGAACCGCCGCGCCGTCACCGTTCTGAACGCGAGCTCCTGACGATCGGTCAGGCGCCGTTCATCTTCAGAAACCGATTATGCCGGCGCCCTCTCGGGCGCCGGTTTCGTTTCAGCGATCTGTGACGGAAACCCGTTTGTTACAGTCACAGTTTTGGCGTACTCCCCTTCAATGTGTGGCGCGTCGAATGTTCGGTCGCAGGCCATTTCGCTTTCGTCGTCAGGGCAAGATGTCATCCAGATTTAAGGTTTTCACCGGCACCGTGGCGATCGCCGCGCTGCTCTCTTTGTGCTCGCCCGCCCTCGCACAATCGGACGATGCAGATCCCGAGATGCGGATCGAGCGGCTGGAGAATCAGCTGCGCCAGCTCACCGGCCAGAACGAAGAGCTGCAATATCGCAACCGCCAGCTCGAAGAGCGGCTGCGAGCGCTCGAGGGCGGCGCGCAAGCTGCGCCCGGCCAGGCGCCGGTCCAGCCCAATGTCGCGGCCATGCCGCCCGCGCAAGCCGCGCCGGCCTATCGCCAGCCGCCGCACCAGCAAGCGGCCCAGCCGAATTACGAGCAGCCGCAGATCGCCTCTCCGGCGCCGATCGTTCAGGAGCAGCCTGCGCCCGGCGCGCCGGGCACGCGCCGCCGCGGCGACGCCTTCGACCCGAACCAGAGCCCGAATGCGCCGGGTGCGCCACGCGCGCTCGGCGGCGGGCAGCAACCGATGCCCGCAGGTGCCCCGAGCGGCGCACCCGGCGGCCGTGGCGCCGGCGAGCCGCTCGATCTCGCCAACACCGGTCCGCGCTACCAGCAAGGCGTGCCGCCGGCAGCGCAGCCCGGCTATCCGCCGGCCCCATCCGGCTCTCCCGCGCCGGCAGGTGCTCCGGCGCTGACAACCCTGCCGCCCTCGGCAACGCCGCGCGACGAATTCGATCTCGGCATCGGCTACATGCAGCGCAAGGACTATGCGCTGGCCGAGCAGACCATGAAGAATTTCTCGCAGAAATATCCGAGCGACCCGCTGCTCGGCGACGCCCAATACTGGCTCGGCGAGAGCTATTTCCAGCGCCAGCAATATCGCGACTCCGCGGAAGCCTTCCTCGCCGTCACCACCAAATACGACAAATCCGCCAAGGCGCCGGATGCCCTGCTGCGGCTCGGCCAGTCGCTGGCCGCGCTGAAGGAGAAGGAGGCCGCATGCGCCGCCTTCGGCGAAGTCGGCCGCAAATATCCGCGCGCTTCGGCCGGCGTCAAAGCCGCGGTTGACCGCGAGCAGAAGCGGGTGAAGTGCTGACCGGCGGCGATTGGTCCTGACAAGATTGATGGCGCTGCGCTAAACATTCGGTCCATCCGCGGACGATTGCAGCGTCATGTCAGACGACGATAATTCACCGATCTCGGCGCGTGAGGCCAAGCTCCTCTTCGCAGGCCTGAAAGGCGCGCGGGGACTGTTGCTCGCGGTCTCCGGCGGACCCGACTCGGTGGCGCTGATGTGGCTTGCGGCGCGCTGGCACCGTAGCCTCGCGCGCGGCCCGCGTCTCACCGTCGTCACCATCGACCACGGCTTGCGGCCGGAGGCGGCGCGCGAGGCGCGCGAGGTCAAGCATCTCGCGACCGGGCTTGGCTTGCCGCACCGGACCGTGCGCTGGCGCGGGGCAAAGCCGAAAACGGGACTGCCGGCCGCCGCGCGCGAAGCCCGCTACCGCCTGCTGGTGCAGGCCGCACGTGTCGCCGGCGCGAGCCACGTGCTGACCGCCCACACCCGAGACGACCAGGCCGAGACCCTGTTGATGCGTCTTCTCCGCGGCAGCGGATTAGCCGGGCTGTCGGCGATGGCCCGTCTCACCGAGCGCGACGGCGTCATCCTTGCGCGTCCACTGCTCGACGTTCCGAAGTCGCAGCTGATCGCGACCTTGAAGCGGGCGAAGATCGGCTTTGCCGACGATCCCACCAACCACGACGCTGCCTTCACCCGGCCGCGGCTGCGTGCGCTGCTGCCGCAGCTCGCGGGGGAGGGCGGTGATGCCCGCAGCCTGGCTCGGCTCGCGGCAAGGCTGGCGCGCGCCAATGCGGCCGTCGAGGTGCTGACCGATGGAGCCGAGCGCTTCCTCCGTTTGCGGGATCGCGGCGATGCGCCGCAGGCCGGCGTTCGAAGCTTCGAGGCCCCCGTGTTTGCCGCCCTGCCGGAGGAGGTCCGGCTGCGGATCCTGCTGCGGGCCATCAACGCGTTCGGGCATGAGGGACCAGCGGAACTCGGCAAGGTCGAATCTCTCCTGGCCGTGCTCGATCAGGCCATGGCGGCGGGAAGTACGGCTGCAAATGGCCGGCCGGTGGTGAAGCAGACCCTTGCGGGAGCCTTGATCAGCCTTGCCGGGGGGCGTATCCACATCGCGCCGGCGCCGGCGCGGCGGCGCAAGGGGAGCTAAGCCGCGGACCATGACACCAGCCGTTTCGGCGGCGCGACGTCAGGTCACCTTAACCAGGCGGGAAAAACCCCTGTCCGGGCGCCATTATTTCAGCGGGAATCGCTCTAAGATGGGATAAATAGTCCCATCTCGTTCCCTTGGCAGCGACCGGGGCGGCACCTAAATTGTAATGCGTCTAACCGAGAGGATTCCTTGGGATTTCCTCGTACGGCTTAAAGTAACTGCCCGAGGATCAGGCCGCGATCCGCGCGACCACGAAGGAAGATCGATGAACGCCAATCTGCGCAATTTCGCCCTCTGGGTCATCATTGTCCTGCTGCTGTTGGCGTTGTTCACGCTCTTCCAGAATCCGGGTCAGCGCGCCTCCTCGCAGGACATCGCTTTCTCCCAGCTGTTGAGCGAGGTTGACCGCGGCAATGTGCGCGACGTCGTAATCCAGGGGCCGGACATTCACGGCACCTTCACCAACGGCTCGAGCTTCCAGACCTATGCGCCGAGCGATCCGACGCTCGTGAAGCGCCTCTATGACAGCAAGGTGCAGATCACCGCGAAGCCGCCCGGCGACAACGTGCCGTGGTTCGTCTCGCTGCTGGTCTCGTGGCTGCCCTTCATCGCGCTGATCGGCGTGTGGATCTTCCTGTCGCGGCAGATGCAGGGCGGCGCCGGCAAGGCGATGGGCTTCGGCAAGTCGCGCGCAAAAATGCTGACTGAAGCGCATGGCCGCGTCACCTTCGAGGACGTCGCGGGCGTCGACGAAGCCAAGCAGGACCTGCAGGAGATCGTCGAATTCCTGCGCGACCCCGGCAAATTCCAGCGCCTAGGCGGCCGCATTCCGCGCGGCGTGCTGCTGGTCGGACCTCCCGGCACCGGCAAGACCCTGATCGCGCGTGCGGTCGCGGGCGAAGCCAACGTGCCGTTCTTCACCATTTCGGGTTCGGACTTCGTCGAGATGTTCGTCGGCGTTGGCGCTTCCCGCGTCCGCGACATGTTCGAGCAGGCCAAAAAGAACGCGCCCTGCATCATCTTCATCGACGAAATCGACGCCGTCGGTCGTCACCGTGGCGCCGGCCTCGGCGGCGGCAATGACGAGCGCGAGCAGACGCTGAACCAGTTGCTGGTCGAGATGGACGGCTTCGAGGCCAACGAGGGCGTGATCCTGATCGCCGCGACCAACCGTCCCGACGTGCTCGACCCCGCGCTGCTGCGTCCCGGCCGCTTCGACCGTCAGGTCGTGGTGCCCAACCCGGACGTCGTCGGCCGCGAGCAGATCCTCAAGGTCCACGTCCGCAAGGTGCCGCTGGCGCCGGATATCAACCTCAAGACGATCGCGCGCGGCACCCCGGGCTTCTCCGGCGCCGACCTGATGAACCTCGTCAACGAAGCTGCGCTCACCGCCGCCCGCCGCAACAAGCGGATGGTGACCCAGGCCGAGTTCGAGGAAGCCAAGGACAAGGTGATGATGGGCGCCGAGCGCAAGTCGCTCGTCATGACCGAGGAAGAGAAGCTTCTGACGGCCTATCACGAGGGCGGCCACGCCATCGTCGGCCTCAACGTCGTTGCGACCGATCCGATCCACAAGGCGACCATCATTCCGCGCGGTCGTGCGTTGGGTATGGTCATGCAGCTGCCCGAGCGCGACAAGCTGTCGATGTCGCTGGAGCAGATGACCTCGCGCCTTGCCATCATGATGGGTGGCCGCGTCGCCGAAGAGCTGATCTTCGGCCGCGAGAAGGTGACTTCGGGTGCGTCGTCGGACATCGAGCAGGCGACGCGTCTTGCGCGCATGATGGTGACGCGCTGGGGCCTGTCCGAGGCGCTCGGCACCGTGTCCTATGGCGAGAACCAGGACGAGGTTTTCCTGGGCATGTCGGTGTCGCGCACCCAGAACGCATCGGAAGCGACGGTTCAGAAGATCGACACCGAGATCCGGCGTTTCGTCGAAGAAGGCTACAACGAAGCGACGCGTATTCTCACCGAGAAGCGCGCCGATCTTGAAGCTCTCGCCAAGGGCCTGCTCGAATTCGAGACGCTCTCCGGCGACGAGATCATCGACCTGCTCAAGGGCAAGAAGCCGAACCGCGAATCCGTGCTCGAGCCGACCACCCCGCGCGCCTCGGCCGTGCCGCCGGCCGGCAAGTCGCGCCCGCGACCCGATCCGGATCCCGGCCTGGAGCCGCAGCCGCAGGCGTAACCGCGCACGGCAGATTGAATTGAAAAACGCGGCGGAAGCGCCGCGTTTTTTGTTGCGTGGTGCTTTTCGAACGTGGGCAACTGAGCATCTCGCGACGAACAGGTATGTGCGCAAAGCCGCCCTTGCGCAGTGCCGACCATCTATGGGTGCCGCCATTGGTGGCACCCTTACCTTTACTCGCTCTCCGACCCCGCGACTCATCGCGATTGGAGTCTGCGGTGAAGTCGTGGCATGCTCTTCCCAATTAAGGCGCGGCTCGACCGCGGAGACAAAGGGGAGGGCAAGTCGATGCGCTTTGCGAGGACATTGGGCGCGCTTGGCGCCGTTTCGTTCCTGATAGTCTCATTCCCGTCCGCTCCATCCGCCGCCGCCGAAATGCGCGGCGTCACCGCGACCGAGATCAAGATCGGCCAGACCATGCCCTACAGCGGGCCGGTGTCGGCCTTCGGGGCGCTCGGCAAGGGCGAGGTCGGCTATTTCAAGATGCTGAACGAGAAGGGCGGCATCAACGGCCGCAAGGTCAATCTGATCTCGTTCGACGACAGCTATGCGCCGCCGAAATCAGTCGAGCAGACCCGCAGGCTGGTGGAGAGCGACGAGGTCGCGCTGATCTTCTCCTCGATCGGTACCGCCCACAACACGGCGATCGCGAAATACCTCCAGTCCAAGAACGTGCCGCAGCTCTTCATCGGCTCCGGCGCCTCGAAATTCGCCGACGTCGCACAATATCCGCAGGCAACGATGGGCGTGCAGGCGCCGTTCCGCTACGAAGCGCGGCTCTATGCGCGTTACGCGCTGGCGAAGAATCCGAACGCGAAGTTCGCCGTTATCTCGCAGAACGACGATTACGGCCGCGATTATCTCGCCGGGCTGAAGGACGTGCTCGGCGAGAAATACGATACAGTGGTCACCGGCGCGACCTACGAGATCCAGGACCCGACCATCGATTCCCAGATCGTGAAGCTCAAGGCCTCGGGCGCCGATGTATTCGTGATCGCGGCGACGCCGAAATTCGCGGCGCAAGCGATCCGCAAATCCTTCGAGATCGGCTGGCGACCCATGACGTTCCTGTCAAACGTTGCGGTGTGGGTTTCGACGGTGATGGAGCCTGCGGGACTGGAAGCCGGCACCGGCATCCTCTCCACCGCTTACGTGAAGGACCCCGACGATCCCGCCTGGAAGGACGATTCCGGCGTCAGGGGCTGGCGCGAGTTCATGACCAAATATTTGCCGGAGGCCGACCAGCACGACACCAATTATGTCAACGCCTACAACAGTGCGATGGCGCTGGAGGCTGTGCTGAAAGCCTGCGGCAATGATCTGTCGACCGAGAACATCCTCAAGCAGGCTTTTGCAATTCGCGATCTCGAATTGCCGATGCTGCTGCCCGGCATCAAGGTCAACACCGGCACGACCGACCATGTCCCGGTCGACCAGATGCAGTTCATGCGCTTCAACGGCAAGAGCTGGGATAGATTCGGCGAACTGCAGACGGGCAATTGATGATTGATGAGGGATCGGCTTTTTGATCGGGCCGATGCGAGTCCAGAACGGGGATCATCTCTCCCTACCGATAAGTCCGATCTGCCCGCGAATGCATGTCCTGTCCGCTACTCATCACTTCGGCGTCCCCATCGCCAGCCGCAGATTGGATTCAGGAATGCGGCGACATTGCCGGCTCGCCAGACCCTGCCGGACCGCGCAACGCGCCGAAGACGACGCCAATGAGAGCGACGATGAGGAGCGGCGATAGTCGTCCCGCCGGAATATACACCGCCGGGCTGAGCAACGGCACCATCCAGATGCCGAGCCCGATCAGCCAGTCGCGAAAGCGTGGAGCATCGATCGATGCGGCAAGCCACAGCACGACGGCGACCGTCAGCAGCGTCGCGTCATAAGGGCCCGAATGCGGGGCCGCCAGCACGGTTGCCGCAAGCAGTACGATCAGCTTGTTGTTGGTGCTGAGCGAGGAGCGAAAGGCCGCGAACGTCGCCGCCGCGCTCGAAAGGATCGCGGCCAGCTGAAGGATGGAGGCCAGCCGCTCCGGCAGGCCCAGCAGCATTGCGCAGGCCCATACGCTGTGACCCCAGATGCGGCCATAGGCGAGCCATTTCGCGTCGGGGCGGACCAGATTGTTGTACGCCTGCGGTATCCACCAAAGCCACAATTCGACGCCAAAAATCATGGCACTTGCAGCCGCCAATGCGAATGCCGAGCATGCAGCAGCGCACAGGCTGCCATAACGGCGCGACCCCACCAGCGCGAAGGCGACGAGCAGGAAGAATTGCGGCTTGAAACTCAGCAGCCCGAGGATTGCCCCGGCCAGGAGCGGTCGCGGTCCGAGCAGCCTGACGCCCGTGACCAGCAGTGCGGCAACGAGAAAAGCGCATTGTCCATCGGCCAGGTTGAGAGATGCCGATGGCGAGACCAGCACGGCCGCGATGATGTAGGGCGTCAGTTGCGGCTGATCGGCCCGGTTGCGAAGCGCCCAGCCCAGGAAGCCTGCGGTCGCGGCCTGGAATGCGACATAGGAGCCGATGAAGCCAAGCGGCGCGAATGGCAGCAGCAGAACGAGGAAGCCGGGCGGATAGAACCATGGACGGAACTCCAGAGGGACCGAGAGCCATGATGCGAACGACTGGTTGAGATAGGCCGTGAACGCCTCACCGTCGATGACCAGCGCAAGATTGCCGGCGAGCAACGATCTGACGGCGCCGTAAAACACCATCCAGTCGGTGCCGGGCGCGACGTGGTTCAGCCCGATCCAGCCGGGATGGGTGAAGGTGGAGATCAGGACGCCCCAGCCGAAGAGCGTTGCGATCGAAAACGCTGGCAACATCACGAGGGGAATTCCGATCCAGCGGCGCGATGGACCGGATATCTGCTGTTGAGCGGACGCGCTCACTTGACGGCTTCCTTCGAGGACTCCGCTTCCGGCGTCGCCCCGGCCTCTGTGCCGCCGCTTCGCACGTGGATCACGGCGATGTTGTCGGCGTAGAGCCGCTTCCAGCCCTTGATGTGGTCCAGCACCTGGGCGGCCGGCGCGTCCGCGACCATGAGCGTGGCGTCGATCTTGTACGCGTCGAGCAGTCGCGTCAGGGTGTCGAGCTTCTTGAGCTCCACGGCCTTGAAGACGTCCATGGCGAAGGTTTCGCCGTAGAGCTCGGCGCGGCCGTCGATGAAGACAGGGATGTCGCGCGAGATCAGATAGCCGCCGAACTGGTAGGCGTTGAAGATGCGCTGCGCCTGGCGTTTCTCGAGCAGATCGACGGCAGCGACCGGTGTCTGATCCATCGTGAAGGTGAAGCGGTGATGCGCCATGTAAAGTGAGGTCGAGGTCCAGCCGGCGGCCACGATCATCAGCGCACCGGTTGCGGTGACGTAGCGGGCGGTCCAACTCTCGCCGCCCTGCGTGCCAGGCTGTAGCAGCGCAGTCCGTTCGCCGAGGGGCTTGGCCAGCACCAGCGGTACCAGGAAGGCAAAGGCCTCGATGCTCCTGACGTGGGTGAGCGCCATCCAGGTCAGAAGCAGGATCAGAAGAATACGCGGCGGCGAGAGCGTCAGGCCGCGATACAGCCCGATCGCAATCAGGCCGAACAGCGCGCCTTCGAATGCGTTGAAGGATGCGAAGCTCGCGGGCGACCATTCGGAGATGACCGTCAGCAACTCGCCGAGATTGAGGATGTTGATCGCGCCGAGCAATGTGCGCCAGCCATAGGGCGTGACGCAGCTTGCGGCGAGTGCCGCAACACCGAACAGGAACCAGCGCGACAGCAGCCGGACCTGCTTGCTGGACTCCATGCCCCAGAGCGCCACAAACGACATCGGGCCGATCAGCGCCAGGCCCAGCACGAAGCCGCCATGTAGGTTCGACCACAGCGACATCAGCGGCAGCCAGTACCATGACGGGGCGCCCTTGCGGTCGGCTGCGGCCATCAACACGCCGACCCACGCGATCATCACGGGCAGCGCCAGCATGTGCGGCCGCGCCAGAATATGGTGCAGCGATAGCAACAGCGCGAACATCGCGAACAGGACCGCGCGCGGAATTTCCAGATGGGCCTCGATCAGACCGACCAGGATCGCCGCCGACAATGCGACAGCAAGTGCGGTGAGGATCACCGGGCCGGCCCAGTCCCATTGCGCGTAGGAGAGAGCGAACAGCACCTGCGACAACCATGAAGTCGAAACCCAGGGCGCCCCCGGCCGCGTGAAGGAATAGAAGTCGGTGTAGGGAAGCGCGTGGTGATCGAGGATCCATTGCCCGATCTTGATCTGCCAGAGCGAGTCGGAGTCCTGAAGCAGCGTGTCGCCGACATACAGGAAGAAGAGATAGGCGCCCGCACCGACGCATAGCGGCACCAGCGCTCGCGCACGACTCTGCACCGTGATGCTGTTGGCAAAGGAAAGGGACATGCCGCCTCGTCGTCCTGGTGTTTTTGTCGTTGTGCCGAGCGATCGACATTGGACCATGGCGGTCATAATTCCGGGTAAACCGGCGGTGCCGGGCCGGCTTGATGTCTCGACAATTTAACGGATCATTTTAGATTTCGGTTTACCATCGGCGAATACACGCAAACCGCTCTGTGTTTCCGCAGTCGAATTAACTGCGGCGCAATTCTTTGCCACTACGTTTGGTTCCATGGTCAAGCGGCGCTGGGAAGCCAAAAAGACCAGATCAGTTGTAGCCTCGTGTACTCATTTGGAGCTCTTTATGAAGAACCTCGTTGCGCGTTTCGCGAAAGATGAATCCGGCGCCACCGCCATTGAATACGGTCTGATCGCCGCCGGCATCGCGCTGGCGATCATCACTGTCATCAACAGCCTGGGCACCACGTTGAACGCCAAGTTCACCTCGATCTCGAGCAGCCTCAAGTAAGGCTGGACTCATCGCGAACTGAGAGAGCTCCGTCATTGACGGGGCTCTTTTTCTTTTGGTCGACGATTTCCGGGTCCGGGACATCGTGAAGCCGTAGCAAGCTTGTAGGACGGCAAAGCGTCCGCCTCAGCTCCAAGAGCGCAGGCGGAAACGTTCCCGCTGTCGAGAACATCGAACATTGAAAGTTGCTGATGGGCACAGCGCTACGCGCGGCCCCCTAGGTAACTTGCCGCCCGTCATTCCGCGAGGCCGGGCTGCCAGACCGCCGACGGCGCAGGCGCGGCAGACGTTTGCCGCGCGCGGCCGTGCCATTCGAGATAGAATTTCGCCGCCCAGATCGACGCTGCGGCGACTGCGATTCCGCCGGCGACGTCGATGATGTAGTGCGCGCCGATCACTGGTGTCGCCGCGATCATCAGCAGATTCAGCGCGGCCGCGATGCCGCCGACGCCGCGCACCGGCCACAGCGCCCACATGTAGAGCACGGCGGATGCGGCGTGGAAGCTCGGAAACGAGACAATGCCGGCGAGGAAGAACAACCGGAGCTCGTGCAGGCTGCCGTCGCGAAGCGCGAGGATGTCGCGCAACTGCCCGGCATAGACCGCGGTGTTGATTTCGGGAAAATGCGCGGCGGACAGCTGCAGCCCCCAATAGGTGCCGATCGCGGGCACGACGGCGGAGATCGCGATGGTGACCGCGAGCGCGAGGCTCATCGCGAGCATGAACAATTGCAGCCGCATATAGCGCGCCGTCAGTGCCAGCACGACGGGAATGCCGAGCAGCGGCAATTTGATCAGCCCGTATCCGCGAGCCAGGCTGTCCGCGAGCCAGGGATGGTCGTTGACGTATCGCGCGATCGGTTCGGGATCGAGGCCGAGTGCACGGTCGATCGCAAGCAGTGCTTGGTCCTGCAGTGGCCAGTTCAGCTTGGCCGCGACATAGCTGAGCGGTCCGACGATGGCGCAGGTGAGAATGATCTGTCCGATCGTTCCGAGCGAAAACAGCAGCTTCGGGTCGGCAAGCTCGCCTTTGAGGATGCGGTGGCCATAGGCCAGCGCGAGCAAGAGTGCAGCGACTGCCAGCGTCACGCCGTAGGCGACCGGTTCGAGGCTCAGGCCAGTGAAGGGGAGGCCCAGCGCCAGCAGGCTGCCCATGGCTGCGATGGGAAGCCAGTTCAGGTGGAAGAGCTTCCAGGCGGTCCGGGCGTCCGTGTCGACCATGCTGCACCGAGGTGGGATCGCAATACCGCAGCACAGTCGCGGAGCAGGTTTAAGATGGCGGTAACGATCGTGGTTACCCCTTCACCAAAGTAGTTCGCGAGGTTTTTAGCTGTTCGAGCTCGCGCTTTTCTTGGCGTGACGCTTCATGCATTTGCACCTTGTCATCCCCTCTGAATAGTTGTTCAGTCCTTGCGGGGCGATTTGCGACATCAGTGACGAAGCGTTCGGCCGCAGGGCGTGCGGCCGGCGTGTGGGACAGGAAGCGCGCCATGGTTTATCGGCGGACGCATCAAGTGGTGAAGCGCCTTGCGGCCCGGCGCAGTGCGATACTGGCGGCGGCGCGGGAGGCGGCGGCGGAAGGCGGGATGGCGGCGGTGCAGATTGCGCCGGTCGCGGTTCGCGCCAGCGTCGCTGCGGGTACGGTCTACCGCTACTTCCCCTCCAAGGCCGATTTGATCTCCGAATTGATCGCCGAAGTCTCCCGCGACGAGCTCACGGCGATCCGGCGAGCCGCCGATGCGGCGCCGGGGCCGTCCTCGGCGCTGGCGGCCGCGGTGACCACCGTAGCGGTCCATACCCTGTCGCAGCGCAGGCTCGCGTGGGGTATCCTGGCCGAGCCGGTCGACGTTGATGTCAGCGCTTCGCGCCTCGCCAGCCGGCGCGAGATCGCAGGTGAGATGGCCTCGCGCATCGACGCCGCCGTGCGCGCCGGGCACCTGCCGGCGCAGGACACCGCGCTCGCCGCCACCGCGCTGCTCGGCGCCCTGCACGAAGCCCTGGTCGGACCGCTTGCGCCGGATAATCTCGAAGATCCCGCCAGGATGCGCGATGCCGTGCAGACCGTGACGTTGCTGGCGCTCCGCGCGGTCGGCGTCATGGACGCCCGCGCCAGGGGTCTCGTTGTGCAGCAGACGCTGCTGCCGACCGCGAAAGCGCTGGTTGGGGCCTAAAACGTCCGCCTGATCGACCGAGGGACCTGATCGCGCCCAGGCCATTGCCCGAATTCGCCTTTTGCGAAAAACCCCAGCACATTCGCCGGACCAGCCTGCTACTGTGCATGGGGTTGTTTTCGACATTTTTGTTTGCCGCGTGCTGGCGGACCTAAATATTCGCTTCGCCCTCGGGGCCGACCGAGGCGATGCGCACCATGTTGGTGGTGCCGGGGATGCCGAGCGGCACGCCAGCGACGATGATCACGCGCTGGCCCGCCCGGACGAAGCCGTCGCGGAACGCGATCTGGCCGGCGCGGCTCACCATGTCGTCCTGGTCGCGCGCATCTTCTGCCACCACGCAATGCACGCCCCAGACCACCGACAGCCGGCGTCCCGCAGCGACGTTCGGCGTGATCGCCACGATCGGCGGCTTCGGCCGCTCGCGCGCCACGCGCACGGCGGTCGATCCCGAGCTGGTCCAGCAGATCAGGGCCGGCAGGTCGAGCGTCTCGGCGATCTGCCGCGCGGCGTCCGCGATGGCATCGCCGGCGGTGGCTTCCGGCGCGGGGCGCTGTGCGGTGATGACGGAGCGATAGATCGGGTCGCGCTCGACCTCCTCGCCGATGCGGTTCATGGTCGAGACGGCCTCGACCGGGAATTTGCCGGCCGCCGATTCCGCCGACAGCATGATGGCGTCGGCGCCTTCGTAGACGGCGGTGGCGACGTCGGAAACCTCGGCGCGGGTCGGCACCGGCGACTGGATCATCGATTCCAGCATCTGGGTCGCGATCACCACCGGCTTGCCGGCGCGCCGCGCCATGCGCGTCATCTGCTTCTGCAGGCTCGGCACGCGTTCCAGCGGCAGCTCGACGCCGAGGTCGCCGCGCGCCACCATCAGGGCGTCGGAGGCGTCGATGATGTCGGCGAGGCGATCGATCGCCTGCGGCTTCTCGATCTTGGCCATCACCGCGGCGCGGCCGCGGATCATCTTCTTGGCCTCGAGCACGTCATCCGCGCGCTGCACGAAGGACAGCGCGATCCAGTCGACGCCGGTGACCAGCGCCGCTTCGAGGTCGGCGCGGTCCTTCGGCGTCATTGCCGAGACCGGCAGGTCGGTGTCCGGCAGGCTGACGCCCTTGCGGTCGGACATCCGGCCGCCGACCACGACGCGCGTCACCGCGTGGTCTTTCGAGGTCTCCTCGGCGATCAGGCGCACCTTGCCGTCGTCGAGCAGCAGCGAATGGCCCGGACGCAGCGCGGCCAGGATCTCCGGATGCGGGAGTTGGACGCGGGTTGTGTCACCCGGTGCCTTGTCCGAATCGAGCGTGAAGGTCTGGCCGTTCTGGAGTTGGACCGCGCCTTCGGCGAAGGCGCCGAGCCGGAGCTTTGGGCCCTGGAGGTCGACCAGAATGCCGATCGGCCTGCCATAGCTGCTCTCGACGTTGCGGATCGTCGCCACCAGCTCCCGCATCTTGTCATGCGGGGTGTGGCTCATGTTGATGCGGAACAGGTCGGCGCCGGCCTCGAACAGGCGGCGGATCATCGCAAGGTCCGAAGAGGCGGGTCCAAGCGTCGCGAGAATCTTGATACGGCGAAGACGCCTCATGGCTTATTTCCAGACGGGGGCGAGGGAGCGGGCGGGAGGCCAGGCGCGGCGGGGGGCGTACCACCGGGCGGGCCATTGGGCAAACCGGGAACCCCCGGGCCAACCGGGCCGGGCATTCCCGGCACGCGCTGCTGTTTTGACGGCTGCTCGTTGGCATCGGTGAGCTGCACCGTCCAGGCCCGCTGCTCGCCGGTATCGACCTCGAAATAGCCGGTGCGGTCATAGCCCCGTGCAAGGCAATCCTCGGTGCCGCGGATGGTGAACTCCTTGTCGCGCGAGCACATGAAGGCCTGGCCCGACCATTCGCCGCCGCGGTCATAGTCGATGGCGTAGATGTAATAGAAGCGGGCCACCAAGGTTCCCCGCAGCAGGGTCTCGCAGGAACGGGACGAGATGTTCCACCAGCCTTCGGTGGTCCAGCCCTCGGCATCCTTGTAGCCGAGCGCGATGCCGACCCGGCTCGATGTGTTGTTGCAAAGCCGGAAATCGGCGGAGGCCGGGCTGGCCCAGAGGCACAGCAGGCCAACCACCAGCACCGGGACCAACCGGGCGAGCAGGCGAAAGGGGGAGCGGGGAGATTCGGCGATCATTGTCGCGGAAGCTATATCAGATCATTGACGATTTGGCGTAGGGCCCGGGAACTGCCCCGAAGCCGGCTTCGCGCCCGTTTGCGCCGCGATATGGCAAAATCTGTGACAGGCCCCACCTGATCTCGTAAGGGTGACCCATCCAGGTCACAGCCAATTTCGCAAAGCCGAGGGATCCAGCCATGGCAATCGACGACAAAACCAGAACGGAACTCGAGGCTGCCGCTTTCCGGCGCCTGGTCGATCATTTGAAGACGCGGACAGACGTCCAGAATATCGACCTGATGAACCTCGCAGGCTTCTGCCGCAACTGCCTGTCGAACTGGCTTAAGGACGCCGCCGACGCCCAAGGCGTCGCCTTGAGCAAGGACGAGAGCCGGGAAGCCGTCTATGGCATGCCCTACGAGGCCTGGAAGTCGAAATACCAGGGCGCCGCCACGCCTGAGCAGCTCGATTCCATGAAGAAGGTTCATCCCGGGCACTGAACGGTCTCGCCGGCAGCCCGATGTGCGGTGCCTTTGAGTCGCATCACACAACAGCTTTCTTCGACCCGCCGCAGGAAGGTGTGGGCGCGCTGTGGACGAGCGCGATGCTGCCTTGAACGCGAGAGGTCCGAACCCTAAGGGTCTAACCAGCACGCGCGGTGAGGATGCCGGCGTCACCTCGTTTTGCCAGTTCCATTGGGAGTACCAAGATGGCCACCTCCGCCGCCGTCCGCGACGACGAGCCCGCGACGAAATTTGCCAAGGACCAACTCAAGTCCATCATCGAGCGCATCGAGCGGCTGGAGGAAGAGAAGAAGGCGATCTCCGACGACATCCGCGACGTCTTCGCCGAGGCCAAGGGCAACGGCTACGATGTCAAGGCGCTGCGCACCATCGTGCGCATGCGCAAGCAGGACCCGAACGAGCGCGCCGAGGCCGAGACGATTCTCGAGACCTACATGCAGGCGCTGGGGATGATCTGAGCCCGGTGTCGTGTCCTGGCGAAGGCCAGGACCCATTATCCCAGGGAGCAGTTTGGCGAAAATTCGTCGCTTGGTATCCGTACCGCGTGAGCCAGATGGATCACGCGGTACGGATCCTGGCTTTCGCCAGGACGACGACAGAGATTTTGGTAACGGTGCGGCTTATCAGCCTCAGCGCAGCGAAGCCGTCCGCATGACGAAGGACGTTGTCTCGAGCTTGGCGGTGGCGGTGCCCGAGAAACTGTCGCAGGACAGGCCCTGCATCGGATCGTCGGCAAAACCCATGGCGATCACGGATTGCGGTTTGACGAAGTAGGCGCGCATTGCGGCCGTGTCGAGCTCGCCCATCAGCGTGACCGACATCGCGCGGCTGGCGCTCGGCGACAGCATCACGATCTTGAGCCAGATGCTTTCGCCCTTGGCTGCGGAGAGCCGGGTCGCGGTTGCGACCATGCCGTCGACGCGCTTGCCGACCACCGTGTTGATCTCGGTCGCGGGTGCAAGGTTACGCGACGCGGCGGTGGGACGTGCGGAGCGCGGGATCGGCGCGGAGGCGGCGACGACATTGGCGCGGTCGACCGGGGAGGCGGACGCCGGCGCGTAGGCCAGGGCCTGATAGGCGGCGCTGGACACGCTCGCGGTCGGCTGCGGATCGGTGGCGGCGGCAAGCGCCTGGCGCGCCTTCAGCGCAGCCACTTGAGCTGGCGTCGCCTGCTGCGGCGCAGCCGGGGCATCCCAGAAGCCACGGGCATTGATGATATCGGCGGGAGTCTCGGGCTTGGCGTCAGCGGATTTGCCGGCGGCCGGTTTGTCAGCCACGGATGCCGGCTTCGACTTGGGCAGCGCGACGATCTGCGCATCGGCCGAGGCGAGCTGAATTGTCGCTGCGACTGACGGCTTGGCGCGCGGCGTCGGCACCGGATCGGCCGGCTTGGTCGCGGCGGCGACCACGGTCGGCGCGACAGGCTTCGCGGCCGGAGCGGGCGCGCCCTCGTCATCCTCGTCGTTGCTCGTGGCGGCCGGAGCCGGCTTGCCCTTGAACAGGCTGGCAAAGAAATTCGACTTGTTGCCGGAATCCTCGCCGCTGCCGCGCCGCTCGATCTCGGCCTTGGCAAGCTCATAGCCCTTCAGCGGCGTGCCGTCGGTCGGAACATGGACGGTGCGTCCGTCCGGGAAGACCCTGGCGAGCTGGTCATGCGTCATGCGCGGCCAGTGCCGGATGCTGCCGGTGTCCAGATGCACGAAGGGCGAGCCTGAGGTCGGGTAGAAGCCGACGCCGCCGCGCTGGAGGCGCAGGCCGGCGAAGCGGATCTGCTCCAGCGGCACGTTCGGGATGTAGAAGTCCATCGCATGCCCCAGCATGTGCTGGCTGAAGCGCGCCACGCCGGCGGAGCGGCGGCGGAGCATGGCGTTGGTGGCGGGCGAGCGGTAGGAGGAGATGATCTGGATCGGCTGCTTGGCATCGACGTCGCGATAGACTTCCCAGAGGATGTCGAACAGGTGACGGTCCATGACCGTCTCGTCCTGGGTACGCCAGTCGCGCAGGAAGTGGTTGAGCTGCTTCAGCGCCGTTTCGTCGTAGCGTCCGTCACGCTTGAAGGTGACGGTGAGGTCTTCGCCGGAATGGGTGTGGTGGAAGGAGAGCGTCTTGGTCTCGTTGAGCGCGGCGGCGTCATGAACTGAACCCGCGGCAGCAAGCAGCAATACGGCAGCGAGGCCGATCCTGGAACCGGCCTTCACTCCCGCATGGGACAACGACAGCACAGCGAATTGGCGTGCGATTCCAGTCAGCACGTTAGAGCCCACCCAGTCGACGAGCGTTCAAAATGGACTCTCCCGCTAACCCCGTTAGCGCGCGAAAGAGGATGAACGCTTTGTTAAAGCGAGAAGGTTAATTCGAGGTTGACCTTCCCGCCCCCAAACCAAGTCAGATCGCGAACCTAACCGGGTGAGTGTGGCAAAAAAACGCCCGCTGCCCGAGGTCAGGTGGAGAATGGTTAACGTTAAGCGACCCCATCCATAGGATGAGGCCGCTGATTTTATTGCACAATTTCAGGAAATCAGGCTTCAGAGCGGGCCTAGCTCAGCGGGTGAACACCCGCTGCTGCTGCGGACGGCGGCCGACCGGTGCCGGCGGCGGGGTCGGCGCTCCGAACAGCCGCTCGAAGAAGTTCGGGCCGGACGAGCCGCCATTGTTGGCCGCCAGCACGCCGTTCGGCAGCGTCGTTGCCGGGCGTGAATAGCTCGGCTGGGAGTGCGCGACGACGTTCTCGAGGTCCTTGCCGCGGCCGTTCTTCAGGATGTTGATCATGGTCGCGTCGCGGCCATAGACGTCCTTGCGGAATTGCAGCTTGCCGCCCTCGTCCACGAATGCGGTCTGATAGGTGATGTTGACCGGGATCGGGGTCGGGAATTTCAGGTCGATCTCGCTCTTGCCGTACATGCTGCGCACGCGCTCCGGCGTGTACTTCTCGTTCGGCATCGCGATGTTGAGCAGCACCGAGGCGTACTGATCCGGGTTCTGCACGCGCATGCAGCCGTGGCTGAAGGCGCGTTCGTCCCGGGCGAACAGGTTCTTGTCCGGCGTGTCGTGCTGATAGACCAGGAACTTGTTCGGGAAATTGAAGCGGATGCGGCCGAGCGCATTGGCTTCACCGGGCGGCTGCGAGATGTGGACCGAACCATCGCGGTTCTGCTCGAGCTTGAGGCCCATGCGCTGGAGCACGGTCGGGTCCTGCTGAAGCGCCGGCAGGTATTCGTTGTAGACGATCGACGGCGGCACGTTCCAGGTCGGATTAACCGTGATGTACTTCATCGTCTCGGTGAGCAGCGGGGTCGCATGTGTGCCGGGCTTGCCGGTGACGACGCGGGTGGTCCAGACCTGCTGGCCGCGCTGCATCACCTTCAGCGTGTAGTCGGGAATGTTGAGGATGACGTAGGCATCGCCCAGCGAGGGAACGCCCAGGTCGCGCGGCAGCCAGCGCCAGCGCTCCATGTTCACCAGCACCACGTCGATCTGCTTGTCGCGCTTCGGGGTGTTGATCGCCTTGACCGTCTTGTCGTCGAGGATGCCGGTCGCCTTGAGCTCGGCGCTGTTCTGGAATTTGCGCACGGCTTCTGCGACTGCCGCGTCATAGCGAGTATCGTTGGCATTCTCGGCGATGCCAAGCTTGGCCCGCAGCTGCGGCACGCGCGGATCTTCAACGACGATTTCAGCCTGCTTCTTGCCGGCCGGCGTGTATTTCAGCGTTGGACCATCGGCGATCTCGATCACCGGGCCGTTGCCCTGGCCGCGGAGCTCCGCGAGCTTCGCCTTCAGCTCCTTGTAGAGCTTCTGCGGCGGATTGTAGCTGTCGAGCGCCGCGGAGGCGTCCGCTGCGGTCGTGACCTTGGCGAGCACCTCGTTCGGATCGACGGGATGCTCGGGGTAGAGGATGTCGCCGCTGACCTGCGACCAGTGCATGCGGCCGCTCTGGGCCTGACGCGCATAGTCGAACATGCTGGCGGTGAGCTTGAGCTCGGCATTGGCGAGCGCATCGGGTGTCGTGGCGGTTGCGAAGTCCGGCAGCGGGTAATCGGCGGGATTGAGACCGTCGGACGCCGCGTCCTTCAGCCGTGCGATCACTCCCTTGGCCGCAGTGGTCAGGCTGCCGGCCTGGGTCCAGACGGGTGCGAAGTCGCGTGCGCCGTAAAACTTCTCGATCGCCGCGCGTTCGTTCTTACGGTCGAAATAGCGCGAAGCGTTGGCGCCGATGATGTCCTTGAGCTTGTCGGCGACCGGCTGGTCGGCCGCGGGAACGTTGCTCGCGGCCTTCACCGGCTCCGAGGCCGGGGCAGCAGCGGTGGCGGGCGCGGCCGGCGTTGGGGTCGCCGTGTCGGCCTTGGCAGGTTCGGACTTGGCAGGCTCAGTCTTCGCCGTCTCGCTCTTCGTCGCCTCGGCGGCGGGCGTGGTGGCGACGTCGGAAGGTTTGGTCTCGACCTTGTCCGGCGCGGGAGCGGCTTCGGCCTTCACGGGTTCCTTGACCGGCTCCTTTGCCGAGTCCTGAACCGTGGCGGTGGTGTCGAGCTTGATGTCGGATGCGGTCGGGGGCGGGACGTTTGCGGGTTCGGGGCGCGGGATCGCAGCTTCGATCGCGAGCTCGGCAGCGCTGCTGCGCGCCTGATCCTGCGCCAGGGCTGAGCTGGCCGATACCGTGAGGAAGGTCGCCGCGACCGTCATCAAGACACGGTCAAAGCCTGCACGGTGGTTCAAACAGTCACGCATTGTGTCGCACCCCTCGGGTGAACTGTCCCCCGTGGAACAGCTTCGTTATCGCCTATTGAGTTTCGGCTAAACCGCGCCGGCCTCTCGAAAGTTGCACGCCTGCACGCAACGATTCCTACGCAGACGATATACAGGCCCCGATTTCGCGGCCAGCGCTACCCGGGACAACTCACGACAAACTGACTTCAAGCAAGCCGCTTGGCAACGGATTGTGCGCTTCTGCCACGCGCTTTTCCCTGTGTCTGTCACTTCCAAGTCACGGTTCAGATCGCAGTCGAATTCCGTCGTCATGCGAATGGCTTACAGTCGTCTCGCGGCGCCCGGACGAACCTTCGTTCGCATCAGGCTCAGTGCGTCTCCTCGCCGCTTTTGCCGCCATGGCCGGGAACCCCGGCTTCATCGAGTTTGCGGTAGAGGGTGGACCGGCCGATTTTGAGGCGGCGGGCGACCTCCGACATCTGCCCGCGATAATGCGAGATCGCGAAACGGATGATCTCGTTCTCGATCTCCTCCAGCGGCCGGACGTCGCCGGTCGCGGTCAGCATGGAGAGCGCACCCGCCACGGGCAGCGGCGCGATGGGTATTTCATTACCTGATACGACGGAGGGGGCCGCGATCGGCTCCAGCATCAGCGGCGCGGTCGGAATGTCTGTTCCCGGATGCGGCTGCGAGGCGATCAGGGGGAAGTCGTCAAGGCCAAGCTGGTCGCCGTCGCTCATCACCACGGCGCGGTAGACCGCGTTTTCAAGCTGGCGGATGTTGCCGGGCCAATCGAGCTGGGCGAGGTGCGCAACAGCCTCGCCGCTGATGCCGGTGATGGGGCGGTTCTCCTCCGCGGCAAAGCGGGCCAGGAAATGCCTGAGGAGATGTGGAATGTCCTCGCGCCGGGCGCGCAGCGAGGGGATCGTCAGCGGCAGCACGTGCAGGCGATAGAACAAGTCTTCCCGGAAGTGGCCCTGCTTGACCCGCTCAAGCAGCCTGCGGTTGGTCGCCGAGATGATGCGGACGTCGACCTTCACGGGTTTGCGGCCGCCGACCGCCTCGACCGCGCCTTCCTGGAGCGCGCGAAGCAGCTTGACCTGCGCGCTCAGCGGCAGCTCGCTGACCTCGTCCAGAAACAGCGTGCCGCCATGGGCTTCGACGAACTTGCCGGTGTGGCGTTCGGTGGCGCCGGTGAAGGCACCCTTCTCGTGACCGAACAGGATGGACTCGACGAGGTTGTCGGGAATCGCGCCGCAATTGACCGCGACGAACGGCTTTGCCTTGCGCTCGCCGCTGCCATGAATGGCACGCGCGAACATCTCCTTGCCGACGCCGGACTCTCCCTCGATCAGCACCGGGATCGATGAGTTTGTTGCTTTCTGCGCCGCGCGCATCACGCCCGCCATCGCCTCGGCGCGGGTGATGATGTCGGAGAAGGTCAGCCGGCCCTCGCGGCTATGGCGGATGCGCTGCAATTCGCCCTTGAGCGCGGACGAATTGAGCGCGTTGCGAAGAGAGACCTGGAGCCGCTCCAGGCCAACCGGCTTGACCACGAAATCGGCCGCGCCCGCGCGCATCGCCGAGATCACATTGTCGATGCCACCATGGGCCGTCTGCACGATGACGGGGATGCTGAGACCCGCTTCGCGGATTTTCGCCAGGACGCCCATGCCGTCGAGGCCGGGCATCACGAGATCGAGGATGACGCCGTCGATGGCCGCGTCAGGGGCGGTGAGGGCGGCGATCGCCGCATCGCCGGAGTCCACCACGATCGTCTCATAGCCGCATTTCTGCACCATGTTGTCGACCAGCCGGCGGGCTACAGCGTCGTCGTCGGCGATCAAAATACTGGCAGCCATGGTGTTCCCCGCACGCTACTACTATCTGTCTCGAATCGGGGCACTCTGGCCGAAGCCGATTAACGCACTGTTAAATCCTGATGCCCCCGCCCGCCGTCGCGATTGTTGAACACAGGTTTCCCACACAATGAATTCGCGCTCCAAGTCTGCAGTTAAGAAGTCCGCCGTTGGCAAGCCCGCTCTCCGCAAACCGAACACCAAGAAATCCGCAGCCAAGGTCAAATCCTCCAAGCCGTCGCTCGCCAAGTCTTCACCCGCCAAGCCTGCGAGCAAGACCGGCAAGCTTCCGGAGTGGAACCTCGCCGACCTCTATTCCGGGATCGATGCGCCGGACGTGGCGCGCGATCTCGCAAAGATGGACGCCGATTGCGTCGCGTTCGAGACGGACTACAAGGGCAAGCTCGCAACAGGAACAGCAAAGGAAGATGGCGGAAAATGGCTCGCTGAAGCCGTGCGACGCTATGAGGCGATCGACGACCTTGCCGGCCGGCTCGGCTCGTACGCCGGCCTCGTTCATGCAGGCGACAGCGTGGACCCCAAGATTTCAAAGTTTTACGGCGACGTTTCCGAGCGCCTGACGGCGGCATCGACGCATCTGTTGTTCTTCGCGCTCGAGCTCAATCGAGTCGATGACGATATTTTGAACCGCGCGATGCAGGCCGCCGAGCTCGCGCACTACCGTCCCTGGATCGAGGATCTGCGCAAGGAGAAGCCGTACCAGCTCGACGACAAGCTCGAGCAGCTCTTCCTGGAGAAGGCGCAGACCGGCTATTCCGCCTTCAACCGGCTGTTCGACCAGACCATCTCCGGCCTGCGTTTCAAGGTCGGGTCCAAGGAGCTCGCGATCGAGCCGACGCTCAATCTGTTGCAGGACCGCGACGGCGCCAAGCGCAAGGCCGCAGCAGAGGCGCTCGCAAAGACCTTCAAGGCCAATGAGCGCACCTTTGCGCTGATCACCAACACTCTGGCCAAGGACAAGGACATCTCCGACAGCTGGCGCGGCTTCAAGGACGTGGCGGATTCCCGGCATCTCAACAACCGGGTCGAGCGCGAGGTGGTGGATGCGCTGGTCGCCTCGGTGCGCGCGGCCTATCCAAAATTGTCGCATCGCTACTACGCGCTGAAGGCACGCTGGTTCGGCAGGAAGCGCCTGGCCTATTGGGACCGCAACGCGCCGCTGCCTTTTGCGGCGACGGACGTGATCGGCTGGCCCGATGCGCGGAACATGGTGCTGACCGCCTATCGCGGCTTCTCGCCAAAGATGTCCGACATCGCCGAGCGCTTCTTCACGGACCGCTGGATCGATGCGCCGGTGCGCCCGGGCAAGGCGCCGGGTGCCTTCTCGCATCCGACCACGCCATCCGCGCACCCCTACGTGCTGATGAACTACCAGGGCAAGCCGCGCGACGTGATGACGCTCGCCCATGAGCTCGGCCACGGCGTGCATCAGGTGCTGGCGGCCAGGAACGGCGCGTTGATGGCGCCGACGCCGCTGACGCTGGCGGAGACGGCAAGCGTCTTCGGCGAGATGCTGACCTTCCGGCGGCTGCTGGCGCAGACCAGGAGCGCAAAGCAGCGCCAGGCGCTGCTCGCCGGCAAGGTCGAGGACATGATCAACACCGTGGTGCGGCAGATCGCGTTCTATTCCTTCGAGCGCGCGGTCCACACCGAACGCAAGAACGGCGAGCTCACCGCGACGCGGCTCGGCGAGATCTGGCTCTCGGTGCAGGGCGAGAGCCTCGGGCCGGCAATCGAGATCAAAGCGGGCTACGAGAACTACTGGATGTACATCCCGCACTTCATCCATTCGCCGTTCTACGTCTACGCCTATGCGTTCGGCGATTGTCTGGTGAACTCGCTCTACGCCGTCTACGAGAACGCGGCCGAAGGCTTTGCCGAGCGCTATCTCGACATGCTCGCCGCCGGCGGCACCAAGCATTATTCCGAACTGTTGCGGCCGTTCGGCCTAGACGCCAAGGATCCGAAGTTCTGGGACGGGGGCCTGAGCGTCATCGCCGGCATGATCGACGAGCTGGAAGCGATGGGCTGAGGCGAGCCGTCTTCGGCGCTGCAGCGAGCGGGTTGGGTCGGCCGTCCGAATGTCCCGTTGTTCCAACGAGGGGCGGGGCGGGTTGTATGGTTCCCGCCCTGCACATTGAACGTTTGTGCCTGGGGCCAGACTAATTCTTGCAGGCGGGTTCGACCTGCAATGCAATCTATGATTGTTGATCGGCGTGGTGTGCTCGGCCAGGGAGGCGAACATGGCCAGGATCAGTGCCCCAGACCCCAAGGTGGAGCCGCCACGGGCTGTCGAGGAACAGCAGCTGTGGGGGACGCAGCACCGGAAGATCGTCAAGCGCGAGCTCGCAGCCATCAACAACCGCCGCCGCGCCCAGGGCGTGGATCCCGTCGCATACCCTGGCGACGAAAAGGCGATCGACACGGTCGGCCTTGCGCTGTCAGGCGGGGGGATCCGATCCTCCGCAATCTGCCTCGGCGTCTTGCAGGCTTTCAATCACCACGGGCTGATCAAGCACATCGACTATCTGTCGACCGTATCCGGCGGCGGTTACACCGGCTGTTCGTTCACGGCGACCATGACGCGGGCGCAGAATTTCGTCTTCGGAAGCACGCCGACACCCGGAGCCGAGAGCGCCAATGAGATCAGTGACACGCCTGCGGTGGGGCATATCCGGAACTACTCGAACTACCTCGTTCCGGCCGGCGCGCGCGACCTGATCACCGGCGTCGCAATCGTCGTGCGTGGGCTCGTTGCCAATCTGAGCCTGACGCTGCCGGTCGTACTGCTCGTTGCCGTGATCACGATCCTGTCCAACGCCGCACGCTCATCACTCTATACGACCAATTTCTTCGGGCTGAGCGTCGACGACACCAGCAATCTTGGTCCCCTCTCCAGCCTGGGATTGATGCCTGCCTTCTTTCTTGGCGGCCTTGTTGCCGCCTTGCTGCTTTTGTTGGTCGGGCGCCTTTTCAAAGTCGGGCGGCGCGAGCTTTTTCGCTACCTGGCCGGTCTTGCGTTTGCGCTGGGACTCATCTGCGCGATCGCCAGCTGCCTGAACGTCGATCACTTTGGCCTTTCGCTTGCAGCGCTCCTGCTCGGCCTCGTGCTTTTCTTCGGCTGGGCCGTGCTGCGCTCGATTTCATCGACCAAGGGAGGTGAATTCCGCGGCTATCCGTCGACTGTCGGCGCGACCTATCTCGTTCTGCTTGCCGCCATCTGCTTCTTCGAATTCCAGCCCTTCATGATCGCCCAGATGTTCGATGTCGCCGACGCCAACACGGTTCAGTCCGGCGGCATCATTGGGGGCGTTGCAATCAAATGGCTCCAATCGCTTGCGGCCATCACTGCGCCGGTTGCGGCGGCCGTCACGCTGTTCCGGCAGCAATTCGCCGACCTGCTGAAGGGCGCCGGCGCCTCGGACCTTGGCTCACGCCTGCTCGCCCATGCGGCGAAAGCAGCCGTGCTTGTCGCGGGACTGGCGCTGCCCTTACTGATCTGGGTCGGATATCTCTATCTTTGCTATTGGGGCATCGCGAACGACAAGACGCTCGACGCCGCCTACCGCCAATATCCCATGATCGAGGAGTGGGGAGCGGCTGGCGTGCAACCCGTGCCGCCCGCGGCCGGTGTCGACGTCAAGGGAAATGTCCAGTTCGACTCGGCGACGCGCAAGCTCTCGGCCGAGATCACCAATGGCGAAGCGAAGGTCGTCGCCTCCAAGCCGGTGGGGCCGATCTCGCACATCCCCGCATGGCTGTTTTCTGTTGCATCATTGCAGTCCCCGAACACATTCACTTGGTCGAAGTACCAGTTCGGCAACAGTGTCAGCTGGCGGATGGTGCTGCTCTACTTCTTGTCGGGCTCGGCCCTGTTCGGCCTGTCGTGGGTTCTCGGGCCGAATGCCAATTCGTTGCACCGGCTCTATCGTGATCGCCTCAGCAAGGCCTTCTTGTTCAATCCGCTCTATTACGCCGACGGGGAGCCGTCGCGGAACATGCCGAGCCTGGACCAGGGGAGGGATTTCCTTCCGCTCGACGAGGAGAAGCTGAGCGGTTTGCTGCATCAGTTGGTCTACGGCGCTGATCCAGCGGGAGCGATGACGGTCACGACATCGAAAAAAAGCAGCCTGGCCTCGCCATATCCCATCATCAACGCCGCGCTGAACATCCAAGGATCCGATTTCGCCAATCGGCGGGGACGGAACGCTGATTTCTTCATATTCTCGCCGCTGCACGTCGGCAGCGAGGCCACCGGCTATGCGAATACACCGGCCTTCGAGAAGGTCGCGCCGGGCCTCGATCTTGCGACCGCGATGGCGATCTCCGGGGCCGCCGCTTCGTCGAACATGGGCTCGGGCTCGATCCGCTCACTGACCCCGACCCTGGCGCTCCTCAACGTGCGCCTGGGGTACTGGTTGAAGAACCCGCGCTGGGTCTCGACAAAGGACAAGCCGCAGCACCACTCGACCCCTTTGTTTCTATGGTCTGAGATCTCGGGCCGGCTTTACGAGAATGCCGATGCGGTCTACCTGACGGACGGCGGACACATCGAGAATCTCGGCGTCTACGAGTTGTTGCGACGACGCTGCAAGGTGATCATCGCGGTTGACGCGGAAGCCGATGCGCCGATGAATTTCTCATCCTTGGTGACGCTGCAGCGCTATGCGCGCATTGATCTCGGGATCATCATCGACCTGCCGTGGACGCCGATCCGCAACACGACGCTCGAGTGGATGAAGTGCAACGCCACCAAATCCCCGGCCGCGGCCCGGCGCGCGGCGAGCGGACCGCACATGGCGGTCGGCACCATCGACTACGGCTCGGGGGAAAAGGGGCACCTCGTGTACATCAAATCGTCCCTGACCGGAGACGAGAACGACTACATCCGCGACTATGCACGCCGCAACGACACCTTCCCGCACGAAACCACCGGTGACCAGTTCTTCTCGGAGGAGCAGTTCGAGGTCTACCGCGCGCTGGGTTTCCACATGACCCACGGTTTTCTCACTGAGGATGCCGGCGCGGATGCGATCGTCGTGAACGTTCCGGGAGAACGCTGCGCAAAGCGAAACTTCTGCGACAGCAAGGTGGAGCCGATCGGCGCAGTCCGCCGTGCGCTCGGTCTGCGCTGAGAGGCATTCGGCTCGTGGCGCCGGAGACCGCCCCCAACGGGCGGACCACCGGTCCGAGCGGGATTCCGCCAATCGGAATTCCAAATGACCCGATTTGCCGGGAAACCGCGCCTCCGTGCCGTTGCCCTGCCCGAAAGTTTGCGGTATCCCAGCCATGAAATTCGACTTTCGACTGGGGACAATTCATGGCTGACCATAGCGAAGTGGCGTACAGCACCGCCGACGGCAACGACTACGTTGCCCACGAGCAGACCTACGAGGGCTTCATCAAGCTGGTGAAGTACGGCACGGTCTCGGTCGCGCTTATCGTGATCCTGATGGCGATCTTTCTGACCTGATCCATCGCCTGCAGCACCGCCAGCGTCGTCGGTGCCCATAAAATTTGCAATCAAGCCGGATTGAAAACCGGTATCCAACGTTGCGGGAGTAACGCTAAGTTCGCGTGCGCGCTCTTTCCCGCGTCGCCGGAGGGCCTATGAAGATCGCCGTTGCCAAGGAAATCGATCCGTCGGAGCCGCGGGTCGCCGCTTCGCCGGATACGGTGAAGAAGTTCAAGGCGCTGGGCGCCGAGATCGCCGTCGAGCCGGGCGCCGGCCTCAAGTCGGGTCTGCCGGACTCCGAATTCACCGCCGTGGGCGCCACCGTCAGCGCCGACGCGCTGAAGGACGCCGACATCATCATCAAGGTGAAGCGCCCTGAAGCCTCCGAGTTGGCGCAGTATAAGCGCGGCGCGCTCGTCATCGCCATCATGGACCCCTACGGCAATGAGGCCGCGCTGAAGACGATCGCCGATGCCGGCGTCTCCGCCTTCGCGATGGAATTGATGCCGCGCATCACGCGCGCGCAGGTGATGGACGTGCTGTCCTCGCAGGCCAACCTTGCCGGCTACCGCGCCGTGATCGAGGGCGCCGAGGCCTTCGGACGCGCCTTCCCGATGATGATGACCGCAGCCGGCACGGTGCCCGCCGCCAAAGTGTTCGTGATGGGCGTCGGCGTCGCCGGCCTCCAGGCGATCGCGACCGCGCGCCGTCTCGGCGCCGTCGTTACCGCGACCGACGTCCGGCCCGCCACCAAGGAGCAGGTCGAATCGCTCGGCGCAAAATTCCTCGCCGTCGAGGACGAGGAATTCAAGAACGCGCAGACCGCCGGCGGCTACGCCAAGGAAATGTCCAAGGAGTATCAGGCCAAGCAGGCCGCGCTCACCGCCGAGCACATCAAGAAGCAGGACATCGTGATCACCACCGCGCTGATTCCGGGCCGGCCTGCGCCGAGGCTCGTCACGGCCGACATGGTCAAGTCGATGAAGCCGGGGTCGGTGCTGGTCGATCTCGCCGTCGAGCGCGGCGGCAATGTCGAAGGCGTCAAGGCGGGCGAGGTCGCCGATGTCGATGGCATCAAGATCGTCGGCTACACAAACGTTGCCGGCCGCGTCGCCGCGTCGGCCTCCAGCCTCTACGCGCGCAATTTGTTCAACTTCATCGAAACGATGGTCGACAAGACCAGCAAGGCGCTGGCCGTGAACTGGGACGACGAACTCGTCAAAGCGACCGCGCTGACCAGAGACGGCGCCGTCATCCACCCGAACTTCCAGCCGAAAGCGTAAGGAGAGCCGTCATGGAGCATATTGCACAAGTCGTCGATCCCTTCGTCTTCCGGCTGTCGATCTTCGTTCTCGCCGTCTTCGTCGGCTATTTCGTGGTGTGGTCGGTGACCCCGGCGCTGCATACGCCGCTGATGAGCGTGACCAACGCGATCTCCTCGGTGATCGTGGTCGGCGCGCTGCTCGCGGTCGGCGTCGGTATGATCTCGAGCGGCTCGGGCTGGGCGCGCGGCTTCGGCTTCATCGCGCTCATCTTTGCCTGCGTGAATATCTTCGGGGGCTTCCTTGTCACCCAGCGCATGCTGGCGATGTACAAGAAGAAGGTGAAGTGAGCGGCGTGCACCTCGGGGTGACGAAGACAAAGGGGACCTGAGATGAACGCCAATCTGGCTGCAGTTCTGTATCTCGTGGCGGGTGTGCTGTTCATCCTGTCACTGCGCGGGCTGTCCAGCCCCGCCTCATCGCGGCAGGGCAATTTCTTCGGCATGATCGGCATGGCGATCGCGGTCGCCACCACGCTGGCCAGCCATCCGCCGGCGGACGGCCTCGCCTGGATCCTCGTGATCCTTGGCATCGCGATCGGCGGCAGCGTCGGCGCGGTGATCGCCCGCCGCGTGCCGATGACCTCCATGCCGGAACTGGTCGCCGCCTTCCATTCGCTGGTCGGCATGGCCGCGGTGCTGGTCGCCGCCGGTGCGTTCTACGCGCCGGAGGCCTTCGACATCGGCAGCCCCGGCAACATCCATCCGCAGAGCCTGGTCGAGATGTCGCTCGGCGTCGCCATCGGCGCGCTGACCTTCACCGGCTCGGTGATCGCGTTCCTGAAGCTGTCCGCGCGGATGAGCGGTGCGCCGATCATCCTGCCGTTCCGCCACATCATCAACATCGCGCTCGCGATCGCCCTCGTCGTCTTCATCGTCGGGCTGGTGATGTCGGGCAGCGCGCTCGACTTCTGGCTGATCGTCATCATCGCGCTGGCGCTCGGCGTCCTCATGATCATCCCGATCGGCGGCGCCGACATGCCGGTCGTGATTTCAATGCTGAACTCGTACTCGGGCTGGGCCGCGGCCGGCATCGGCTTCACTCTCGGCAATTCCGCGCTGATCATCACCGGCGCGCTGGTGGGATCGAGCGGCGCGATCCTGTCCTACATCATGTGCCACGCGATGAACCGCTCTTTCATCTCGGTCATCCTCGGCGGCTTCGGCGGCGAGACCGCGGCGGCCGGCGGTGGCGGCGGCGAGCAGAAGCCGGCCAAGCTCGGCTCGGCGGATGATGCGGCCTTCATCATGAAGAACGCGCAGAAGGTCATCATCGTGCCCGGCTACGGCATGGCGGTGGCGCAGGCTCAGCATGCGCTACGCGAAATGGGCGACGTCCTGAAGAAGGAAGGCGTCGAGGTGAAATACGCCATTCACCCGGTCGCCGGCCGCATGCCCGGCCACATGAACGTGCTGCTGGCCGAAGCGAACGTGCCCTATGACGAGGTGTTCGAGCTCGAGGACATCAACTCCGAATTCGCGCAGGCCGATATCGCGTTCGTGATCGGCGCTAACGACGTCACCAATCCGGCCGCCGAAGAGGACAAGACCTCGCCGATCTACGGCATGCCCGTGCTCCAGGTCTGGAAGGCCGGCACCGTGATGTTCATCAAGCGCTCGCTCGCTTCGGGCTATGCCGGCATCGACAATCCGCTGTTCTATCGCGACAACACCATGATGCTGCTCGGCGACGCCAAGAAGGTCACCGAGAACATCGTCAAGGCGATGTAGCGCGGAGGCAAGCGGGCCATTGCCAAAGCGACGCGCGAGCAGCGCGTCGTATGGCACACCGCTCATTGGGCGGCGTGCGGCCGGCGCGCCTCCCGCGAGGTCATGAAATTGCTGCGGAGCCGGTGCAAAGCCTTGACGGGGGCCGGGCCGTGTCATCATGACCATCGTCAAGTGGATCGCCATCCTGCTCGTGACCGTCTATTGCGCCGGTCTCCTCGTGCTGTATGTCAGGCAGCGCGAGATGCTGTTTCCGATCCCGCCCGTCGGTCGCACCGCGCCGGATGCCGCAGGCCTCCCTGAGGCCGAAGAGCACGTCCTGACCACCTCTGATGGCGAGAAGGTCATCGTCTGGCACGTGCCGGCGAGGCCCGGCCGCCCCGTGATCCTGTATTTCCCAGGCAATGGCGATTATCTCGCCGGTCGCGTCAGCCGTTTCAAGGCCATGACGGCGGACGGCACCGGCCTCGTCGCGCTGTCCTATCGCGGCTATGCCGGCTCGAGCGGGGCGCCGAGCGAGGCGGGCCTGCTGCGCGATGCCGCGGCCGCCTACGCCTTCACCACTGCGCGCTACGCGGCGGAACGAATCGCCGCCTGGGGCTTTTCGCTCGGGACAGGCGTGGCGGTCGCGATCGCCTCGGAGCATCGTGTTGGAAAACTCATCCTGGAAGCGCCCTATACATCGACGGCCGACATTGCAGCATCATCGTTCTGGTTCGTTCCGGTGCGTCTGCTGATGCGCGATCCCTTTCATTCCGACGAGCGCATCCCGCGCGTCACTGTGCCGCTATTGGTGATGCATGGCACCAATGACCTTGCCATTTCGATCGTGTTCGGAGAGCGTCTGTTCGCGCTTGCGCATGAACCGAAGCAGTTCGTTCGCTTTGCAGGCGGTGGACACGACAATCTCGATGCGTTCGGTGCGATTGAAACGGCGAGGCGATTCATTGCTTCCTAGACGACTTGTCGTTCGGCGCGCGAGCGGGTTCATCGCCGCGATCCTCGTCGTGTTGTTGCCACAGCACGCATGGGCTGCGACCGGGCTCGACGGCGCGGCGATGGGCTGGCCCTATGCGCTTCCCTTTGCCGGCCTGCTGCTGTCGATTGCGCTCGGCCCGCTGCTATTTGCACGATTCTGGCACCATCATTACGGCAAGATCGCCGCAGCCTGGTCGCTGCTGGCACTCGCCTCGCTCGTCATCTTGGCCGGGAGCACGGCGACGCTGGCGGCGCTCGTTCACGCCATGCTCGCCGAATATCTCGGTTTTATCGTGCTGCTGTTCTCGCTCTATGTCGTGGCTGGGGGCATTCTCGTGACGGGCGACATCAAGGCGACACCGGCGGCCAACGCCGGCATCCTTGCGCTCGGCACCGTGATGGCGAGCGTCGTCGGCACCACGGGAGCGGCCATGATCCTGATCCGCCCTCTGATCCGCGCCAACCGGCCGCGGCGCTACAACGCCCATGTCGTCATCTTCTTCATCATCCTGGTCGCCAATGTCGGTGGTGCGCTGAGCCCGCTCGGCGATCCCCCGCTGTTCGTCGGCTTCCTGCACGGTGTCGACTTCTTCTGGACCACGCGGACCATCTGGCTGCAGACGGCGATCGTTGCCGGACTGCTGCTCGCGATCTTCGTCGTCATCGACGTCTGGCGCTTCCGTAGCGAACCTTTGTTCAGCGCCGCCGGCGCCGCGAAGCCGGTCCGCATCCGCGGCCTCGTCAACCTGGTGCTGATCGCAGCCATCGTCGCGAGCCTGCTGGCGTCGGCGATGTGGAAGCCCGGCATCGCCTTCGACATTCTCGGAACCAGGCTGGAGCTGGAAGACGTCGCCCGCAACGCGGCGCTGCTGGCCATAGCGGCCCTGTCGGTGTGGTTGACGCCGGACGAGCACAGGCAGGCCAACGGCTTCACCTGGGAGCCGATCCGCGAGGTCGCGAAGCTGTTCGCCGGCATTTTTGTCGCGATCATCCCGGTCATCGCCATGCTCGATGCCGGCCATCACGGCGCGTTCGCCTGGCTGTTGTCGGCCGTGACGGCGCCGGACGGCACGCCGCGCGAGGTTGCCTATTTCTGGTTCACCGGTCTGATGTCGGCGTTCCTCGACAATGCGCCGACCTATCTGTTGTTCTTCGAGCTCGCCGGCGGCGACCCGCAGGTGCTGATGCACGAACTCTCGGGCACGCTCGCCTCCATTTCCATGGGCGCAGTCTACATGGGCGCGCTCACCTATATCGGCAATGCACCGAATTTCATGGTGAGCAGCATCGCCAGCGAGAACGGCATCAAGATGCCGAGCTTCTTCGGTTATTTCGTGCGCGCCAGCGCGGTGCTGATCCCGCTATTCGTGCTGCTGACGCTGCTGCCGTTCGCTCCGATCCTGCGCTGGCATTGAATCCGCCACCCGATTTGCTACTGCTCGCCCAAGATGCGATGAATTTGCGCGAAGCAATTGGAGCCGGTGGATGAGCGCGCACAATCCGATGCCTCGGTCGGCCTGGATCTTTCCGGCGCTGGCCGTGCTGCTGTTCGCGGCCGTCAGCGCGACGGACTACGTGTTCACGCTGTCGTTCGGCGGGCTCGTCTTCGCCCTCGTGCTCCTCGTCATCCTGTTCGGCACGGTGTTTGCCGCGGTCCATCATGCCGAAGTGATCGCCGAGCGGGTCGGCGAACCCTACGGCACGCTGGTGCTGACACTCGCGGTGACCATCATCGAGGTGGCGCTGATCACCACGATCATGCTGGGCGACAAGCCGGCTCCGGAACTGGCGCGCGACACCGTGTTCGCCGTGGTCATGATCGTCTGCAATGGCCTCGTCGGGCTCTGCATCTTCATCGGCGGCCTGCGCTATCGCGAGCAGGGTTTTCAGCTCTCCGGCGCCAACGTTTATCTCAGCGTGCTGTTCGCGCTCGCGACCATCACCCTGATCATGCCGAACTACACGACCACCACGCCGGGCCCCGTCTATTCGGCGGCTCAACTCGGCTTCGTCGACGTGGTCACACTCGCGCTGTATGGGGTGTTTCTCTACACCCAGACCGTGCTGCACAAGGATTACTTCGTTCACGACCGGGCGGGCGGCGGGAGCGGGGAGGCGCATCTGTCGGGGAGGACCTTGGCGCTCAGCGTCGTGCTGCTGCTGATTGCGCTGCTGGCGGTCGTGCTGCTGGCCAAGAAATTCTCGCTGGTGGTCGATGCGGTCGCGGCCAGGATCGGCGCGCCGCCTGCCTTTGCCGGACTTCTGGTCGCGCTCCTGATCCTGCTGCCGGAAGGCGTCGCAGCCGTCTCGGCGGCTCGCAAAAACGACCTTCAGAAGAGCATCAACCTCGCGCTCGGCTCGTCGCTGGCCACCATCGGGCTGACCATCCCGGCGGTCGGTGTCGCCACCTATGCGCTCGACAAGGAGCTCACGCTCGGCCTCAGCGGCCAGGGCAGCGTGCTTTTGCTCCTGACCTTCTTTTTGAGCATGCTGACCTTCGGTACGGGCAGGACCAATGTCCTGTTCGGGCTGGTCCATATGGTGGTATTTGCCGTCTACGTGTTCATGGTTTTCGTGCCCTGAACCGGTTTTCCGGATATGCCCCAGGAGAGTTCCGATGCTTGCCGCCGAGTCCGAGGTTCAGGTCGACAATGAGCAGGTTCGGGTGACCGAGTGGCGGCTCGCGCCAAACAGCGCCACCGGGCATCACACCCACGGCATGGACTACGTCATTGTTCCCGTGGTCGCAGGGGAAATGACCATCGTGGCACCCAATGGCGAGCGGTCCAAGGCGCAACTTGCGGCCGGAAAATCCTATTTTCGCAAGGCCGGCGTCCAGCACGATGTGCTTAACGAAACCGCAACCGAGATCGTGTTCCTTGAGGTTGAGCTGAAGTCGTAAATCCGGCGTACCCCTTTGCCATTGATCCGTCGCAGTTGATCCCTCACTATGCCTCAAAGTTCCCGCATCAGATCGCGCGGGGAGTGGCCGGAATGCTGAAATACATCGCTAAAATCTCGATGGACATCTTCCCCTCGGTGCTCGCAACGATCATCGGGGCATACATCGTTAATCATTACATCAACGCGAAGCCGGCGGCGGATGCACCCGCGGCCGTGATGGCGCCTGCCGACGCTGGCAAGAACGGCAAGCCCGCCGATCTGGCCAACCTGCCCACGCCGGGCGTCAAGGCCAAGGGTATTTCCGAGAAGAAGGTGGCGGACAAGCCGGCGACCGAGAAGGCTGGCGATCAGCCCGCCGCGGAGCCAAAGACTTCTACGGCGGACGTCGCACCGGCCGAGGCCGCCCCGCGCGGCAAGCCGTCCGCGCGCGAGAAGGCAGTCGCCAAGTCCACCCCGGTCGTCAGTGCACCCGTTCCCGCCACCCCGGTGGGGGAGGCCAATTCGGCGCCGGCTGCTGCCGCACCGACCGCAACCCCCGACGCCAACGATCTCGTGCGCGCCGCGATCGAGCGCCTGCGCAAGTCGCCTGAGGGTAAAGCCGTTGAGGCCAAGTCGGTTGAGGCCAAGTCGGTTGAGACCAAGTCTTCGGAAGCCAAGGCGCCCGAGAAGACTCAGGAGCCTGCGGTGCGCGAAGCCGCCCGCAGCCCGGAGGCTCCGCGTATCATCCCCTTGGATCAGTCAACGGTGCGTCCGTTGCCGCCGCCGATCACGGTCTCGACGCCCGCAGCCGAGGCCTATGGCGATGGCGGCTCGTCGCAGGCGAACCCGCCCTACACGGCCTCGGTCGGCAACGAGAACCCGAATCGGCTGACGCCGCCGGCTGACATTCCTGTCCCGATGATCGCGCCCCCGCTCGATCTGCGCGCCGATGCCGGCGCGTCCATGCCGCGGCCGAAGACCAATGTCGCCGACGACATGCTGTCGGGCGTCAAGTCCATGTTCCACTCCGTTCTGCCGAAGGGCGTCACCCCGGATTAAGACGGCGCCTGCGGCTTCGCCAGAATCGTCAGCCGCCGACGCGGGCGAGGCCGCTGCGGGCGGCATCGTCGCGTGGACGAAGCGAGACCGCCTTGGTGTAGGACGCCGCCGCCTTGGTCCTGTCGCCCAGCCGTTCATAGGCCTGGCCGCGTATGGTCCAAACTTGGGCATTGTGGGGATCGGCCTCGGAAGCCTCATCCAGATCGGCCGCGGCCTCCTTGGCCTTGCCGAGGGCGAGATAACTGTTGGCGCGGCCGAGCAGCGGCTCGACCTTCTGCGGGTTAAGGCCGCTCGCCGCGCTGAAATCGGCGATCGCGAAATCGTGCTGGTTCTTGCCCTGGTAGATCAGGGCGCGGCCATAGAGCGCCTGCGCATTGTAGGGATCGAGTCCGACCGCGTGATTGAATTCATCGAGCGCGGCCGCCGTCTCGCCGGACTTTGCCAAGGCTTGGGCCTTTGCCGTATGGGCCTGGGCTTCGCTGACATTGCCGGCGCTGACCACATTCTCGGCGGTCGTGGCCGCCTTGGGTGCCTCCTGCGGCTTTTCCTTCTCCGGCGTCAGCGATCCCAGGTCGAAGGAGCAGCCGCACAGCGAAATCCCCATCAAGGCCAGCGCAAATGGCTGCAGCAAGATCTGGCGTAACCGCGCCAAGCCGCGCTTGGGGAAAGGGGAGGCCATCTACGGTTCGCTCGCGCTAGTGCCGCATCGGGAGTGCCCCATCCCAGGAAGGCACCGCTCACAAAACAATAACGCGGGCCAGGGGCCCGCGTCATCGAAAACTGAAGTCTCTCAAGTCCGGTAAATCAGCGCGGTCCGCGCGGACCGGCACTTGCACCAGCACCCGGGCCGCCGCGACCGCCACGATCACCGCCAGGGCCAGCGCCGAACACCGGCTTCGGCTTCATCGGCAGCAGGCCTTCGCGCTGCAGCTTCTTGCGGGCCAGCTTGCGTGCGCGACGCACGGCTTCGGCCTTTTCGCGGGCCTTCTTCTCGGAGGGCTTTTCGTAGTGACCGCGGAGCTTCATCTCGCGGAAAATACCCTCGCGCTGCATCTTCTTCTTCAGCGCCTTGAGGGCTTGATCGACATTGTTATCGCGGACGAGAACCTGCACGCGGCATCCTCTTCAGTGGATCGGATTTGAATTCTGGTAAGTCAAAGGGGATGGCGAAACGCACAAGCCCTTAACCTTGAGGGCGCGGATGTATCAGACAAAACCTGGGATGTCCACCGGCCAAGCGGGTTTTCGGGCCAAGTTCAGCCATTAAATGAGGCAAAATACCTCTGTGCGGCCCTGATTTGGGAGATTTGACGCCAAGGGTGGGGCCGTTTCCGGAGCTTTGTTCCGGAATCTTTGAAAGCAGGGGACGACACATGGATATGAAGAAATACGCGGCCGAAGCTATCGGCACCTTTTGGCTCACATTCGCAGGTTGCGGAAGTGCTGTGATCGCAGCCGGCTTTCCGCAGGTCGGCATCGGTCTGGTCGGTGTCTCCCTCGCATTCGGGCTGAGCGTGGTCACCATGGCCTATGCGATCGGCCACATCTCCGGCTGCCATCTCAATCCGGCCGTCACTGTCGGCCTTGCTGCCGGCGGACGTTTTCCGGCCGGACAGATCCTGCCTTATGTGATCGCGCAGGTGGCCGGCGCGATCGTGGCCGCGTGGCTTCTCTACGTCATCGCAAGCGGAGCGCCCGGCTTCGACGTCAGTAAAGGGTTCGCGTCCAACGGCTACGACGCCCATTCTCCCGGCCAGTACAGCATGATCGTGTGCTTTCTCACCGAGGTGGTCATGACCATGATGTTCCTGTTCATCATCATGGGCGCTACCCACGGCCGCGCGCCCGTGGGCTTTGCGCCGCTGGCGATCGGGCTCGCGCTGGTGATGATCCATCTCGTCAGCATCCCCGTCACCAACACCTCGGTGAACCCGGCGCGCAGCACGGGCCCCGCATTGTTCGTCGGCGGCTGGGCGCTGTCGCAGCTCTGGTTGTTCTGGGTTGCGCCACTGATCGGCGGCGCGCTGGGCGGAGTGATCTATCGCTGGCTCAGCGACGAACCCACCGGCGTCGTCGCGGGCGCAAAGACGGCGTAATCGCAAAGCGGGATCGCGGCATACGCCGCGGTCCCGTTATTTGCCGGTCGTGGGTCGCACTTCGGTGACGTGGCCCATCTTGCGGCCGGGACGCGGCGCGCCCTTGCCGTAAATGTGCACGGTCGCGCCCGGCACGCTCAGCCAGTTCTCATACTCGTTGATCTCGTCGCCGATCAGATTGGTCATGGTGACGACTTCGCCGTGGCGCACGGGCTTGCCGAGAGGCCAGCCGGCAATGGCGCGAATGTGCTGCTCGAACTGCGAGACGGACGCACCGTCGAGCGTCCAGTGTCCGGAATTGTGCACGCGCGGAGCGATCTCGTTGACCAGCACCTTGGGTCCGGTGCCGTTGGCGAGCACGAACATCTCGACGGCAAGCACGCCGACATAATCGAGCGCGCCCGCGATCTTGCCGGCGATGCTGCGCGCTTCCTCGGCGAGCACATCCGGGATCCGCGCGGGCGCACGGGAGATCTTCAGGATGTGGTCGCGGTGCTCGTTTTCGGTGACGTCGAAACACTCGACCTGGCCTGTGGCCGAGCGGGCGGCGATCACGGAAATCTCACGCTCGTACGGCACGAAGGCTTCCAGGATGGCCGATTTGGTGGCGAGACTGGTCCACACTTTCGCGATGTCGTCGCCCTCGCGGATGATGGCCTGGCCCTTGCCGTCATAGCCGAAGCGACGGGTCTTCAGCACTGCCGGAAGGCCGATCCTGGCGATCGCCTCGCGCAATGACGGGACCGAGGTGACGTCGGCATAGGCCGCGGTGCCGATGCCGAGCCGGGTCACGAAATCCTTTTCGGCGAGTCGGTCCTGGGTGGTCTCGAGAATCTTGCGGTTGGGCAGCACCGGGCGGCGCGCATCCAGCACCATCGCGGCCGCGGACGGCACGTTCTCGAATTCGTAGGTGATGACGTCGACGTCGTTGGCGAACAGCTCGAGTGCTTCGACATCGGCGTATTCGGCGCAGGTCGCATTCAGGACGACGTCGAAGGCCGGTGAGTCCGGATCGGGCGAGAACACCTGGCAGCGCAGGCCGAGCCGGGCCGCCGCCATGGCCAGCATCCGCCCTAATTGTCCGCCGCCGAGAATGCCAATGGTGTCGCCGGGCTTCAGCTTCACCTGCTTTGCGTCAGTCACGCCTTGTCCTCCGGGCGCTCGGCCACGGCCTCGGTCTGCGCCTTGCGCCAGGCCGCGAGGCGGTCGGACAAGGCCGGGTCGGACAAGGCCAGCACGGCGGCCGCCAGCAGCGCCGCATTGATGGCGCCGGCCTTGCCGATCGCGAGGGTGCCGACCGGGACGCCTGCGGGCATCTGGACGATCGAATAGAGCGAATCGATGCCTTTGAGTGTCCTCGATTCGACGGGAACGCCGAACACGGGCAGTTCCGTCAGCGCCGCCGCCATGCCGGGCAGGTGGGCTGCGCCGCCCGCGCCGGCGATGATGACCTTGTAACCAGCCGCCTTGGCGCCCTTGGCGAACGTAAACAGCCGGTCGGGGGTGCGGTGGGCTGAAACGATGCGGGTGTCGGCGGCAACGCCGAGTCCTGCGAGCGTGTCGGCGGCATGCCGCATCGTGTCCCAGTCCGACTGGCTTCCCATGATGATGGCGATCGGCGCGGTCATGACGTGAATTGTGCTCGAAAAACAGGAAGATAGGCCAGATTAGCGGTTCCGGCCGGTGGCTCGCAAGGCGGTGGCAAGGAGAAGGGAATGCACTATCCTGTCTTGGTGAATCCCCGCAAGCCTTCATTGAGCAGGATGCCCATGAAGAAACCAAAAAGGGCGAGCGCTGCGAAGGCCAAAAAGGGCCCGAAAACCAGCGCCGCTCGCTCCAAAGTTGCTCTTAAGCGTCCGGTCAAGCGTCCGACCAGACCGTCGCGACGCGGAGCGTCTGCCGATGACGGCGCCAAAGCGGTCATCAAGACGGCCATCAACGCGACCATCCGTGACCTCCGGAGCAAGCTGAAGGGGGCGCTGCGGCGGGTCGCGGAGCTCGAGGCGGCCGCCGACACCGACTTCCTGCTCGAAATTCCGAACCGGCGCGGCTTCGAACGCGAACTCGGACGCGCCGTCGCCTACATGAAGCGCTACCGCGCCAGCGGCGCGCTGATCGTGCTCGACGTCGATCGGCTGAAGCCGATCAACGATTCCTTCGGCCATGCGGCCGGCGACGAGGTGCTGAAGGCGATTGCCACCACGCTGACGCGGCAGATCCGCGCCTCCGACGTGGTCGGCCGGCTCGGCGGCGACGAGTTCGCGCTGCTGCTCTGGAATCTCAGCGAGACCGACGCCAAGGCGAAGGCCGCGGCCTTCGAGCAGGCTGTCGACGAATTGTCCTTTGTCTTTCGCGGCCAGCACGTAAGCGCGGGCGCTTCCGCCGGCGTGGCCCTGCTCGGGGTACAGTCCGACGCCGCGCGCGCCCTGGAAGAGGCCGATGCCGCGATGTATGTGCGCAAGGCGCACCGGCGGCACGAGCCGCGCATCAGGCTCGTCAGCAGCTAGTTAAAGCGTGCCGAGGTCCTTCGGTACGTTGCCAAAGCTGCGGAGCAGTTTGGCGTCGCCGAATTCGCCGGTCATGGGATCGCCGCTGCGGCTGAACGCGACGGCGCCGGTGTGGCCGGCGCCGTGCGACATAACCTCGGCGCGCCGTAACGCGGCCGCCGCGGTCTGGCATTCCTCGGCCGCACCTGCGACTGGCGATCCGTCCTCGTCGGTCAGGAAAGGTAATGCAACGTAATAGGTGACATCGGACATGGTCGGCTCCGATAGCTGACAGCTCAGGCTGCGCTGCTCTTGCTCCGCATCTTGCTGCGTGAGGTCTCCGGAATGCAGCCGGCGGAAATGGCCGCCTGCAATTCCTCCAGCTCGGCCTCCAGATATTCATTGGCCATGATCAGCGCCTTGATGGTGCTGCGCAGATTGCCGTCGCACATCGCGATCGCCTGATCGCAGGCTTGTTCATAATGGCTGTTGTCGAGAAGGGCGGTTGTCGACATCTGCGTTTTCCTTGGACGGTTTTCCTGGGGGCGTTGGTGTGCAAATGTTCTTATTTTGTTCCTTTCGAGTCAAGCGGATTCGCGTGCGGCGAGCTGCCGTAAAGCTCTCCTCCTGTGGATCAGGCGATGATGTCGGGCGTGATCTGGTCTTCGATGAACGCGATACGGTCACGCAACAACAGCTTGCGTTTCTTCAACCGCTGTAACCGCAACAGGTCGGGCGCGGGCGATTGATGCAGTGCATCGATCGCCACATCGAGATCTCGGTGTTCCTGGTGCAACCGGGCGAGCTCGGATTCGAGTTCGCGCGCATCTTCATTGGTCATGTCTGCGGTGGCCGAAAAACCGATAGGCGTGAGATTAAGGCTGTGGATGCCCTGTGGAAACTATCGTCCTTGCGCGCCGTGATCGCAAGCGATCTCGGGCTGTCCTGCGCCGATCTCCCGCGAGATATTTTTGGGGTCGCTGCGGCGTTGCGCAAGCGCATTGATATCACGGATTTTTCCCGCGTGGTTCCCTTACTCACGCTTCGTTACATATGAATTTTTAAAAATGACACTGCGACGACTGATATCCATCGACAGAACGAATCGGTGATGTACACTTCCTCGTCCGGTCGAATCCAAGGTTCACCCCTACCGAGGAGGTTTCGAATGACAATTCAGGCACATCTGGTTGAATTGGAACGGAAGCATAAAACTCTCGAAAACGAATTGCACGAAGCTCTCGTGCACCTTTCAACAGACGACCTGCAAATTGTTGAGTTGAAGCGCCGGAAGTTGATGGTCAAGGACCAGATCGAGCGTCTCAGGCACGGCGACACGCTCCACTAGTAACCCCCGTAACAGCGTAGAGTTGATCGCACCCTTTCAGGCAGGGATGGGAGTCTTTGCGCTCATCCCTGCTGCAAGGCGCGCACCGTGCAAGGATTTGTGCGGCTCTAGCTTCTTGTCTGGACGCGGTTCTTTACGCGCAACTGGAATCCACTTCGCTTTAAACCACTAGACATTTGCGAGCTCGGCGACGTGATCCGCGATCGCGAGCGATGACGTCAACCCGGGCGACTCGATGCCGAACAGGTTGATCACGCCTTCGACGCCGTGATCGCGCGGGCCCTGCATCAAGAAATCCTGCGTGGCCACCGCCGGCGGCACGATCTTCGGGCGGATGCCCGAATAGCTCGGCATGAGCGCGCCGTCAGGCAGCGTCGGCCAGTATTTGCGGATCGCCGGATAGAAGCGCTCGGCGCGTGATGGGTCGACCTCATAATTGATCGTCTCGATCCATTCGACGTCCGGGCCGAAACGTGCCTGCCCGGCCATGTCCAGCGTCAGATGCACCCCTAGCCCGCCGGGCTCGGGCACCGGATAGATCAGGCGCGAGAACGGCGCCCTGGCATTGCAGCTGAAGTAGTTTCCCTTGGCGAGGTAGGCCGTCGGGATCCGTTCCAGCGGCATGCCCTCGATGTTGCGCGCCACCTTGGTCGCCGAGAGCCCGGCGGCGTTGACGAGGAGGCTGCATTGCAGCGTCATCGGCGCTTCGCCGCCCGCCTCGATTTCAATGACGCCGGCGGTGGCCTTGGCACGGATCAGCGGGGTGTGAAACGCGAAGGCCGCGCCCGCGTCCTCGGCTTCGCCGCGCAGCGAGAGCATGTAGGCGTGGCTGTCTATGATGCCAGTCGACGGCGACAGCAGCGCGGCGTCGCAGGCGAGCGCCGGCTCAAGCGCACATGCCGCATCGCCCGTGAGCAACTGCATGTCGAGCACGCCGTTGGCCTCGGCATGCGCCTTGATCGATTGCAGCTTCTCGGTTTCTTTCGGATTGGTCGCGACGATCAGCTTGCCGCTATTCCTGTGCGGGATGCCGCGCTCGGAACAGTAGCGGTAGAGCGCGTGCTTGCCGTCGACGCACATGCGCGCCATCCAGCTTCCGGCGCGGTAGTAGATGCCGGCATGGATCACCTCGCTGTTGCGCGAGGAGGTGATGGTGCCGATGGCCTCGGCTTCCTCGAGCACGATCACCTCGCGCCCGGCTTGCGCCAGCTTGCGAGCCACCGCGAGCCCGATCACGCCGGCTCCGACGACGACGCAGTCGACCCTATCCATGGTAGTGCAGGACGTCCGCTCGAAGCGACGATGGCCTCACGCCTGGGACCGGCGGCGCGGGGGCGTTTTCCGTTAACGAAGCATTTATCATGTCAGGGCAATTGCCGTATTTGATGCCACATTTTTTCGTTGCGCGTACAGGCGTTTACCCGATCCAAACCCGCGAGGCCAGACAATCCGACGTTGAAATCGCGGGTGGCTGATGGCTGAGAAGAACTGGCACGCGGGCAGCGCGCTTCCGATTGCGGTGCAGGCCGTCGTGTGCCTGGCCGCAGCGGTGACGCCTGCGCGCGCCTTTGCCCTCTCCGACAGCTTCACTCCTCCGAGCTATCTCGGCCACCTCGATCCCAACGTGATCTGGGAAGCTCTGATCGCGGGCATCGTGATCTGCTCGTTCCTCGTCGCGATCGCGCTGTGGATCCATTCCTCGCTGCGCCGGACCAGGCGTCTGCAGCTGCGGCGCAATGCCTTCGTCTCCTCCGCGATGAACAATCTCAACCAGGGCGTGGTGATGACGGATGCGCAGCGGCGCATCATCTTCTGCAACGACCGCTATATCGAGATTTACGGCCTGGCGCGGTCGGATCTCTGGGCCGACATGAACGGCTACGAACTCCTTGAGCTGCGACGCAAGCGCGGTGTGCTCGGGGGCGCCTCCAACGACGAGTTCTATGAGAAGGCGGCAAGCACCAACGGCTTGATCACCGAACTGCCGGACGGGCGGGCCATCCTGGTGAAATATTTCGTGCTGCCCAATGGCGGCTCGGTGACGACGCATCTGGACGTCAGCGAGCAGCGCAGGCTGTCGCGGCAGCTCGCCTCCACCAAGCAGTTCCTGGAAACATTGCTGGACCACGTGCCGGCCTGCGTGGCCGCGAAGAACATCGAGGATGGTCGCTACATCTTCGCCAACAGCGCTTATGAGCGGTTCTGGGGCTTCTCGCGCGACCATGTCGTCGGCAAGAACGCGCGCGAGCTGTTTGCGCCTGTCTCGGCGGACAGCATCGAGGCGACCGACCGGGCGGCACTCGATTCGCAGGACGGCCAGTTTCGCAACGAATTCGAGGTCGACCGCGCCGGTGAGCGGCGCATGGTTGCCTCGATCCGGATCGTGGTCCGCAACGAGAGCAACAAGCCCGAATTCCTGATGCTCGTGTTTGAGGACATCACCGATCGCCGCTCGCTGTCGAAGGAGCTGGAGAGCACGAAGAAGTTCCTGGAGCTCGTGGTCGACAACATCCCGGTGGCCCTGATCGTCGAGCAGGTCAAGGACGGCCGCTACCTGCTCGCCAACCGCAGCGCGGAGACGATCCTCAACCGCAGGCGCGAGGAAGCCACGGGCCTGACCGCGTCCGACATCTTCAATCCCAAGGAAGCCAAGCTGATCATTGCGCGCGACGAAGCCGCGATCAAGAAGCGCGGGATGATCACCGAAGAGCACCCGATCTCCACCAAGGACGGGCTGCGGCTGTTCCTCACCCGCCGCGCCACCGTGCTGAGCGACACCGGCGAGCCGCAATATCTGATCAAGACCCACGAGGACGTCACCGATCGCCGGCAGACCGAGTCGCGCATGGCGCACATGGCCTATCACGACGGCCTCACCGATTTGCCGAACCGTGCCGCTTTCCTGCAGGCGTTGACCCAGATGATCGAGGCCTGCGAGGGCACCGGCGAGGAGTTCGCGGTTCTGTGCGTCGATCTCGACGGCCTCAAGGAGGTCAATGACGTCTTCGGTCATGCGCACGGCGACAAGCTCCTGGTCGAGGTGGCCCAGCGGCTCCAGGACTCCGCGCGCGGCGGCGTGGTGGCGCGCCTGTCTGGCGACGAGTTCGGCCTGATCATCGACGGCAAGCAGCCGGAGGCAGGTCTCGCGCTGGCGCAGCAGATCGGTGATGCCGTCGCCAAGGAATTCCAGATTGACGGCCGCCCGGTCCGTGCCGGCGTCACCACCGGCATGTCGATCTTCCCGCACAACGGCGCCGACGCCGCCTCGTTGCTCGCCAATGCCGGCGCGGCGCTGTTCCGCGCCAAGCAGAAATCGCGCGGCACGATCAGCCTGTTCCAGCCGGAGATGGACCAGCAGATCCGCGATCGCCGCGTGCTGCACCAGGATCTCTCGATGGCGATCAAGAACGGCGAGCTCTCGCTCGCCTTCCAGCCGCAGGGAGCAGCGGGCCACAGCGTCGCCGAGAGCGAGATCATCGGCTTCGAGGCGCTGGCGCGCTGGCAGCATCCGGTGCGCGGCCAGGTCTCCCCGGCCGAATTCATCCCGATCGCGGAGGAAAGCGGCCTGATCGTCGAGATGGGCGAGTGGATCCTGCGCGAGGCCTGCCGCGAAGCCGCGTCCTGGCCGACGCCGCTTCAGATCGCGGTCAACCTGTCGCCGGCGCAGTTCATGCACGGCGACGTGGTCGGGCTCGTCCATTCCATCCTGCTCGAGACGGGTCTTGCCCCCGGCCGGCTCGAACTCGAGATCACCGAGGGGGTGCTGATCGAGGACTTCGATCGCGGCCTTGCGCTGCTGCGCCGGCTCAAGGCGCTCGGCGTGCGCATTTCCATGGACGATTTCGGCAGCGGTTATTCATCGCTGAGCTATCTCCAGGCGTTCCCGTTCGACAAGATCAAGATCGACCGCGCCTTCATCATCAATCTCGGCCGCAACCCGCAATCGGCAGCGATCGTGCGCGCGGTGATCGATCTCGGGCATGGCCTGGAAATGTCGATCGTCGCCGAGGGCGTCGAGACGCTGGAACAGCTTGCCTTCCTCGCCGCGGAAGGCTGTGACGGCGTGCAGGGCTATCTGCTCGGCAAGCCCCTGCCGATCGGAAAATATGCCGGCCTCGTTGGTCGCGCCGAAGTCATGGAGCTTGCGCTCAAGACCGGTTAGAGCGTTTTCGAGCGAAGTGCCGGTTCGCGTCAAGAAAACGCGCCAAACTGGAATCCAGAGCCCCGTTCCGATTTCATCGGAACGGAAATGGCTCTAGAGATGGCGAGCGTTTCGCTCCCATTCGACGGCTTCATGGCGGATTACGATCTTGCGATCATCGGCGGCGGCCTGAACGGTGTCAGCCTCGCGCGCGATGCCGCCGGCCGCGGCCTGCGGGTCATCCTGTTGGAGCAGGGCGATCTCGGCGGCGCGGCGTCCTCGGCAACACCGCGGCTGATCCACGGCGATCTCTCGGTCCTGGAACGGCGCGGCTTCCGAAGGGTGCGCCGGTCGCTCGCCGAGCGCCGGACCTGGCTGCGGATCGCGCCGCATCTGGTTCGGCCAATGCGCTTCGTGATCCCGGCGCATTCCGACGAGCGCCCACCATGGCTGCTGCGCGTTGGCCTATTCCTCTACGACAGCCTCACCGGCCGGAGCGGCCTGCCTGCAACGGCGACCCTCGACATCACGCATCATCCGGTCGGCAACGCGCTGAAACGACCATTCGGCACGGCCTTCGAATATTCGGACTGCGTCGTCGACGATTCCCGACTGGTGGTGCTCACGGCACTGGATGCGGCCGAGCGCGGCGCCGTGATTCGGACTGGAGCGCGCTGTGTGCGTGCCGATCGAACCGATACATGGCGGCTCGCGGTGGTCGACCGCGGCCATCGTCGCACGATCACGGCCCGGGCACTGGCCAACGCCACCGGCGGCTGGACGTCGATGGTCGCCGAGACCGTGCTGCGGCAGCCGCAACCCGCCATGGTGGCGACGCAGATGAGCCAGATCATCGTCCCGCGGTTGTTTGATTCCGATAACGTCTACGTCTTCCAGAACAGCGATGGCCGGCTGATCTTCGCGAGTCCTATCGAGCGCGATTTCACCCTGATCGGAACAGTAACGCACGATTTCACCGGCGATCCCGCGATCGTCGCGATGCCGGGGGCCGATGTCGGCTATCTCTGCGAAGCGGCGAGCCGCTATTTCCGCGAGCGCGTTGCCCCGACCGACGTGGTGCGCGCGGTCTCCGGCGTCAACCTGACGCTGGCGTCCGCGCGCCGGCGTGACGGCACGACGCTGTTCGACGCGCGGCGGCGCAAGGCGCCGCTGATCACGATGTTCGGCGGTGACGTCACCACCTCGCGCCTGCGGGCGGAGCGCGCGGTGACGAAGTTGACGCCGTTCTATCCGATGTCGCCGCCCTGGACCGCCGGCGCGGCGCTGCCCGGCGGAGATTTTGCCTGGGACCGTTTCGACACCGAGGTCGATCTTGCGCGCGACCGTTGGCGCTTTCTGTCGGAGACGCAGGCCCAACGCCTCGTCGCGGCCTATGGCTCGCGGCTATCGGTCGTGCTTGCCGAGGCGAAGACCCGGGACGATCTCGGCGCCGCCTTCGGTCCCGAGCTGACGGGCGCCGAGGTGCGCTATCTCATGACCCACGAATGGGCGCGTTTTCCCGAGGACATCCTGTGGCGCCGCTCCAAGCTCGGCCTGACCATGCCGGAGGCTGACCGCGATGCGCTGGCGGCGTTCATGGCGGGTGTGGGCTAGTCAGTGGTAGCCCGGATGGAGCGAAGCGCAATCCGGGAAAGTCTCACCGCTGACAGACCGTCCCGGATTACGCTGGCGCTCCATCCGGGCTACGGGGCTGTAGTGGACGCTACTCCCGAACCGGTTGAGCTGGGGACGATCGGCCGCTAGCGTGCGGCGGGATTGGGGTTGGCAGGGACCATGACTGACGAGTTGCCCGGAACAGACGCGGCTGCGGCTGCGGTTGGAGAGACGCAGTTCGCGGCCGGCGAGCCGCTGCTGCGCATCGAGGGCGTCGCCAAGACGTTCGGGACGTTCCGGGCCGTCGACGGCGTGTCGCTCGACATCAAGGCCGGCGAGTTCTTTGCACTGCTCGGGCCCAGCGGCTGCGGCAAGACCACGCTTCTGCGCATGCTCGCCGGTTTCGAAGCGCCGGATCAAGGGCGCATCCTGCTCGGCGGCAAGGACATCGCGCAGGCGCTACCGCATGAGCGGCCGATCAACATGATGTTCCAGAACTACGCGCTGTTTCCGCACCTGTCGGTCCGCGACAACATCGCCTTCGGCCTGAAGCGCGCCGGCATGGCGCGCGCCGACATCGCCACGCGCGTTGCGGAGATGGTCGCGCTGGTGAAGCTCGATGGGCTCGAGAAGCGCAAGCCCGATCAGCTCTCCGGTGGCCAGCGCCAACGCGTGGCGTTGGCGCGCGCACTGGCGCGACGCCCGCAGCTCCTTCTGCTCGACGAGCCGCTCGCAGCGCTGGACAAGAAGCTGCGCGAAAGCACCCAAGGCGAGCTGATGGAGCTGCAGCGCCGGCTCGGCATGACCTTCATCATCGTCACCCACGATCAGGAAGAGGCGATGACGATGGCGAGCCGGATCGGCGTGATGAGGGACGGCAAGCTCGCGCAGGTCGCCAGCCCGCGCGAGCTCTACGAGGCGCCACGCTCGCGCTGGATCGCGGAGTTTGTCGGCGACATCAACCTGTTCGACGCCGAGTCCAAATTGCGCGACGGTCATCGTCTGGTCATAGGCACGCGCGATGCGGGACCGTTGGTTGTGGCGGAGCCGCGCGAGCCGTTCGGCGAGGGCAGATTATCGGTTGCGATCCGCCCCGAGAAGGTCAAGCTGTCGCGCCGTGGTCCGGTGCGGGAAGCCGGTCATGAAACGGCAATCAACCAGCTGGACGGCGTGATTGCCGACATCTGCTATCTCGGCGGCACCACCACTTACAAGGTGAAGCTCGACGCCGGCGGGATGGTGCAGGCTTCGGTCGCCAACAGCGCGCGCCTCGATGTCGACGCCTACAGCCTGAACCAGCCTGTCGTCGCCTGGTTCACGCCCGACGACTGCGTGGTGCTGCCGTCATGAGCGCGCGCCGCATTTTTGCGCGACCCGCTCGCCTTGCCGCGATCGCGCCCTATGTCTGGATGGTGCTGTTCTTCCTGGTGCCGTTCGGCTTCGTGCTGAAGATCAGCCTGTCGCAGACGGCGATCGCGCAGCCGCCTTACGAGCCGGTGTTCGACCTGATGGCGGGATGGGGGGCGCTGAAGGCCGCCTTTGCTGCGCTGTCGATCGACAATTTCAAGCTGCTCGTCTCCGACGACATCTACGTGTTCGCCTATGTGCGTAGCCTCACCGTCGCCGTCACCGCGACCGCAATGTTGCTCCTGATCGGTTATCCCATCGCCTACGGCATGGCGCGGCTGCCGACGCGCTGGCAGGCCGTGGCGATGGTGCTGGTGATCGTGCCGTTCTGGACCTCGTTCCTGATCCGCATCTATGCCTGGATCAACATCCTCCAGCATGACGGCCTGCTCAACCAGATCCTGCTGGTGCTGCATCTGGTCAGCCAACCGGTGGTGTGGCTCTCCACCGACAGCGCGATGTATATCGGCATCGTCTATTCCTACCTGCCGTTCATGATCCTGCCGCTCTATGCCACGCTCGCCAAAATGGAGCCGGTGCTGGAGGAGGCCGCCTCCGATCTCGGCGCACCGCGCTGGCAGGTGTTCTGGCTCGTCACCTTCCCGCTGTCGTTGCCCGGCGTCGGCGCCGGCGTGCTGCTGTGCTTCATCCCCATCGTCGGCGAGTTCGTCATTCCTGATCTTTTGGCCGGCTCCAATTCCCTGATGATCGGCCAGACCCTGTGGCTCGAATTCTTCACCAACAAGGACTGGCCGGTCGCCTCCGCCGCGGCCATCGTGTTGTTGGTGGTGCTGCTGGTCCCGCTGCTGCTGTACGAACGGCTGCAGAAGCGGCAGCTGGAACAGGGGCGGTGAGGCGATGCGCAAGGTCTCCCGCCTGTCCCGCTTCAACGTCGTCTCGCTCGCGCTGGGTCTGGCTTTCCTCTATCTGCCGATCCTGATCCTCGTGATCTATTCCTTCAACGCCTCGCGGCTGGTGACGGTGTGGGGTGGCTGGTCGCTGCGCTGGTATCACGAGTTCTTCAATGACCGCGCCATGATCGAGGCGGCCTGGATGAGCCTGCGCGTCGCGGTTTCGTCGGCGACCATTGCGACCCTGATCGGCACGCTCGCCGCCGTGGCGCTGTCGCGCGGCGAGCGGTTTCGCGGCCGCACCCTGTTCTCCGGCATGCTCTATGCGCCGCTGGTGATGCCGGAGGTGATCACCGGATTGTCGCTGCTGCTGCTGTTCGTGGCGCTGAACGCCGAGCGCGGCTTCTGGACGGTGACGATCGCCCACACCACGCTGACGATGTGCTTCGTCGCCGTCGTCGTGCAGTCCCGCCTCGGCTCGCTCGACCGTTCATTAGAAGAGGCCGCGATGGACCTCGGCTGCGACCCCGTGCGGGCGTTCGTGGCCGTGACGCTGCCGCTGATTGCGCCCGCGATCGTCGCGGGCTGGATGCTCGCCTTCACGCTGTCGCTGGACGATCTCGTGATCGCGAGCTTCACCACCGGCCCGGGCTCCGCGACGCTGCCGATCCGGATCTATTCAGAGGTACGGCTGGGAGTGAAGCCCGAGATCAACGCGATCTGCACGCTGGTGATCGCCTTGATCGCGGTCGTCATCGTGATCGCCTCGCTCGCCTCGAAATTGTCGAGCTCGCAGGGCGAAAGCGCGGCGCCGCTTTGAGAGGGGAGGCATTGTGATATTCACCTACCAGGTCCTCGTCCATACGCCGCTCTGGGTCTGGCCCTTGTTCGCCTATCTGGTCTGGCAGGGCATCAAGGCGATGCAGCCGCGCAGGACGCCGATCTGGCGCGCGCTGATCGTGCCGGCCGTGTTCATCGTTTGGGGCGTCTCACGGATCGGCTTTGGACATCAGGACGGCACATGGCCGCTGATCGCCTGGATCGCGGCGGCACTGGCGCTACTGCCGCTCGGCGTCCTGACGCCGCGTCCGTTCGATGTCGATCACACGACCGGGGAGATCATTCGTCCCGGCAGCGCGTTTGCGCTGGTCCGCAACCTCGTCGTGTTCTCTCTGCAGTACACGGTTGGCGTGATCTCGGCGATCGATGCGGGCGATCGCGCGGTGGCCTTCATCGCCGGCCGCGCCATTTCGGGCGCGACCGCCGGCTATTTCATCGGCTCGACGGTCGCGCTTCTGATCGCATATCGCAGCAAGCGCGCGGCCGATGTTTAGGACTTCACCGCACCCGCCGTGAGCCCGCCCACCATGTAGCGGCGGAAGGCGTAGTAGATGGCGGCCGGCGGCAGCGCGTAGATGAAGCCGGTCGTCATCAACAGCTCCCACGGCGAGTCGTCGGCGGCGAGGAAGTTGCCGAGCGCGACAGGGAGGGTGATCTCGCGATCGTTTGAGAGCAGCAGGAACGCGTAGAGATATTCGTTCCAAGCGAGCAGCACCGCATAGGTGCCGATCGCGACCAGCGAGGGCATCATCAGCGGCAAGTAGACCAGGCGGAAGATCTGGAGAGTCGTCGCGCCGTCCATCACCGCGGCCTCGTCCAGCTCGACCGGCAGCTTGTCGGAGGCCTGCTTGAGCACCCAGATCGCATAAGGGCTCGCGATCGTCACCATGGCCAGGATCAGCGACCAATGATTGTTGAGCAGGCCGTAATTGCCCATGGTGCGATACATCGGCACCGCGAGGAACGCTGCCGGGATGAAATAGGTGAACAGCGCGAGGTTCATCACGATGCGCCCGCCGGGCACGCGCAACCGCGAGATCGAGAACGCAGCCGCGGTTGCGATGACGAGCGTGAGCACGCCGACGGCTGCCGCGATCACCAGCGAATTCCAGAACTGCACGTAGAAGTCCCGCAGGAAGTAATGCTGCTGCTTGAACACGATTTCGAAGTTGTGCAGCGTCGGATGATCCGGCCACAGCTTGCCCGAGAACGCGTCCTCCTTCGGCGAGATCGCGAACAGGAACATGTGATAGATCGGTATCATCGTCCAGAGCAGGACGGGAATGCCGATCAGGAGCAGCCGCGCCTCGGTCGCGACGTCACGGAGAGAGGGAAGCTTCATCGCGACAACCGTTTCATCATGAAGTACATCAGCGGCAGGACGAACGGTATCGCGCAGACGATGGAGGCCATCGCGAGCGAGAGCTGGTCGAGCCGGAGATAGCGGATGCCGAGCGTCGACAACACGTGCGTGAGGTCGGCCGGGCCGCCGCCGGTGAGCAGATAGACGCTGTTGAAGTCGCCGAGCGTCCAGATCATCGAGAGCAGCGTGCAGGTGATGTAGAGCATCTGCAGCGACGGCCAGGTGATGTAGCGGAATTTCTGCCACCAGCTGGCGCCGTCGACCTCGGCGGCCTCGAACAGATCTTGCGCGATCGCAAGCCGTCCGGTCATCAGGATCAGCGTCCAGAACGGCAGCGATTTCCAGATGTGGACGCCGATTGCCATGGTCAGCGCCACGGTCGGGTCGTTCAGCCAGTTCGGGCCGTCATCACCGGTCAAGTTGAAGATGAGGTGGTTGACCATGCCCCATTCGGGGTTGAACATGAAGCGCACCGACAGGATGGTCGGAATTGACGGCACTGCCCAGGGCAGGATGAAGACCACCGAGAGCCATTTGATCCAGGTGCGCTGCTGCGCGAAGAAGCCGGACAAAAACAGCGCGATCAGCATCTTGATGTTGATGCCGATGACCAGGAAGATCAGCGTGTTGACGGCGGCGCGCGCGAAGATCGGGTCGTTATAGAGCGCGACATAATTCGACGGGGCCCGCGCCAGCCATAGCCCGTAACAGACGGGGTAGACGACGAAGGCAAGGAAAACGAGCAAATAGGGTGCGAGCAGCACGATGCCCCAGATTTGCGTCGGGGTCAGCCGCGACGACAAGGGCGGTGCGGGGATCGACTGATCACCAGAGAGCGTAATCGCCATTCTTTTTGGACTCTTCAAAGAGTTGCGGGGCGGGGCGCCCCGCCCGGGGGGGTGTTTTTAAAAAAAACCCCCGGGGGGGGGGGGGGGGGGGGTGTTAAAAACCACCCCCCCTAGAGGGGGGGGAGAAGTAGATGCA
>NZ_JBVVPM010000032.1:72545-91213 GCF_055811255.1 Bradyrhizobium sp. MI1.11
GTGGGGGGGGGCGGCCCCGGGCCGGTGCGGGGGGGGGGGGGCTTCATTCAACCCCATTCTAGGTTATTTTTTTTTTTTTTTTTTGTTTTTCTTCTCCCCCCCCCCCCCCCCCCCCCCCCGGTACTGTTCTTATACCTTCACCCGCTGGGCGGGGCGAGGGGATGATGACTTAACCCGCGACCTGCTTGATGCGGGCGATCAGTTCGTCGACGGCCTTGTCGACCGGAACCTTCTCGCTCACCACCCGGTTCATCGCCTTGGCCCACACGTTCTCGTTGTTGAGAATCGTGAACTTCCAGTTCTTGGTGAAATCGAACGGCGCGGTGCCGCCCGTGAACTGGGCGTACACCGCCTTGCGGTGCTTGTCGGCCTGCCAGAACGGGCTGGCCTGGCTTTCCTTCGTCACCGGGAACCAGCGGCCGAGCGCGCCCTCGATATAGGGGCGAACGTTCTCTTCCTGGAGCAGGAAGCTGATGAACTGCTTGGCCTCGGCCTTGTTCTTGGCAACGCTGAAGACCAGCCCGGTCTTGACGTCGGAGCGGTAGCGGATGGTCGACCCATCCGGCGCCTTGGGGAAGGACGCCGTGATGATGTCCTGCTCATAAGCCTTCTTGCCGGCGTCGCGCTGCTCTTGCGTGAGCGCCTGGTTCTGCGAGTCCTCATACCACTTAGCCGCGATCGAGATCGTGAAGTTGTGGGTCATCACGATGGTCTTGTTGTGGAACGCGACGTTGTTGTCCGGATCCTTCCAGGTCGTGGAGGACGGTGGCGTGCAGCCCTTGATATAAGTGTCGGTGTAGTCCTTCATGGCCTTGATCAGGTTCTCGCGGACCGTGGGATCGTCGACCGTGAGCTTGCCGTCGTCGTCGACCAGCTTGACGTGGTAGGCATCCATGAAGGTGTAGAACGACTGGAAGGCGTCGGTGGATTCTACGCCCATCGGCTGGCCGACGGCGTAGATGCGCTGGCCAGTGGCTTTGCGGATTCCCGGTTGCACCTTGTCGCACCAGAACGTCCAGTACCCCGCCCAGTCGGTCGGAATGTCGCTCTGCTTGAAGCCGGCCTTCTCCAGCATGTCGTTCCAGATCTGGACGTGCATGCTCTGCTGCTTCAGCGGGAAGCCGTAATAGGCCTTCTTCTTGGTGACGTCGTTATAGAGGATCGAGGCGTCCAGCGTGTTCTGCACGAACCGGCCCTTGATCGGCTCCATGACGTCGGTGAGATCCTCGAGCTTGCCCTCGTAGGCCCACTTGCCCTGGGCCTGCACGTCATAAGAGTCGGAATAGGCGACGTCGGGCACGGTGCCGGCATCGAGCGCGGCGACCGTCTTCGGAATCATGTCCTGGATCGCGTACTGCGACAATTCGACCTTGATTCCGGTCTTGGCTTCGAACTTCTTGATCGTCTCGAGCAGCGCGTCGTCTTCGGAGCGGTAGAAGCCCTTGCCCCACCAGACCGTAATCGTCTTCTGCTGCGCAAATGCGGGTGCAGCGGCTGCGAACAGCCCGGCCGCAGCGACCGCCAGTGATACTGCGCCAATAACCTTGGATTTCACGTTTTTCTCCCTCAAACGGCCGGTGTTTTTAACCGGTCGTATAAAACACTAGCGCATGGCCGCTATCCGATCTAGCGGCTTCTTGTCAGACATAGGTCGTGGGGTGTCGGGCGAGAGGAGATGCTTAATGTGCGGCATCGATCCAATCGCCGCATCAATTCGCCCTGATCAATTCGCGTGAGGTCTCAGGGCCCGAGCTGACATGCAAATACGCCAAACTGTCTCTTTAGCGGGTCCGACGGCTGGCATTGAAGGCCTTCGATCGGCTGTCCCCTGCGGTCGATCGGACACCAAGAGGCGTCGGTACTGGTCCAGTTGATGCCACGATCAAAAAACGTCGGTGCATCGAATCTCGCCTCGATCACCATTTTTCCTTCCACATTCATGAAGCCCCAATGCCCGCCCGATTGGGCCGGGACCAAGCCATCCTCGAGGCGAATGCCCATCCGTCCCTCTCGCGGTTTGATTAGCCAGGAGCCATGGGCATCAAGGATGCCGCGTTTACCCCCCTCGAATGCCATGGCCATATCAGGCCTGATGTGGCAGATGCGTTCGAAAGGCTGCTTGGTGATCCATGCACCGGTCGAGGCATCGATGATGCCGTTCCTGTCGTCCAGCCGCGCTAGAACCGAACCATTCGGCAAGCCTGGAGAGATCGCATCGAGCGTGGGTTCTATGGCCCAGGTGATGTCAGTTCTCAACAATCCGAATTTGTCCCCAAAACCGGCGACAGCAAGAGAGCCGACGAAAGGGCCGGCACGGTCAAACCGCTGTGCCGTCATCGGCGTGAGATCGGCTGCCGCATAGGCAAATTTACCGCTAATCTTGAGGATATAAGGTCCGTCGCAGGTCACCGGCCTCGATAGCTCACCCTCCTGCGGCTCGATCGACTTGCCATTCTCATCAAGAATTCGCGGCTGCCTGTCGATCTCCCCGACAATGCGTCCATTGGCGCATCGCCCGACCGAAAAATCGAATAGGGGCGGGACAATGAGCTTGGCGTTTTCATCGAGATAGCCATGCTTCTTCTCGTTCTGAATGTCCCACGACCATGGCGCAGTCCCCTTCAGAGATATGTTTTCGTATTGGGGCTGGACGACCCATTCGCCGGTGCGATCTACCAGGCCCCATCGGCCGTTCAGGCGGGCTGGGGTAAATTTCGCGCCGTGTACAAATTGATGGACGTTCTCGAATTTCGGCTCGATCTTGAGGCGTCCCGCGCGATCAATGAAACCCCAATGGTCATCGACCTTTGCGGGGGCCATCCCATCAACAAACGAACCAAGCTGCTGGAATTTTGGTTCGATCTCCCAGCTTCCGTCGGGACGTATCACACCCCATCCTGAATCGACCCTCGCCAGCATGAGCGCCGTGCCTTCGGTGTCAAAAGGCAGGATCGCGTTGAGAGACGGCGGAACAAGCCAGGCGCCGGAGCGGTCCACGAGGCCCCATTTGCCTGTCGCAGTGACCGCTCTGCTGTCGGCGATCGCGCCGACGAACTCGAAAATCCCATGGCTGAACTGCTCAGTGCCCGCGATGCCTCCTGACGTGGTCCGGCCCTCGGTGGCAAAGAAGACCTTCTCGGTGAAGGGAATGACGTAGCCAAACTTCGGCTCGAGCGCGGTGTTGCCGTCGAGGTCGATCAGACCGGATCGGCCGCCGACGTCGATCTGCGCAAATCCGTGCGAGAAGCGATCTGCAATCGGATATTGCGGCTTTGCGATCACATGACCGCTTGTGTCGACATAGCCATAGCGACCATTCGATCGCACCAGCGCGCGCCCTTCATGGAAGGTATCGACCCAATCGTATTCGGCCGGCACAGCAAGCGTGCCGTCGCGGTTCACCGCGCCGCAAAGCCCATCAGGAAATCCGCACGAGGGCAGTGGGAACGAAGGGGGCAGGCCGAAGCCGTTTGTGCCCCTGTTGGCACGAGCCACCGCGGCGTCGAAAATGACCTTCCCGGCAGGAAGGAGAAGAGCGGAGGGGCGATCAACAGACTCCGGTCGTGAAACGTCTTGCGCATGCGAGGCGCTCGCGACGGTGACCAGCGCGAGCGCCGCAATAACGGCGGCCACCCGGCATCTTCCAAAGCTTCCCATTGGGCGATGTCTCCTCCTGCTTCAACCTCAGGTATGAGACCATCGTGGCGAAATACGGACGGCTCTTATGCGTTGGCGGAGGCGTTCCGCGTCCGCGATCCGCTCAGGACTAGTTCGACTTCGCGCCTTCCTTGGCGTTCTCCGCTGTCGGCGCTTCGGCCGGTGCGGGACGTTTTCCGGTGCCGGTGATGCGCTCGATCGCGGAGCGCACCGCGTCGCCCGGCTTGCGGTCTTTCAGCATGTCGAGCAGGGGCGCAGAGGCCGGCGAGCGGCGGATCAGGCTTTCCGGATCGGGGAAGACGAGGGGGTCGTCCCAGGGGCCCTGCACCACGAAGGGCAATTCGAACCCCGATGCGCTGTTGAGGCTGGCCACGCCCTTCATGTCGTATTCGCGCGTCGGCACCGAGGCGGTACCGGTCATCGTGATCTTCGCCGCCGGTCCTTCGACGCGGATGTCCTCGGCGGTGGCGACGCCGTCGGAGAACTTCACCGCGATGGTGAGATTGTCGTAAGGGGTCGAGCCGTTGCGGAAATTGCCGCCGCCGGACAGCGGCCGCCGCTCGAGCCGCTTCAGGAGCTGCTCGGCATTGAAGCCCGCGATCGCGCCATCATGCCCGGTCACGGTGGCGCTGCCGTCGAGCGACTGTACGAGGCCGAACGGGCTCGAGCCGGACGCGACGAGCGAGACGTTGATGTTGCCGCGCCCGGACAGCTTGTTGATACCGAACAGCTCGGAGGCGCAGGCCTGAAGGTCGACGTCGGTGAACTGGAATTGCGCCTTGATGTCGGCCACGGTGTCGGAGCGCGCGATGCCGAACGAGCCCTTGGCGATGCCTCCATAGACCTGTGCCTCGCCGACCGAGAGCGCCAGCGTGCCGTTGCGCAGATTTGCGCCGATCGCGGTGCGGCCGAGTTTCGACGCCCCGACCGTCAGCTTCGCGGCCGACAGGCGCATGTCGAGGTCGGTGGTCGAGAGGGCGTTGAGATCGAACAGCTGCCTGTTCCAGTCGCGCGCGCCGCTCGCGAGCAGGCGGAAGGTCGAGATATAGGGTGTGAAGTCGAGCGCGTCGGCTGCGAGCGTCGCCTGCAGCGTCTGCCGGCCGTTATTGGCGTAGGTCATCACGCCCTCGGCGGTGTTGCCGTCGAGCTCGACATTGACATTGGTGAGCGCGATCGACGCGCCGACGACATTGGCCCGCGCCTTCAACGCGAAGCGGCCGAAGCCGCCGCTGGCGGGCTGCGGCTGGCCGGTCCAGCGTAGCGCGTTGCGCAAGGACGGGCTGTCGATGGTGAGCGTGCCCTCCATCATCGGGCTGGTGCGGTTGGCGACGCTGCCGTCGAAGGCGAGCTTGAGCGGTGCGCTCGCGATTCGCGCCTTCAACCCCGAGCGCTCGCCGGAGAGCGCGGCGACGAAATCGGCAAAGCTGATCGAGCCGTCGACCCGTTCGCCGCGCCAGTCGAATTGTCCGGTCGCAGCGAAGGAGCGCGAGATCGAGGGCCAGGCCAGCGAGAGGTCGATGTCCTCGAACTTCTCGGTGCCGTGCATGGCGGCGTCCTCGTAATCGAGCAGGCCGTCCTGGATCCGGATCTCGGAGAACGACACTTGATTCTCGGCGCCGGGCTTCATGGTGCGCGCGATGGTCTGGATGAACGGCGTCCAGTTGCTTTCGCCGTCCGGCTTCAGGCTGACATGGATGCGCGGCCGCAGCAGCGTCAGGTCGGCGATCTCGAACCGTTGCAGCAGCAGCGGCAGCAGCCGCAGGTTCGCGGTGAGCACGTCGACATGGAGCGCGGGATCGCTCGTGCCGCCGCCCTTCAGGCCGACGTCATGGAAGGAGATGTAGCTTGCCGGCAGCACCGAAATGTCGATCGCGCCCGCGACATTGACCTCGAGCCCGGTGACGTCGCGGATCTGCGTTTCCACCGCCTTGCGCAGCGCGTCGCGGTTGATGAGCCATGAGGTCGCGATCAGGGCGATCAGCGCCACGCCGAGCAGCGCCGCGATCGGCGTCCCGAGGCGCTTCATTCCTTGGGCCATGGTCAATGGCATGTCCTGATCGAGTTGGTCGCTGGAGCCAGAAGGCGGGCCGGGAAACCTGCGCGCCCCACGCCCAAGACCTATTGTGTTAAGTGCCGCAACTTGATGGGTTTTCTTGTCGCTTTCAAGGCCGCGGGAACGGTTGCGCCCACGGCTTGGGCAGCTTCTATCACCCAGGGGTGGAGCGGAGAACCCCGTATCATTGACGGCTTCGGACGATTTCGCCTAATAATCGCCGCCACTAAGGCGCGACGCCTGCAAGCCGAAGGTTCACTCGAAGGTAATTTGCATGAACAAGGTCTATCCCGACGCCAAGTCGGCTCTCGAGGGTGTTCTGAAAGACGGCATGATGATCATGTCGGGCGGCTTCGGCCTTTGCGGCATCGCCGAAACGCTGTCGGACGCGATCCGCGACTCCGGCGTCAAGGACCTGACGGTGGTCTCAAACAATGCCGGCGTCGACGGCATTGGCCTCAGCCGCCTGCTCGAAACCCGCCAGATCAAGAAAATGATCTCGTCCTATGTCGGCGAGAACAAGCTGTTCGCCCAGCAATTCCTCGCCGGCGAGCTGGAACTCGAATTCAATCCGCAGGGCACGCTGGCCGAGCGCATCCGCGCCGGCGGTGCCGGCATTCCGGCCTTCTACACCAAGACCGGCGTCGGCACGCTGATCGCCGAAGGCAAGGAAGTGAAGGAATTCGACGGGCAGAAATACCTGATGGAGCGCGGCCTGTTCGCCGACCTCGCCATCGTCCACGCCTGGAAGGGCGACACCGCAGGTAACCTCATCTACCGCAAGACCGCGCGCAACTTTAACCCGATGATGGCGACGGCCGCCAAGGTCACGGTGGCCGAGGTCGAGCATCTGGTTCCGGCCGGCGAACTCGATCCCGACCACATCCACACACCCGGTCTTTTCGTCAAGCGCATCGTCGAGGTCGGAACGGCCAAGAAGCGCATCGAATTCCGCAACACCCGCCCGCGCACGGCAGCTTGAGATCAGGAGACTAAGATGGCCTGGACCCGTGAACAGATGGCTGCGCGCGCCGCGAAGGAACTGCGTGACGGCTATTACGTCAATCTCGGCATCGGCATCCCGACGCTGGTCTCGAATTACATCCCCGACGGCATGGACGTCAGCCTTCAGAGCGAGAACGGCATGCTCGGCATGGGCCCGTTCCCCTATGAGGGTGAAGAGGACGCCGATCTCATCAACGCCGGCAAGCAGACCGTCAGCGAGCTGCCGTCGACCTCGTACTTCTCGAGCGCGGATTCCTTCGGCATGATCCGTGGCGGCCACATGGATCTGTCGATCCTCGGCGCCATGCAGGTGGCCGAGAACGGCGATCTCGCCAACTGGATGATCCCCGGCAAGATGGTCAAGGGCATGGGCGGCGCGATGGATCTCGTCGCCGGCGTCAAGCGCGTGGTCGTGGTGATGGAGCATTCGGCCAAGGACGGTCCAAAGCTCCTGAAGCAATGCAATTTGCCGCTGACCGGCGAGCGCGTGGTCGACATGGTCGTGACCGACCTGGCCGTCTTCACCATCGACAAGCACGGCAGCGGCGGCATGGCGCTGATCGAGCTCGCCGACGGCGTCTCGCTCGACGAGGTCAAGGCCAAGACCGAAGCCGAATTCCGCGTCGCGCTGAAGAACACGTAAGGTTTTCGCGAAGGGGCGCGCATGACGATACGGTCTGCGCGTCCCGAAGACGCCGATTTCATCGCACAAACCATCCTGTCATCGCAGCGCGGCTACCGGCCGCGCGGCTGGTTCGACGTTGCGCTCGGTTGGCCTGAAACACAGTGCCGCGCTTTCATCGCGCGCGTCGCAGTCGCCCGCGCAGTGTCGATGTGGCACGTCTCGCAATTTCTGGTCGCCGAGATCGATGGCAAGTCTGCTGCCGCCTTGTGTGCGCTACCGGCGGCCGGCACGGGACCAGCGGCTTGGCGTGCGATCGAGGAAGTCGCAGCCGCGTCCGGGCTCGCCCCGGCAGAGCTGGAGGCCATTCGTCAACGCGCCGGCTACACGCGCGCCTGCTGGGTTCAGGGCGGCGAGGGCGATTGGATGATCGAGTATGTCGCGACTGATCCCGCCTATCGCGGCCGCGGCCTGGTGCAGTCACTGATCGCGCATGCGCTGGAGAAGGGGCGGGCAGCTGGATTTGCCCGGGCGACGATATCGTTCCTGATCGGCAACGAGCCCGCCGAGCGCGCTTATGCCAAGGCCGGCTTCGTCCTTGCCGAGGAGAAGCGCGATCCTGCCTTCGAGGCGATCATCGGTGCGCCGGGCTTTCGCATGTTCGTGCGGGCGATCTGAGCACGCCGCGCGTGCAGTGACGGTTGAGCGCCGGGCGCGCGCCGCAATTTCGTCATTGCGAGGAGCTCTTGCGACGAAGCAATCCAGACTGTCTCCGCAGAAAGATTCTGGATTGCTTCCGCCTTCGCCGAGGCTTCGGCGGACAAGTCGCTGCGCTCGCAATGACTGAATATGAGGCGCCGGCGTCGATCTTCCCTCGCGTTTAGATCCGCTACGACCTTGCTGCCCACGTCTTGCTCCACCGCGCCGACACGCTTGCGACCCAGGACGTTTCCTCTCGAACCAGGCGGAAGCCGAGATTGGCGGGAGGGACGCCCTGTGCGCAGCCGCCCGCACGGGCGTCGCGGATGAAATCGGTGACATAGGCGCGGTGCGCGCCTTCGGCGACGCGCACACCGCAGTTCACGGTGGGACGGCCGGCATTGCCGGCTGCGTCGATCCGCGAGCGCACGAAGCAGGTCGAGGTCCACTCCCAGACATTGCCGGCGAGATCTTCGATGCTGTGCTCGTTCACACCGAACCTGCCAAACGGATAGGTCGTCGTGTCGAAGAGGTCGCGTTCGGATTCACGTTCATAGCGGCCGATCCAGCGCTTCGATGGATCTGTTGCGTCCACCGGAAGGCCGTCATCCCTGAATCGGGAGCCGGCCGCAAAGGCCCATTCCACGTCGCTCGGCAGGCGGTAACTGTGACCGGTCTTGCGCGAGAGCCAACCCGCATAAGCCTCGGCATCATGCCAGCTCACCTGCACCGCGGGTCGATCGGAGGCGATGGCCACGCCGCGATCAAGCGCGCGGCAAGCGCCCTCCTGCACGCAAATCTGATAGTCGGATGACGAGACCTGATGCCGCATGATGTACAGCGGCCTCTCGAAGCGCATCGCGCGCAGCGGCGCTTCCGCCTGCTGCCCGGCACGCGTGAAATCGCCGGCCTCGCGATAGGACAGGCTGCCTGGCGCGACCCTGACGATGGCGGGCTCCGTCGCAGCGCCGTGGGTCCCGATCTCCGACACGAGCGGCGCCACCGCGATCGGCCCTGCAAGCCCGGCGGCGCAGGCGAGCAGCAGTTTCAACTTGAATGCGATCAGCATGGTCGTTCCCCAAGGAAAAGGGGCCGGTCATTCACCGGCCCCTCGTCGCGTCTAGTTGGTGTTGGGGGCCGGGATATCGGCAGGGGCCTTCACCTGCGTCATCAAATCGTCGTTCCACTTGCCTTCGACCTTGAAGTGCGCGGTGGCGCCGAGGTCGGCGGCTTCGATCAGATTGTGCGTGACATAGGCGTAGATGCCGGGCTGCATGAACTTGTACAGCGCAGCTCCCGCCGAGCCGCCGCGGATGAACCACGTCTCAAGCCCGGTCTCCGGCGCGTTGGAGAACTTGCCGGTCTCCCAGACATAGTCGCCATGGCCGCCGATCAGATGCGGACGGCTGTCGCGATTGGCCTGCGAATGCACCATCAGCACGTTCTCGCCGACATTGGCGGTCAGCGCATTCTTGCCGGTGAGCGCGCCGACCTTGCCGTTGAACACGACATGAGAGGGGATCAGCTTCTTCATCACCTCTTCGGTGTCGGTGAAGGCTTCGCCCGGCGATTCATAGGACTTGAAATTGCCCTTGTCGTCGCGCGGCACGTACATGTCCTGCTCTCCGACATAGTAGATCTTGTCGTATTTCAGTGCGTGGCCCTTGCCGTCGTTGAGGCCGTCGCGCGGCAGCACCATCACGGCGCCGTTCATGCCGGAGACGACGTGCCAGGGGATCATCGGGCCGCCCGGTGCGCAATGGTAGACGAACACGCCGGTTTTGGTTGCCTTCCAGCGCAAGACGACCTGCTCGCCGGGATTGACCAGCGTGAGCGCACCGCCGCCGAGCGCGCCCGTCGCGGAATGGAAGTCGATGTTGTGCGGCATGGAGTTGGTTGCGGGATTGACCAGCGTCGTTTCGACATAGTCGCCCTCGTGCACGACCATCATCGGACCTGGCATCGAGCCGTTAAAGGTCATCGCTTGGAACGTGGTGCCCTTCTCGTCGATGACGACCTTCTTCTCCTCGATCGTGAGCGTGAACTCCACGATCTTGGGACCCTGCTTGGTCGCTTGCTCGTGCGCATGCACGAAGGGCGGAGCGACCAGCTCGACCTTCTGGCGCGGCAGTTTGAGATCATCGGCAGCCAAGGCGGGTGTCGCCAGCATCAGGGCGGTTGCGGCGGCGCTGATCAATGCGGCTCGGCGGGTGAACATCGGAAGCATCCTTCATCTGAAATGGTTTTGATGACGGAATGCAGTGTGCGCCGATCGCGGCAAGTGTGTTTGTGCTGCGACAAGCTTTTGCCGAATTCGCCTCCGGTAAAATCCTTAGGAGTTTGTCGAAGATCGCATCGGCGATACGAAAGACGTGACGACTCGCGACGTCAGTCGCGTCGGCCGCAAATCGTTCGCATGTTCAGCTGCGTTTATTGCGAATGGATTGTCGTCGATTAGAGCAACTGGATCGCAATCCAGACCGTGCCCCAAACCGCGAGCGACAGCGCGGCGAAGACCGCGGCCGTGATGACCATCACGCGGACCACGTGGCCGGCGCCAACGGTGGGCGTGGAGGGGACGGGACGAAAATCGTCGAAGCGCGGGATATGGCCGCGAACGCCGGTGAGCCACAGAACGAGATCGAGCGCGAACGACGCCATAACCTATCTCCAGAGGGCAATAATCAAATGTCACCATGGCTCCGATCCCGTGCTCGGACTTTGAGCGAGCGCAAGGTTTCGCACCCGAAAACGAGTAATTTCGTGCCATCCGGGATGCGCCGCCCCGCTGCGCAGCATTGATTGACGAATGGGTAAGATATGAGGGCCGATCTTGCGGCGAGCTACGGCGAAGAACGATTGCCGCGCTACACGAGCTACCCGACCGCACCGCATTTCTCGCCGGAGATCGGCGCGGGGGCCTACGCCCGCTGGCTGGCGGAGCTCCCGGCGGCGGCCAGCGCGTCGCTTTATCTGCACGTGCCGTTCTGCCGCGAGATGTGCTGGTATTGCGGCTGCCATACCCAGATCGTTCGTCGAGACGGTCTCATCGCGGCCTATCTGCGTACGCTGCGCAGCGAGATCGCGCAGGTGTCCGAGACGATCGGCCGGCGCATCAAGGTCGAGCACATCCATTTCGGCGGCGGCACGCCGACGATCATGGCGCCGGAGGCTTTTGCCGAGTTGATGGCGGCGATGCGGCAATCGTTCTTCGTGCTGCCGTCGGCCGAGATTGCAGTCGAGATCGATCCCCGCACGCTGACTTCCGACATGGTCGAGGCGATGCGGCTCTCCGGCGTCAATCGCGCGAGCCTGGGCGTGCAGAGCTTCGACCCTGTCGTGCAGCGCGCGATCAACCGGGTGCAGAGTTTTGAGCAGACGGCTTCCGTGGTCGACATGCTCCAGCGCGCCGGCATCAACGGGATCAACTTCGATCTGATTTACGGTCTGCCGCACCAGACCGTTGCCTCGTGCCTGGATACGGTGCGACGTTCGCTCGAGCTTGGGCCCGACCGCTTCTCGGTGTTCGGCTACGCGCATGTGCCTGCTTTCAAGAAGCACCAGCGCATGATCAACGAGGCCGTGCTGCCCGACGGCCTTGCGCGCCACGACCAAGCCTGCGCGATCGCCAATGCGTTGAAGGAGGCCGGCTACGTGCAGATCGGGCTCGATCATTTCGCGCGACCCGGCGATTCCATGGCCGTGGCCTTCGAGCAACGCACGCTGCGGCGCAATTTTCAGGGCTACACCACCGACCAGGGCGAAGTTCTGCTCGGCTTCGGCGCGAGCGCGATCGGACATTTGCCGCAGGGCTATGTCCAGAACGAGGTGCAGATCGGCGCCTATGCGCAGAGCATCGCCGCGGGCCATTTGGCCACCGCGAAAGGCTATGGACTCACCGACGACGACCGGCTGCGCGCCGACATCATCGAGCGCATCATGTGCGAGTTCAGCGCCGATCTCGACGACATCTGCGCGCGTCATGGCGCAGAGGCCGGGGCAATGCTGAAATCGGCATCGCGTCTGAAGCCGCTGATTTCCGACGGCGTCGTGAAACTCGACGGCGCCCGCATCGCAGTCGCCAAGGACTCCCGCTTTCTCGTGCGCAGCGTCGCAGCCGCGTTCGACGCGCATCTGGATCCCGCGAAGCAGTTGCACAGCCGGGCGGTGTAGTCCCGTCATTCCGGGGTGCGCCACTTGGCGCGAGCCCGGAATCCATTTCACCTCTCGGTCTGCTGCCCGATGGATTCCGGGCTCGCGCTTCGCGCGCTCCGGAATGACAAGCAGCTTGCGCTCCAACAAAGAAACCGCCGCCCGCTCTGCTATCGTGGTTTCGGAACGGAGTTGTTGTCCATGCCTTTTGGATCCGACGATCTGGTCGATGACATCATGCGCACGGCGCCGCACACGATCCGCGTGTTTCTCGCCTTCAGGATGGCCTGCGTGGGCTGTCCGATCGCAACCTTCCACACGGTCGATGACGCCTGCCGCGAGCATGGCATCGATCGCGACAAATTCCTCGCCGCGCTGTGTGACCGCGTGCCGGCGTGAACCGATCTGGAATTCGCGCGGGCTGCGCGCGGATTCCCGGGTGAGGGGCGCTTTCGCCGTAAGCGGAAGCGACCCTCACCCCTGGCCTTGAGCCGCGCCGCTGTCAGGGCTCCGCTCCGCCAGCACGACGATGCCATGCGGATCGCGCAGGATGATGCGCTGACGGCCGCTCTCGACCAGCCCCCGCTGTTCCCAGCCGCTCAGGATGCGGCTCACGGTGTGCAGCGTGGTGCCGGTCATCTGCGCGATGTCCTGGCGGCTGATCGGGAAATCGATCTCGATGCCATGGTCGAGCTTCTTGCCGGATTGTTTGGCGAGGCGCAGCAGCGCATGCGCGACGCGCTGCTCGACCTGCTGGGTCGACATTTCCAGGATTCGGGTGTGGCTCTCCTGCAGCCGCGTGCCGACGGTCTGGAGCGTGTTGGCGGCAAGCGAGGGAAATCGCTCGACCAGCCGCGGCCAGGCCGAGGTCGGCCAGATCAGGGCGACGCTGTCGTCGACCGCGATCGCCGTGGCGGGATAGCGCGCGGCCCCGATCGCCATCGCGAGACCGAACGTCTCGCCCGGCGCGACGTAGCGCACCACGATCTGCTCGCCGCTCGGTGTGGTCTTGGCTGCGCGAACATGGCCGTGCAGCAGCAGGAAGAAGGATTGCGCGTCCGCACCCTGCTCGAAAATGGCGCTGTTCTTGGGATAGCGCACTGAGCGGGCCTCGCGCAGGATCTCCTCGAGGTCCTCCGGTTTGACACCCCCAAACAGCGGCAAATGCGCAACCAACGATGTGTCGACCTTGGCCATTCTGCCTCCTTGGCGCTGGAAGTGTGATGACACCTGCAATCGTCAGGGTGTTTGCGATAGCTCAAAAACGAGCCGGCCGGACGGCAGTATTTTTCCAGGCGACGATTTGAATCGACTGGAGTTGACCCATGGCTGGCGCCCGATCCCGCAACTTTGAGGGCTGGCCGCTGTTTGCGAACAGCTTTCGGCCCTTTTTCCTGCTCGCCGCCATCCAGGCTGGGCTTTCGATCCTGGCCTGGCTGCCGATGTTCTACGGCGAATTGTCGGTGACGTCGGCTTTCGCGCCGCGCGATTGGCACGTCCATGAGATGCTCTACGGCTTCCTGCCGGCGGTGATCACGGGATTCCTGTTCACGGCGATTCCGAACTGGACCGGGCGGCTGCCGATCCAGGGGACGTCCTTGGGCGCGCTGCTGGCGGTCTGGCTCGCCGGCCGGGTCGCCGTGACGCTGTCCGCCGATATCGGCTGGGCGTTTGCGCTTGCCGTCGATGCCGCCTTCCTGACCTTGGTCGTCGCTGCAGCAACGCGCGAGATCATCGCCGGCGGCAACTGGCGCAACTTTCCTGTGGTGGTGCTGGTGCTCGTGCTGCTCGCCGGCAATGTCGGCTTCCATCTCGAAGCGCATTATGCGGGTGCGGCCGATGTCGGCATCCGCGTCGGCATCGGCGTGGTCGTGCTGATGATCTCGCTGATCGGCGGCCGCATCATCCCGAGCTTCACCCGCAACTGGCTGGTCAAGTTCAACCCCGGCCGCCTCCCGGTGCCATTCGGACGCTTTGACGGTGTGGTGATCGGGTGCAGCGCAATTGCGATCATCGCGTGGATTGTGGCGCCGTTGAGCACCCTCACCGGCGTGGCGATGGCGCTTGTCGGCGGGCTCCATCTGGTGCGGCTCGCACGCTGGGCCGGTGACCGCACCTTCCGCGAGAGGCTGCTCCTGATTCTCCATGTCGGCTATGTCTTCGTGCCGCTTGGCTTCCTCCTGCATGCTCTTGCCGTCTTCGGCGCGTTGCCGCCGAGCGCGGGCATCCACGCCTGGATGGCGGGCGCGGCCGGAACCATGACGGTCGCGGTGATGACCCGAGCGAGTCTCGGCCATACCGGACAGGCGCTGACGGCGTCGCCGGCGACACAAGCCATCTATGCCGCGATCATCGTCGCGGCGCTGGCGCGGGTCGCGGCGGTGGTTTGGCCTGCGCACAGCGATGCGTTGCTGCACCTTGCCGCCTGCGGCTGGATCGTTGCGTTCCTCGGCTTTGCCATCGCGTTCGGCCCGCTGCTCGCCGGCAGCCCTCGCCGCGCCCTCGCCATCATGGGCGTGCCCGTCCCGGCACGCTGATTCAAGCTGCGGTCGCCACGGTCGACGATTTCAATGGCCTGACGCCTTTGCGCCATGCGGTGATGGTGCAGCCGAAATGGCCGCGGAACCAGCGGGCCATGGCGCTCTGCGCGGAGAAGCCGAGCTGCACGGCGATGTCGGCCAGCGGCCGGCCGGGATCATCGATCAGCTGGACCACGAGATCGGCGCGCTGCGCGTCGAGAATCGCCGAGAAGCTGGTGCCGGCTTCGGCGAGGTGCCGGTGGACGGTGCGGCGGGTGCAGGCGAGGTGCTCGGCGACGCGCTCGACCGTGCAGTCGCCGCCGGCGAGCAGGAGACGCACGACCTCGTCGACCTTCTCCTCCCAGCTTGCCGGCCGCGTCTCGATCGCCTCGATCCGCTTGCGCAGATAGCTCGCGATCAGCGGATGCGCGCTCGGGATCCGGCGCTCCATGTCGTGCGCCGACAACAGGATCGAATCGTCCTCCGCATTGAAAGTCACGCGGCAGCCGTAGAACTCGCGGTAGCGCTTGCGGTCGTGCGGCGGTGGGTAATGCAGGTGCACTTCCTGCGGCCGCCAATCGCTGCCGAACAGCGACTGGATGATGCGGTGGACGCTGCCGAGCGCCATGTCGATCGACTGGCGCGGCGCGGTCGGCTGTCGGCCGCGCAGGTGCAGCGCGACGGTCACGGTCTGCTTGTCGCGGGTGACGTCCAGCTTCATGCCGTCGTGATGGATCGGGATGAAGCGCGAGAAGGCTTCGATGGCTTCACCTACCGTCGCCTGTTCGCGCACGATCAGGCCGACCGCGCCGAAATTGGTCAGCCCGCCGCGCTCGGCAAGCCGCAAGCCGAAATCTTCGGCTCCGGACGCCTCTGCCGACAATTCGAGCAGACGTCGCAGGCCGGTGACGGCAATGGGCGTATCGGGCTTGTCGAGGCAGGCCAGCGGCAGCCTGACCTTGCGCATCATCTGTCTGGGGTCGAGCCCGACCGACCGGGCGACCTCCGGGTAATAGCTCAAGCCCGCGCTGCGAATGAGGTCGGTCATGCGAACCGTTCCTGCCAGCCATTCCCGCAGATGTCCCGAAATGTAAAGTTTATGTCCCGATCCGTCAAATCCGGGAACCGGGTGGAACATACATAAGTGAAACCGAAGCACGGGCGTGAATGCCGTGCATATGACGGCGCGGCGCGACGAGGCCCCGCTGCTGTCTCGGACCATTTGACCAAAAGACATTGCTGGATCGGAATTATGCCTGGGAACATGCTTTCCAAGGGTGAGGTATTCGTCATCGACACCGATGCCGCCTCCCGCGAACAACTTTCCACCGCGCTCCAACAGAGCGCATACGACGTGATCTGCTTCGCCGACGGCGCGTCTCTGCTCTCGGAGGCCAAGGCGCGGATGCCGGCCTGCGTGCTGCTGGAGATGCCGCCCGATCGCTCCGGTCTCGACGTGCTCAAGCGCCTGCGCGAGGAAAACTGCATGGCGCCGGTGCTGGTGACCGCGACAAACGGCAGCATCGCCATGGCGGTCGATGCCATCAGGAGCGGTGCGGCCGACTTCATCGAGAAGCCGTTCCGCACCCGCGACATCGTCGACCGGATCGATGCCGCCATCGACGAGTTCGCGCAGCCCGGCTCCAACCGGCAGCGCTGGTTGCCCGGCTGCGAACCCCTGACCGCGCGCGAAGGTGACGTGCTCGAGCATCTCGCCGCCGGCCTGACCAACAAGGAGATCGCCCGGCGCATGCATCTGAGCGCACGGACGGTCGAAGGCTATCGCGCCGGCATTCTGAAGAAGGCGGGCGCCAAGAACGTGACAGACCTGCTTCGCCGCATTTTCGGCCAGGGGTCGTCCGCTCAGGATTAAGGGCTCTGTCGCGGCCGACGACCCGTTCCGGGCCCCGCTGCCGCCGCGGCGGCGCCCCACGGAAACCTCAATCGAACCAGTTCCTTCCCTGCCGCGTCCAACCATGTTGGCGAGGCATTGGATCGCGCGTCCGGCTGGCGGCGGCGATGACTTGGAGGAGGGACTTGATGCGCATCACCGCAAGATGTTTGGCAACGACGAGCCTGGTTCTGGTGACCACGGCCTTCGCGTCGTCGTCATGGGCTGCCGAATTGGACGCCACATCGGCCATCGATACCGTCACGGTTTACCCTGATGGCGCGACCGTCACCCGCGTCATCGCGGTGGACCTGCCGTCTGGTGACTCGACGCTCATTGCCAAGGACTTCCCGCTTGGTCTCGACACCTCCTCGATCCGGGTGGAGGGTGAGGGGGGAGCGAAGCTCACCATCGGCACGATCGATGCGCGAACGCCACGTGCGGCGCCGGTCAATCTGCCGGAGCTGGACAAGCGCATCGAGGCGCTGAATGACCAGCGCGCCGACCTGCAAGGCGCGATCGACTCGGCCAATGCGCGGCGCAAATTCGCGGAGCATTTTGCGGAAGCATCGCCCGCCGGCATCGGCGACAAGGGCGAGGCGCGGCCGATTGCCGAATGGCGCACGGCCTTTGCCACCGTCGGGGAGGAAATTGCGAGCGCCGATACCGCCGTTCGCGACGCCACGCGCAAGATGCGCGAGATCGATCGGCAGATCGGCCAGCTCGAAATCGAGCGCAAGGCCAAGCCGCCGAGCAAGCTCGAAGTCCGCATGGACATCGCCGTGCCGGCAGCAACCAAGGCGACGTTGAGGGTCACCTACAATGTGCGCAATGCGCGCTGGCTGCCGCTCTACGACGCCCGCCTCGACACCGGCGCGAAGGATCGCAAGCCGCAGCTCGAATTGGTTCGCCGTGCCGAAGTCACGCAATCGACCGGCGAGGACTGGTCCAACGTCACGCTCGGCGTCTCCACGGTCCGCATCGGCCGCGGCGGCAGCGCGCCGGAGCTGAATTCGCTGGTCGCGCAGTATCCGCAAGTGCCGAAGCCGCGGGCGCTGGGTTCGCTTTCGGATTCGGCAATGCCTGCGGCGGCGCCAATGCAGCGTAAGATGGAAGCTCCGGCTTATGCCAGCCGATCCAGGGAAGATCTTGCCGAACGCGCCGAAGAACAGCAGGCGGTCGCCGAGATCGGCGACTTCCAGGCCACCTACAAAATTCCCGGCCGCGTCAGCCTCGCCCCCGCCGAGGGCGCCAAGAGCCTGCGCATCGCCTCGATGACCGTGCCCGCCGATCTCACGGTGCGCGCGGCTCCGGTGATGGATCCCACCGCCTTCCTCGAAGCCAGCTTCAAGCAGGCCGACGACACGAGCCTGTTGCCAGGCAAGGTCGCAATCTATCGCGATGGAACCTTCGTCGGCCGCGGCAAGCTCTCGGCTTCGGCCAAGGACGATATCGTGCGGCTCGGCTTCGGCGCCGACGACAAGGTCAGGATCGAGCGCGCGGTGCTCAAGCGCAACGAAGGTTCGGCCGGTCTCCTGGTCACGACCTCGAAGACCGACGAGCGATCGTTCAAGACGACGATCCGCAACGGTCACGACTTCCCGATCAAGGTCGCGATCGAGGATCAGTTGCCGGTCAGCGAGAACGAGGACATCCTCGTCGAGATGTTGCCTGCGACCACGCCGCCGACCGCAAGCAACATTCGCGACCGGCGCGGCGTGCTGGAATGGTCGTTCGACGCCAAGCCCGGTGAGGTCAAGGACATCAATTTCGCCTGGCGCATTCGCTGGCCGAAAGACAAGAGCATGGTGATCGTGCCGGCGGGTTGATGGGCGGCGCCGAAGTGCGATGCTGTCTTAGCTCGCGCTCGCTCACTCCCTGTCATGCCCCGCGAAGGCGGGGCATCCAGTACGCCGCGGCGTCACGATTCAATCGCCGGCGCCGCGGATTACTGGATCGCCCCGGCAAGCCGGGCGGTGACCGTGTTGAAAGAGCGGCAGGGTACTTCGGCGTCCGGTAAGAAGCCGCATTGCGCGGGAGCGGACAGGCAAGCGGATGCGATAGCTGGAT
>NZ_JBVVPM010000033.1:0-6962 GCF_055811255.1 Bradyrhizobium sp. MI1.11
ATTGGGTGGCCGCTTTCGATCGGAATCGCTGGCCGCCTTCCGTCGGAATCGGTGGCCGCTTTGCCTCGGATTCCGCAGCTTCGCTCCGAATTCGGACTTACGAAACAATTCGTTAGCTTTTATTTGGCTAGCTAGGTGCGTGCCGATTACCGCCGATTGCGGCACATGGAATGGGAATACCGGCCCCGGCTGTTCCTCCCAACCTGCGGCTGGGGCCGTTTGAACTTGCGCTGCACCGTTCAACACGGTCCACGGCAATGTTTAGAGGCATTGCCATCACGCTATTTGGGCTGACCATTCTTTCGCAGCTCGATCAGACGCTCTTCCATGGTCGAAATACTGACGCCGCGCTCAGGCTTGTGCGGGACATTAGTCGTGGTTTCGGCCTGTAGGTCAGCCGTGCTGCGCTCCTTCGGGCGGGGCATGCGCGAGCTTCCTCGATGGCTACTTCTTCAACAATACCCCTATCGTTCGCGCCATTCGCCTCACTGATCCTGCGTGACGGCCCAGCTCGGCTGCAATCTTCGATACGCCAGCGCCTGTCCGTGCCAGCTTCGACAATTGCTGGACCTCGCGGTCGGTCCATTGTTTTGGCTTCGGTGTTTTCATGGTGCGGTGCTCACCCACACCAGTTAACCAGCGCGCCTCGTTTCGAACACTTGGGAAATTTACGGGTGGGTCCGTGGGCTGCGATCGAGGTTCGCCGAAAAATAGTTGACCAGTTCCGCAGTCTGGGCGCCTTGCCTGAAACCCGCTGTTCTTCGAAATCGACGGAAGGACCATATGGATGAACTGCTGGCGGCGTACAATGACATCACCGCTTCCGGATTGGGCCCTCCCAACCGCAATGCGATGCGGCGAAGGCGGGGCAGCGTTCGCTGGCGGAGCCATGCGCAAAGTTCCGTTGTGCACGTCGATCTAGCCGGCTTGACCTCTTCCGCGTCAGCCACGCGTTCGCTGAGCGGGCGGCTTAAACTCCACGACCTCGTGCTGGTCGCACGGATTAGCTCGCTCGTTTTTCTTGACGATTAGCTCAAGCTCGAGAGCCTCGAAGGCGAGTTCATCCGCCAAGCGCTTAAACAGCTCGCGCTTTTCTATGTCCGTCGCCTGCTGACTCATCAGCATAAACTCTCTGGCGTCAGCGCGGACCTTTTCCAAACGTCGTCGGAGGTCCTTCATGTGTGCCGGCTTAGCTTTTAAACTTATCCTTGGCCCGAACAAATCAGTTTGCTTGTTCGGATCCACCTGGAGTCAACTGCCGAAACTCGATACTGGTTCTATGCGGACCGCCAAATTCGCCGCTCATCGTGCTGCGATATTTGGCCACGCTCCATGACCCAGCCCCTGTTCAGGGATTGCGGGCTGAGGACGGCCGTCTTGGCTGATGAGCCATCCCTGTCCGGCTCTCGCCGGATGATGCATAGAACTAGCATACCTGAAGGGGCATGAATGTTCGAAAGCGCACAGACGCGAGTGTTGCGCCGGACTAGGCTGGGAGCGATCCTGGACGCTCGCGAAGCGCTCAGGGCCTAGTGGCATCGGGAGATGCCAAATGTGCCGGCTGCGCTGAAGCGGCTCCGTCCGCGAACGCAGTGTTGCCGGTTGCGTGCCGGGTATGAGGCAGGAGTAACCTCGGCAGATTCTGGATCCAACGATGGTCGTTCCTCGTGCGTACTGCCCTTCTCATTGTGGGAATATGGCTACTGGTGAACGTTCTGTTCGTTGTAGTTGTCCTGCCCTCGCGCAGACCGGCACCTACTCGGCGAGCAGGAACTCCATCTCCGGTGACGATCAACACAACGGCCGGTCGTTCGGACGATCACGACCCACCACTCCTGCAGCGCGGGATGACGCCGGTTGCAATCAGAGTTGTTTTCGTCGTCCTCCTCCGTCCAGTCCTTCGAGCGTGGAATGCGGTTAGGCGGCACTTCAGAGGCCACCACGACTAGATGCGGGCCATCGCGCGCTTGAGAGTCTCGTCGATGTCTTCACTGCGCCGCGAGCCCCCCGAGCGATTCAGCGAGACCATCAGATTGCAAGTGCGCTCGCTATGGCCATGCCTCCAAGCATGGTCATGCCCCGCGTTTGAACGATGATGTGAGCTCAGAGCCCAAGGGCAGCAGCCGGCGCCAGCATTCCCATCCCAAAATGCCTCAATCGGCGCTCAATTGGTCTGCCGCTTTTGGGCTGAAGCCGATCAGGAAATCGTCCAAATTTCGGCCGCCTCGAAGCTGCGGCCGCAGCCATCTAGGCAGCCTGCCGCGACCCGACCATGTCTCCGCTGGGTTCTTCGGATTGCGATATTTGGGACGAACGGGCGGGTATGGACGGCGCTTGCGATTAAACCGCGTGGCCTCGTTAGCTAGTCCAATCCTGTGGAGCCGTTCCTCCAAATGTGCTTTTTGCACCAACATTTTCTGAGTGAGTTTGGCGGCGACCTCTTGGTGAAGTATCCAGAGCTCGTCAACGGAGAGCGAATTGAAATGCGCGGTGTTCATGGCTCCATCCCTAATCTTGGGCAGAAGGCCCAGGCAGACAAGTCGGGAATCCGGGAGCAGACAAGCCCTCAGTTAAATATTGATCATGCAATCCACATTTAATACGAGAGGTAGCAGGGAGAAAGGCGCGACAGTGGTAATATCGTGGCGGAGTATTTAAATCGCTGCGAAGGGGTAGCCACGCCTCGTGACCTCCACAAACTCACCCTCGCCCAGTTGCGCTTTCGTGCTCGGGGACGAGCGCAAAGATGGCGATCGACCGAGCGGCGGCGGCGCGGATCGCGGGGAGCGAGGCCCAGCACAACTCAGGTGGCTCGATGAATCGCGCTGCCTCGTGACCGGCATATTAATCAGGTAGCCAAGAGTACAATTAATTAATTCATCGCGCCGCCCGATTTAAGCCGCATGGCAGCCGTTGTCGCCGCTAAGGTTCGAGCGGGGGTGGGGCGCACCCGGGAGTTTTCGATGTCCGGTCATTTGCGATTATACTTCGCCAGTGTGGTGCTTATCGGAGGTTTATCGGCGGCGCCTGCGTCTTCCAACCCTCTTGCCGACAACCCTCTTGCCGACTTCTTCAATACTGCTACGCCCCAACCCACGGTAACCTCTCCGCCGCAAGCCGAATGCGTGCCGCGTCCCGGTACCTCGACCACTGGTGGACAGCATTGGGTCTACCGAATGGACGGTCGCCGCAAATGCTGGTTCCTGGCCGAGGGCATCGCGACGGTGAAGAAGCCCATTCGGGCTCGCATGGCCAAAGACCGCACCGCCAGTTTGGACGAAAACGGGACGAGGTGGAGCGCGCTCGTTGATGCGCGCGCGGAGTTGCTGCGCTCCGCACCGCCCGAGCAATCTCAGCCGCCTGTACCCGAAATGAAGGTAGCTGATGCCGCTTCCAATCTCGGCACGGGGTCGGCGGCCCCCATTGTCGATCTTCCCAACCAGCTCACCTCCGAACACTCCGTGCCGGGCCAAGTCGACGTTGGGCAGCTTCTCGCCGACGCACCTCAAGATATGCCGCTGGGCGCGCGCACTGCAGAGGCGCACGGCGAGGCGCGCAGCTGGACGGCCTGGTTCGGTGTGCTGCTGATGACGCTTGGTGGCCTCTCGCTCTTAAGCTCGAGCCGCACGCTTCGGCATGCGTGGAGATTACGTTAGCTTAGATGCGAGGTACATCCGCCGCGCAATCCATGGATTCCACGAGCTGGTATAGCCGAACTGCCACACGTACAAAGATTCCGTGCGCCACACCTAGTTTGGCACGTGCCTTAGACGGACATTCAAATACGATGACCGTCGCCTTTGGGATCGGACTGCATTATGCGGTACAAGGTGTTCGTGGTGGACGGCAGCCGGCAAGTGATCTGCGCCGCAAAGCTCGACTGCATTGATGAGCAGACGGCGAGACGCCGAGCCGAGCAAATGCATGACGAGCACGACGTTGAGCTTTGGCAAGGCGATCGACTCGTTGCTGTGTTCCGAAGTGCAACGTCGAATGAAGGTCGGAGCTAACGCGCGATCCTGAATAGACGGCCGGTTTCGCCGCCGAGTTAGTTCGAGCATTGTGAGGCACCCCGGCCTGGCTGGTTGCCGACATGTCGCAGCGACGTCGTCACCGAGGCGCGCTACTGCGGGGATGAAGGCGCCAGTCCTCTTTCAAAATGGTCGCAGATGCGAGGAGCGCGGGCAGTCCGTCCATCGAATTGCGCGAGTGAGCCAACGCGGGTCAGCCTTCGGCCCCGGCGGGTCTCTAAACGGTTCTTGCTCCGCCGCTCGCTTTGGTACGCCGCCTTCTGCCGATTGTTCTTGCTTCTACACGTCGGAGCTTGCTTCGAAGCTTCTCCACCTCTCTAAGCTCCTCCAGAAGCGCCCGGTGTCGTTCGCTCAGAACAGCAGTCGAAAAAATCTGACGCGTACTCGACATCACATGCCTCAGAAAATGACTTGAAGTAAGAAGTCGACGAAAAGCGAAAGACAAGGACACTCGACCGAAGCTCAATGAGCTAAAGCCACAGCCGCCAGATGCTCCCAGTACTCTGCCTCTGCAAGCAGTTTCCAGCTTCTCTCAGGTTGGAGTGCGGCAGTCTGTCGGCACAGCAGCGCCATTGCACGCAGGCGGCGGGCAGCTTCCATTTCAACCTCCCATGTTTTCCCCAAACATATTTTTCAATTTTGCGATGGAGTCATCATGATTATATGAGATAATCAAATTTCTCATTTAATGGCGGTCAATTTGGGTTGCATTTGTAAGCCGACCGGGAACTGCTTTCGGTTTAAGCTTCACATCGATTTCGAATGCTTGCTCGCGGGGACCTGTTGCGCGGTAAAGCGAACGAGAACGTGCGCGGCGCAGAAACACGAGAAGCGAAGCTTCATGCGCGAGCATCGCAATGTCAGAAATCCCAACCTAGGACTCTTCTCGCCGCCCTCCAGGGCAAGTGCGCTAACCGAGCCATAACCCAGCAGTTGGGTTGCGTCAGCGGTCTGGCTACCCGCCTCGCTCTTGGAGTGCACCACCCTTGAGTCCCGCAATGGTCTCACACTCTGGAACGTGCGCCGGGCGACAAGGACGGCTACTGACCCCATGAGAGGATGACCAGCATCACATTGAAAGCCAAGTTCGCCGCGTCACGCCGGGCGGGCCTGGATCGCGTCGGGGGCGTAAGTTAATAATCAGGCGCAACGTCTTGCGAAGCTGTTGCTTTCATGCCTCGTCTTCGCAGATAGGGCTGAGTTTGGCTCCAGCTGGCTCCTTGCGACTGTCGATCTACGCGAAGCAATGACCATCTCGCGGACGGAGTGCATCTGGGTAAAAGCCGTAAAATTCCGGAGTCGCCTCGCAAGGAGTGGCGCAAGAGCCTCCTTCTTCTTGATTTTGCTGCATTAATCATTAAATGCGGCGTATAAATAAATAAATAGACTGGCGCTTTAATTTAAAATAGCTTTGATTTAATCGGGAGGGAATGACCATGGCGCTTCTTGATCGCGGTTGTCGCTTCTGAAGTGGCGAATATTGAAAAATCAATAATTGCCAGATGTGGGCGGCCAAGCACCGGCCACGATGGGCAAGGGGGATACCGCTAGATCTTTCGCGTAACTTGGCAGCAGTTGATGGAGCTGCGGTGGGTGGACCTATCGCCGTTCGAGCGAGCGCTACCAATTGTGTGAATCGATTTTGCGGGACGCTCTCTGCTCTGCATTGGCAGGCGAGGTTGCGAATGACGTGCACGCATTTTGTAGCAATTTTCACTCGAGCTCGAGAAATTTCGAATTCTTCTCCGTCAATTTTCGATTTTTCGATCCGCCAAGTTTGCGGTTTGCAAACATGGCGGCTGTCAGGCGCGCGACCGTGCACATGACATTCGCTCGCAAGCTCGGAGCGGCTCTAGCCCTAAACAGGCTTGACCGGCACGAAGCGCTGAGCAGGACGATAGGCATGCTGAGTAGCTCGGCATCTTTCTTCAGCAGCATAGGCAAGGCAACGGCCGATCATCCCCGCGCCATTGTGCAATTTGTGCCGGTCCGTGAATGCGCACGGCGCATCACCCAGAGGATTTAAGCTATGGCGACGCAGGCAACAGGCGGCGGCAGCACGGTTTCGTTCGGCAATACTCCGCAAGCCAACACGGACATTTTCTCGTTTACGGAAGACGTCAGCAACATTCTCATCTTGAACGTGCTGGCAAATGATCTTGGGGGCGCGGCCAAGACGCTGTTCTCCCTGGACGACGGAACGAGCACCTCTGCGTCCACCAAGAACTACGCCCCTGCGGATTTGCTGGTCAAAGATCTGGCGTACAGCAGTGACGCTGCCGGAATGGTCGGTACCGGTGACCGCAGCGCGCTCGGTGCGCGCATCTGGATCGAGTCGGACGGCACCGTTCATTACGATAAGGGCGACATCAACACTCAGCTTCAGGCGCTGGCGGCCGGGCAAACGCTGACGGATACGTTCACCTACGCGATCCAGCTGGGCAACGGCACGCTCAGTTGGGCGACGGTGACGCTCCAGTTCAATGGCGCAAACGACTCCGTCTCTATCACATCGAGTCCGCAGAGCGGCTCGGTGGTAGAAGACGCGAACACCACGCCGGATCCCTCGGATTCGCAGAGCGCGGCCGGCACCATCAGCTTCAACGACGCCGATCTCAGCGACACCCATTCGGCCACGTTCGCGACGGCCGCTTCCAACACCACTGCGCTCGGCACTTTCTCGCTCGACCCGGTCGGCGAGGCGCCCAATGCCGCCAACGGCTCGGTGCAGTGGCACTATGCGCTTAACAATTCGGCCGCCCAGTATCTAGCCGCAGGTCAGAGCGTCACCGAGAGCTTCGTGGTGACCGTCAACGACGGCCACGGCTCGACGGCTACCCAGACGGTGACGGTGACCATCACCGGCACCAACGACAATGCGGTGATCACGGTTGGCGCCGGCAATAGCGCCAGCGGCGCGGTGACTGAGGA
>NZ_JBVVPM010000033.1:7062-7586 GCF_055811255.1 Bradyrhizobium sp. MI1.11
GCGCAGGGCCAGACCAAGACCGAGACCTTCACGGTCCATCTGTTTGACGGCACCTCGACGGTCGACAAGATCGTCACCGTCACCATCACCGGCACCAACGACAATGCGGTGATCACGGTTGGCGCCGGCAATAGCGCCAGCGGCGCGGTGACTGAGGACGCCCATCCGACCAGCGAGACGGCGAGCGGCACGCTGTCGTTCAGCGACGTCGACCTTTCCGACACCCACAGCGTCACCAGTGTGACGCCGTCGGCCGGGGCGCTCGGCACGCTGACGGCGTCGATCACCACCGTTGACTCGCGCACCACCGGCACCGGTGGGGTGATCACCTGGAACTACTCGGTTGCCGACAGCGCGATCCAATATCTGGCGCAGGGCCAGACCAAGACCGAGACCTTCACGGTCCATCTGTTTGACGGCACCTCGACGGTCGACAAGATCGTCACGGTCACCATCACCGGCACCAATGATGCGCCCGTGATCACCGCCCAGGATCTGACCGGCGCGGTCACCGAGCAGGTCAC
>NZ_JBVVPM010000033.1:7686-77964 GCF_055811255.1 Bradyrhizobium sp. MI1.11
TCGACGACGGCAATGGCGGCCTGATCACCAAGCAGATCGACGTCACCATCACCGGCACCAATGATGCGCCCGTGATCACCGCCCAGGATCTGACCGGCGCGGTCACCGAGCAGGTCACGCCAGCCGGCAACCTGTCCGACAGCGGCACCATCTCCTTCAGCGACGTCGACCTCACCGACGTGCATCTGGTTTCGGCCACCGGCACCCCGATCGGCTCCGTGCTCGGCTCGCTCACCGCGGTCAAGGACAGCGACACCACCGGCACAGGCACCGGCGGCCAGCTCACCTGGACCTACACGGTGGCGGATTCCGCCGTCGAGTATCTGGCCAAGGACCAGACCAAGGTCGAGAGCTTCACCATCACCCTCGACGACGGCAATGGCGGCCTGATCACCAAGCAGATCGACGTCACCATCACCGGCACCAATGATGCGCCCGTGATCCATCTTGTAGCGACGGGAACGCCCGACACCGCGACCGCGACCCTGACCGAGACCAACGCGGGCCTCACCACCAGCGGGACGCTGACGGCGACCGATGCGGACCTGTCGGACACGGTGAGTTCGTCGGTAACGACCGTGGTGGCTTCGGGCACCACGACGGGGCTTGGGCTGACCAACGCCCAGCTGCTGGCGATGCTCGGCGTGGCGCCGGCATCTGGCCTGGCGGCGGATCCGACTGACACCCACAACCTGACCTGGACGTTCAACTCCGGAACGCAGGCGTTCGATTATCTGGCAGCCGGCCAGTCGCTGACGCTGACCTACACGGTCCAGAGCACTGACACTCAACCGGCGTCTGATACCCAGACGGTAACGATCACGGTCACCGGGACCAACGACGCCCCGGTTTTGAATGCCCATGGTGGCTCGCTGTCCTATACGGAGAACCAGGCGGCAACTGCGATTGATACCGTGCTGACGGCATCGGACGCCGACAGCGCGAATCTCACCGGGGCGACGGTATCGATCACCGGCAACTTTGTATCCGGCCAGGATGTATTGGGCTTCACCACGCAGAACGGTATCACGGGCAGCTACGTTGCGGCGACCGGCATTCTGACGCTGACGGGCACGGCGACCGTGGCCCAGTACCAGGCGGCACTTGAGTCGGTGACGTACTTCAACTCGAGCGACAACCCGTCGGATGCGACCCGCACCATCAGCTACCAGGTTGACGACGGTCAGGCGGCAAACCACGCAAGCAACATCGTGACCGCGACGGTGGCGGTGACGCCGGTCAACGACGCGCCGGTGCTAAATGCCAATGGCGGGTCGCTGTCGTACACCGAGAACCAGGCGGCGACGGCGACGGACACCGCATTGACGGCATCGGATGTCGACAGCACGAATCTGACCGGGGCGACGGTATCGATCACCGCCAACTTCGTCTCGGGCCAGGATGTGCTCGGCTTCACCAGCCAGAACGGCATCACGGGCAGCTACAATGCATCGACCGGCGTGCTGACGCTGACCGGTTCTGCGACCGTGGCCCAGTACCAGGCGGCGCTGGAGTCGGTGACGTACTTCAACTCCAGCGACAACCCGTCGGGTGCGACCCGCACCATCAGCTATCAGGTTGACGACGGCCAGGCTGCAAACCATGCCAGCAACATCGTGACCTCGACGGTGGCGGTGACGCCGGTCAACGACACGCCGGTTGTCGTCGCGGGTCATACGCTGAACTACACGGAAAACCAGGCCGCCACCGCGATCGACAGCGCCATTACCGTGTCCGACGTCGACAATGCCAATCTGGCCTCGGCGACGGTGCAGATCACCGGCAACTACGTCAACGGCCAGGATGTGCTGGGCTTTACCAACCAGAACGGCATCGCCGGATCGTTCAATGCGGCGACCGGCACGCTGACCCTGACCGGTTCTTCCAGCGTCGCGAACTACCAGACCGCGCTGGATTCGGTGATGTACTTCAACTCGAGCGACAACCCGTCGGGCGCTATCCGTACCATCAGCTATCAGGTTGATGACGGGCAGGCGGCAAACCACGCCAGCAACCTCGTTACCTCGACGGTGTCGGTGACGGCGGTGAATGACGGACCTACGAACACCATGCCGGCCAGCTACACCTCGAACGAGGATACCTCGGTCAAGCTGAGTGGCCTGTCTGTCACGGATATCGATTCAGGTGCAAACAACATCACGGTCACGCTGGCGGTCGCCAGCGGCACGATCACGGCCGCCACTGCGGGAAGCGTCACCGTGACCGGCTCCGGGACTGGCAGCATTGTACTGACTGGGACCGTGGCCAACATCAATACCTACCTAGCAACCGTCGCCAACCAGCCGACCTACGTGCCGGTGGCCAATGCCAATGGTGCGGTATCCCTCACCATGACGACCAGTGATCAGGGCTTCACCGGCACGGGCGGCACGCTGACCGATACCGACAGCATCAACATCAACATCACGGCGGTGAACGATGGACCCACGAACACCCTGCCGGCCAGCTACACCACGAACGAGGATACCTCGGTCAAGCTGAGCGGCCTGTCTGTCACGGATATCGATTCAGGTGCAAACAACATCACCGTTACGCTGGCGGTCGCCAGCGGCACCATCACGGCTGCCGATGCGGGAAGCGTTACCGTGACGGGGTCGGGGACTGGCAGTATTGTGCTGACCGGGACCGTGGCCAACATCAACACCTACCTGGCAACCGTCGCCAACCAGCCGACCTACGTACCGGTGGCCAATGCCAACGGCGCGGTGTCCCTCACCATGACCACCAGTGATCAGGGCTTCATCGGCACTGGCGGCACGCTGACCGACACCGACAGCATCAACATCAACATCACGGCGGTTAACGACGCGCCGGTGAACACAGTTCCCGGTACGCAAGAAGTGCTGCACGACGCCAACCTTTCCATCACCGGAATGTCGATCAGCGATGTGGATGCCGGCGGCGCGGTAAATATCACGACGAACCTGTCGGTTCTACACGGCACGCTGACGATAGCGTCAGCCGGAGGGGCGCTGGTATCGGGCAGCGGCACCGGATCGGTGACGCTGACCGGAACGGTGGCACAGATCAACACGACATTGGCAGCGGCCAACAATGTCGTCTACAAAGGTGTGGCCAATTTCGTCGGCAGCGACACGTTGACGGTGCTCACCAACGATCACGGCAATACAGGGACAGGTGGGAATCTGACTGACACCGACGCCGTGACCATCAACGTCGAGAGCAACAACCCAGGTACACTGACGACTAGTCCGACCGACGTCATCTTCTACGCCAGCGGCACGAACACCCTAAATGGAACAAACGCGACCTTGAACGGTACAGATAGCATAACCGGTGGGACCGGCACGGACACGCTTATCCTCACCGGTGGCTCCCCTCTCGCCACATTTGGTGCTGGAAACATTGTTCTCACAAACTTTGAAGTCTTCAAAATTGTCGACAGCAACAGTGGAAACCATACCAACAACATCACATTCCTTACGGGTTTCCAAAACAATGGGACATTGACTGTCGACGGTTCCGGAATCGGCGGTAATGGGAAGCTCAATCTGCAAGCAAGCACTGTCACTTCAGGAGCTTTTGTTGTCATCGGCGGAGACAACGACGACATTATCAACACTGGCTCCGGCGACGACACAATCACCGGAGGTCCGGGCAACGACACCCTTACTGGCGGCGGCGGCAACGACACGTTCAACGTCAATTCCGGCACGGACACCGTCACGGATCTTTCGGGTAGTGATGTACTCGTTGTAAGCGCAGGCGCAACGACCAACGCCACGGTATCAGCAGCATTTACCGCAACGTCTTCGACCAGCAACGCTGGTACGGCCAACCTGAGCAGCAACGGCTTTGCTGTTGACTTGAGCGCAGCGACCGGTGCCAACGGCTTCTCGGTCACCAACACCGGCGCAGCGGCGGCCATCACCGGTTCAGCACAGAATGACACGCTGATTGGCGGCGCCGGAAATGACACGCTGGTCGGTGGCTCGGGTGCCGACAGCATTACTGGAGGCGTCGGCGCTGATACGATGACTGGTGGAGGCGGTGCCGACACATTCGCCATCAATAGTGGGCAATCTCTCGGTACCGTTGGTGGTTCCGGAGATGCTGGCACGATCTCCGGCTATGACGTGATTGCGGACTTCGCCACGACCGGAACTAACGATATCCTCGATCTGCCAGTCACAACGACAGGTAGCTCGGCCACTACCAACGACTCCACGCTGACGATCGGTGGCGCGACGGTGAAATCGCACTCAATCACGAATGGGATAATCACATTCGACGACGCTAATGCCTTCGCGACGGCCCTGACCTTGACGTCTACAGCTAACGTCGCAGCGGTTGTGCAGTATCTCCACAACAACGACATAGCGACTGGCACTGGCGCAGCGGTTGCGTTCGTAGCGAATATCGGAGGAACCGCTCATAGCTACGTTTTTGAGCAGGTCGGAACAGCTCAGAACGCCGCTAACGACATCTTGGTCGACCTTGTAGGGGTCACCTTGACTAACATCACCCAGGCCCATCTCGCTCCCGCTGGCATAGCCGGCGAAGCCATCAACCTTGGCCTGACAAATCCGGCGGATCACGTCGGCGCAGTGAGCGTGAGTATTACTGGTGTTCCTTCGGGGTGGACTCTGAGCGAAGGCACGGACAACGGGGATGGCACCTGGACCGTCCAGACCAATGACGTCTCGACACTCTCGATCACTGCCTCCGTCGGTTATGCAGGTGCGGTTTCGTTACATATGTCTCAGACCTGGAGCGACGGTAGCGGCGGTACCGGGCTCGCCATGGTTACCAACAACGTCGAAGCCTATGCGCCGGGATCGCCGATCTTCGCGCTCTCAGGCGACGACAACCTGACCGGCTCGAGCGGCCACGACATGTTCGTGTTCTCGCAGCCGATCGGTCATGACGTGATCTATAGCTTCGACGCCGCCTCGGATCAGATCGATCTGATCGGCTATGCCGAGTTCACAGGCTTTGGCGACATCCAGTCGCACATGGCCAACGACGCTGCCGGCAATGCGGTGATCACGCTCGCCGATGGTCAGTCGATCACGCTGAATGGCGTCGATGCCTCGTCGCTCACGGCAAGCGACTTTGTGTTCGATCAAGCGCCGGTCACGGAGAATGCCGGCCACATGGTGATCAGCGACGGCGCAATCCTGCCGCTCTCCGGCATCATCGACAACATCGGCACGATCGAGTTGAACTCGACCGGAAGCAAGACCGATCTCGAACTCATCGAGCACGGCATCACGCTCCAGGGCCACGGGCAGGTCATCCTGTCCGACAGCAGTGAGAACGTGATCACCGGGACGGTTTCCGACGTCACGCTGACGAACGTGGACAACACGATCTCCGGTGCCGGCCACCTCGGGGATGGGGTGATGGTGCTGGTCAATGAAGGCACGATCATCGCCACCGGCACCAATGCACTCGACATCGATACCGGATCTAACGCCGTCACCAACCCCGGCACGCTCGAGGCAACCGGAACCGGTGGATTGGAGGTCCACAGCGACCTCGTCAACACCGGCGTGTTGTGGGCCAATGGCGGCAACGTCACAATCGATGGCAATGTCAGCGGTAACGGAACGGCTCAGATTAGCGGTTCGGCCACACTCGAATTCGGAGCGGCCTCATCTGCGCATGTCACGCTTGATGCCCAAGCGACCGGGACAATCGTGCTCCATGACTCCTTCGACTTTAGCGGGGTCGTGTCCGGATTTAACGGGGATGACCACCTGGATCTCCTCGATGTGGCATTCGGGGCCGGCACGACCGCGAGCTATGTCGCAAATCAGGCTGGTGCTGGAGGAACCCTGTCGGTGACCGACGGAGTCCATACCGCCAATATTACCCTGTTGGGCCAGTACGACCCCGCGGGCTTCCAAACCGAGGCAGACAAGAACACGGGAACGCTCATCAGCTACCACGACCATCTGGCCTGATGCGCTGCGGGGAAATGGGTCGGGGCCAATGTTGCGGCCCCGACTTTGGATTACGGTGTGATTTTGAAGAGGGGCGGATTTTCCGCTGATCTGTGTGAGTACTCCGTTCAAAAGACCCGACGAACTCCGGCGTTTGCTGCAAAGCTGCCGGGGCTATTTCGTCACTGCCGCGATCTTCAGCTTGGCGATCAATCTGCTTTACCTGGCCGGGCCGCTCTACATGCTGCAGGTCTATGACCGGGTGATCTCAAGCGCCAGCGAGATCACGCTGCTGATGCTCACGATCGCGCTGTTGATGGCGTTTCTGGCGCTGGCAGGGCTGGATGCCGTACGCGCCCGCGTGCTGACCCGCGCCAGCATTCGCCTCGACCAGACGATCGCGGCGCGCGTGATGACGGCGATCATTCATCGCTCCGCTGGCGCCGGCGGCGCGCGCAGCCAGCTGCTGCGCGATTTCGACACCTTCCGCCAGTTCGTCACCGGCATGGGGATCCATGCGATCTTCGATCTGCCCTGGGCGCCGATCTACATTGCCGTGATTTTTGTGCTGCACCCGTTCCTGGGGGCGTTCGCATTGGGCTGCTCCATCCTGCTGATTCTTATGGCCCTGTTTAACGAGTGGCGGGTCAAGCTGCCGTTGACGGAGGCCGGCGAGGCGGCTTCCCGGAGCTACAGCTTTACCGAGATGAGCCTGCGCAATACCGAAGTGGTGCGGGCAATGGGCATGACCGAAGGGCTGCTGAGGCGTTGGGCCCGTGATCGCACCCGCATGCTTGAACGGCAGGTCTCTGCGAGCGATCGCGCCGCCACCATGCAGAGCATCATCCGTTTTCTGCGGCTTGCCATGCAGTCGATGATACTTGGCCTGGGCGCCTATCTCGTGATCGAGCGACTTGCAACCGTCGGCGCCATGTTCGCCGCGAGCATTCTGCTCGGAAGAGCCCTGCAGCCGGTAGAGCAGATCGTTGGATCCTGGCGCAATCTTGTATCTGCTCGTGGAGCATTCCTGCGCATCCGCGAGCTCTTGAAAGCCGATCCCCAACGGGAGATCGGTTTGACGCTGCCGCGCCCGCAGGGCCGACTCTCGGTCGAGGGGCTCTCCTATGTGCCGCCGTTTGGTTCGAAGCCCATCCTGCGCGGGGTATCGTTCGCAATCGAGCCGGGCGAAGTACTGGGCATCATTGGTCCTTCGGGCGCCGGGAAATCCACGCTTTCGCGTCATCTGGTCGGTGTGCTTGCGCCATCTGCTGGCGCGGTGCGACTGGACGGGGCGGACGTCTCGAGCTGGATCAAGACGTCACTCGGCCAGCATATCGGTTATCTCCCCCAGGATATTGAGCTGTTTGCTGACACTGTTGCCGTCAACATCAGCCGATTCCAGGAGGGCGAAGACAGGGAGGTGATTCTGGCGGCGCGGATGGCGGACGTGCACGAGATGATCCTGCGCCTGCCGGATGGCTATGATACGCAGGTGGGAGAAGGCGGCGCCATACTCTCGGGCGGTTATCGTCAGCGTATTGGTCTTGCCCGCGCCATCTTCGCCAATCCGAGCCTTCTCGTGCTCGACGAGCCGAGCTCCAATCTCGACGCCGAAGGAGACGCCGCGCTCGCCGATTGCATTCTTCAACTCAAGAAGCGCGGCACGACGGTGGTGATTATCTCCCATCGGCCGGCCACCATCGGCGTGGCTGACAAGATCCTGGTGCTGCGTGAAGGCGTCGTCGAGATGTTCGGACCGCGCGCCGAGATCCTGGCCCGTCTGACGAGGCCCGTACCGATCCACACGGTCCGCGAGACGACGGGTTAGGACATGGTCATGGCGCTGATGGAGTTTACAAGCCGGTCGAAACCACGCGCATTGGCGCCGAGCTTGACGATTGATCAACTCAGGAGCGGTGCACCGAGCGACTCGATTCGTCGCGTAGCACTCGCGGGATGGCTGATCATCGCCATCTTTTTCGGCGGATTCGGCACCTGGGCGCTGACGGCACCACTCAACGGCGCCGTGGTTGCAAATGCTATCATCAAGGTCGACGGCAACCGCAAGAGCGTCCAACACCTCGATGGCGGGATTGTCAGGGAATTGCATGTCCGGGAAGGGGAGCGGGTGCTGACAGGCGATCTCCTGATCGTTCTGGACGATACGCAGGTCCGTGCCGAGTATGAGGTGCTCACACAACAATATGCCGTGCTTCGTGCGACGGAAGTACGGCTCCTGACGGAGCTCGATCATGGATCCGAGCTGACCATGCCGGCCGATTTGAGGGCGCGCTCTGATGACCGCTACTTTAAGAGCGTTTGGACCGGTCAGCTTAATCAGTTCGACAGTCGGCGAGCATCGCTTGACGGGCAACGAAGCGTCATTCGCGAGAAGATCAACCAGCTTGGGTCACAGATTGTGGGCGCCGAGGCACAGGTCAAGGCCTTCACCGATCAGATCAATTCGGTCCGCAACGAGGCAAAGGATCTTGCGCCGTTGGTCGAACGGGGCCTGATTGCGCGTCCGCGAATTCTCCAGCTGGAGCGGACGGCGTACGGTTTGGAAGGCCAGATCGCCGATACAAAAGCTAGTATCGCGAAGGCCCGCCAGGCCATCGCCGAGCAGGAGCAGCAGATCGCCCAACTCGATAATGATCGGATGACAGATGTCACCAAGGACTTGCGTGACACGCAGGCCAGATTGCTCGAGGTCATTCCGAAGGCGCTGAGTGCAAAGTCGGTCCTGGGTCGCATGGAAATTCGGGCGCCCTATACCGGCCGGGTGGTGGGATTGACCGTGTTCGCCGTCGGCGGCGTCATCCAGCGCGGCGACAAGATCCTCGACATCGTACCGGCCGAGGACGCACTCACCATCGAAGCCCAGGTTGCGGTGGAGGACATCAGCGACGTACATCCCAATATGCGCGCCGAAGTCCATCTCACCGCCTACAAGCAGCGGATCGTCCCGATCATTCGCGGCGACGTCATTCAGGTTTCGGCTGACCGCCTCACTGATCCCAAGACAAATGCGCCCTACTACACGGCCTTTGTCCGGATTGATCAAGGTGAGTTGGCGGACATGCCGAACATTCGCCTGTATCCTGGGATGCCGGCGACCGTTATGATCCCGACCGTTCAGCGAACTGCGTTTGATTACATCGTCGGGCCGCTCGCAATGTCATTCAATCAGTCGTTTCGGCAGAAATGAAGGAGAGAAGGCAAGCGATAGAAGAGGCATTAGCAGCGGCGCCGATCGGCGTAGGGAGGTACACATGCCTCATCCCGAAAGCCAAGCTCGCTCATCCACACAAAGGGCGGCGAAAACCAAAGGGCGAACGAGAGGCGCGCTATGAAAGGTATAATGTTTTTAGAGCCATCGACAGCGCTTACCGCGTGGGCAACCTCAACGTTTGTTGATGGGGCCGGCGCATCCCGTCGAGTTTCCGAAAGAGCCCGCATCCCGTGACGTCGGCTTGACCGAATTCCCGCTCGAGTGATGTGATCTATTGGAGTTCGCTCCATTTCATCGGGACGTTGCTGGATCGCGGCTGCAATAAATATCGTGGTGGTCCGGCTTTCCCTCCCTGATCGCCGGATTTCCACCTTGCGTGCGGACCGAATGGACCTTCTGCGCCTGTTGCTCGCGCTAGGTGCCGACGTGCAGCAACGCGGATTGAACGACTGGAAGCCGCCGCATTACTCTGTAAGTCTTGATGACGGCGACGCAGTCGAGCCTCTGTTTGAAAACGGCCCAGACGTCGAGGCGCGAATCCGAATTGATGATTGCGTCAGGCCAGTGCAACTGACGGAATCATGCGGCTGCAAGGCAGCGATCAGTGCGATCGGAATCTTCGGAGGGATCACCTCGCCCGTCGTGGACAGACGTGTTGCGTCGCGCGTACGCACGTCGCGAAATCTGCTCCATGCGCGCCGGCCCGGTCGCGGCGTGGGCTCAATTATGTGTGAGTGGATCGACAGGTTGATGGAGCGCCATAGCTCATTGTCATCATAATTCTCGAATTACCGAATAATAAAATTAAACCGCTGGTCATCCGTACTATTCCGGTGAATTTTACCGGCTCTCAGCCGGCGCTCGGCCCGAATTAGATTTTTTTGGTCTGCTATCGTCTTCGTATTGCAGTGTTTTTGGCTGTATTGTAATTTTCATTTTACCTGTTTCGCGTTTGGTTAATCCAAAATGATATTATATATTAAATGTTGACGATAATAAACATTTAACGGATAGTTTATCGCTGGCGGGCCCGGAGTTAGATCCGCAGCCGCTGGAAGTTGCCGAGGTGTCTACAAATTCATCTTGAAAGAAGGGATTCTTCCAATGTTGCAATATTACGTCGAGACCAAGGAAGCGTTGAAGCGTCTGCGAACGGACCAGGATGGCGTGGTGTCATTCGAATACATCATCGTCGCGGCTTGCATCATCGGTGCCGTGACCGCGGCGTTCGGTACTGGCGCCGGCGGTGCGATCGCGACGGCGCTGACTGGCGGGATCACCGCAATAACTGCCGCTTTCACCGCGGCCGTGTAGTTACGGGCTGTTCGCCCCAGAGGGGGGCATCGGAATTTGCCCCCCACTTTCTTGAGCCATGCAGTCACCGTCAGGCAAAAAGAAGGTTCCTTTCTATGTTGAGGTATCGCGTGAAGTCCGCGGACGCGTTGAAGCGTCTGCGCACGGACAAGGACGGCGTGGTGTCGTTCGAATACGTGATGGTGGCGGCATGTATCGTCGGTTCAGTGAGTGCTGCTTTCGGTACAGGCGCCGGTGGAGCTGTCGCGACGGTGCTGACGAGCGGGGTCAACATGATTAGCGCCGCTATCAGCGCTGCCGTCGGAAGCTAGCACAGCCGTCTGGGCCATGAAGGCACGGGAGATCAGTCACTACATCGTTTAAGGCGTGCATTTGATGAGTTGGATCGTTCCCATAATCTCGTTTCTCGAACTCCTGTTGTTGCTCTATGTCGCGACGACCGACATCGCGACGCGTTTGATCCGAAATGAGATTTGTCTAGCTCTGGCGATCCTCGGGATCGCGGGTCAATTGGCGAACCCAATGGACCTTATCCAGTCGGTGATCGTGGCTGCGATCGTGTTCCTGCTCCTGTTCGGCATCTACCAACTCGGCAAAATCGGCGGCGGCGACGTCAAGTTGCTGGTTGTTTTGGCGATTGGTCTCCCGCTGACAGGCGTGATTCAGTTGTTGACCGTCACCGCTCTGGCCGGCGGCGCTCTTGCTTTGGTGCATCTGATGATGCGCCTCCTTCCATATCCCAGGCTGGCACCCGCAGGATCGTCGCTCGTGCGCCGAGTCTACGCGGTCGAGCGTTGGCGCCATTTGCGACACGCACCGCTACCTTACGGGGTTGCCATAGCGTGCGGTGGTATCTGGACCGTTTTCAGCAAAGGACTTTGACATGTCATCCGCTTTGCGTCTCTCGATCATCATGGTGTTCTTGTTCGCGACCGTCGCGCTCGGGCTCATCGCCTACAGCATGAACGTGCCGAAAGCGCAGGTCCCGGTCGCACAGGTCGCGGAGAGCATTCCGGCGCCTCCCACTGTCGGGTACTTCGTCGCGGCACACCCGCTACCGAGGGCGACACTGGCCCGCGATGATGATTTCGAGGTGCGCTCGGTGCCGCCGGAACGTGTTCCAGCAGGGGCGATCCTTGATACGCCCGATGCCAAGATCGGACTTCGCGGATCTCTCGTTCGCAACTTCCTCGACACCGGCAATCCCGTCACATCCAAAGACATATTGCGCCCGCGCGAACGGGGTTTTCTCGCCAGCGTCTTGGAACCGGATACCCGTGCCATCAGCATCAACGTCGACGCCGCGTCTGGTGTCTCGGGCCTGATCTGGCCGGGTGACTATGTGGATGTCGTGTTGACCCAGGAGTCGACGACGTTGGCTGAGAAGCCAAATCCGGACTACCAGCATGGCACGCTGAGCGAAACCGTTGTTTACAATGTTCGAATTGTCGCGGTTGACCAGGAGATTGTGCAAGGTGGCTCGGCCAGCAACGCCGCGGCCGGTAAGGTCGCGCACACGGTATCGTTGCAGCTCGCGCCGGAGCAGGTCAAGAAAGTTACAGTCGCAGCACAGCTCGGAAAGCTCTCCCTGGCCGTACGGTCAGCGGTCGATCGACAGGACATAGGGGACACGGCCGCGACGGTGGTGGTTTATGCACGCAACAGCGGCACGAAATACTCAGTCAGAAGGGACGATACAGGGAACACGCGCACGCTGTTGAGCGGCGACGTGTTGCCGGCAATTGGCCCGTCAACGCCGGTCGCTTCGGCCGTTTCGTCACGTCGGTAAGGGGAGGCAGTGGTGAACGTTAACATTGCAGCAGTCAGTCCGCCTCAAGAATCTGCATCGGTTGTAACGCGCAACCAGATCATCTGTTTCGTCAATGACGAGCTTAGCGCAGCGGCTCTGCGCAAAGGCCTCGAGGGTAGCAATTTATCGATCAGGCGCGGCACGATCCGTCATGCCATACGGATGCTCGAAACCGACACCGAGCTATCCGCGTTGGTGGCGGACATCAGTGGAATCGATGATCCATTTTCCGAACTGGAAAGGTTGGCCGCCGTCTGCCCACCCGATGTCCGGGTGGCTCTGATCGGCGAGAGCAGGGAGATAACCTTCTACCGCGAGCTCATGGAAATCGGTTTGAGCGAGTACCTTCCGAGGCCGCTCACGCGCGATCTGGTGCTGCACCAGCTACGTCCGAAACTGCTTGGCGACGTGGCGCCCGGTGCGGCCGATCGTGGCGGGCATGTGATCTCGATCTGCGGCGCTCAGGGGGGCGCCGGCGCAACGAGCATCGCGATCAATCTCGCGCTGCAGCTGGCCGAGACCACCAAGGCCAAGGTCGCGCTGCTCGACCTTCATCTACAAAACGGCGAAACAGCCGTGATGCTGGGTGTTCGGCCTGGGCCAGGGCTGCGCATTGCTCTGGAAAACCCGATGCGGGCGGATACGTTGTTCCTCGAACGCGCGGCGATCGATATCAACGAACGAGTTTGCCTGATTTCCGCCGATGAGGAGTTGGACGCGCAGCTCGACATCACTGAAGCGGGAGTGAGACACGTGTTGGGTCTGCTCCGTCAACGGTTCAACTACATCGTTGTCGATATACCAGTCCCGTTTCCGCCATCCATCCATCCGGTGATCACTCTTTCCCGGCACGTGCTGGTGCTGTTGGAAGCGGAGGTGACCGGACTTCGCAATGCCCATGCACTCCGCACTGCCGTCACCAACATCGCCGGTAAGGATCGCGTGTTTACTTTGCTCAATCGTGCCGATCGTCCCGGCGGCCTTCCCAGGGCGACGATTGTCAAGGCCCTGGGCGCAGAACCCGACATGGTGATTCCCGATCTCGGGAAGGGGATGACCCAGGCGGTCAATCTCGGAATTCCGGCTCTCAAGCACGTACGAGGATTGCGACGTCACCTCGCCCCAATTGTCCGGGAGATCGCAGGCGTCGGTGCCGAACGGAAGGGATGGTTGAGGAGGCTGCTCGGGTGACGAAAAAATTTGGTAGGCGCGAAGACGACACACCAGCTCGTTTGCCTGCATTGCCACTAAGCTTGCCTGCATTGGCGCCGAGCATGCCTGCGCCGAGCTCGCCTGCAGCTGCGCCAAGGCACGACGAACCTTCTACCCAGCGGCCGGCGATGCCGGCTTTGCTGCGTGAACGGGTCATAGAGCAGATTGAGCCATCGGTGGCCGCAACGGTTTCGCGTGATGTTCTTCGGCGGCAGATTGAGGAAATCATCCATGGAATCGCCAACGAGGAGCGGCTCGAACTGTCAGGTCGCGAGCAATTTCAGCTAGCGGACGAGATTGCGGACGACATGACCGGCTACGGGCCGCTCCGTCCGCTTCTGCTGGATCAATCAATCAATGATATCATGGTCAACGGACCGAGTAACGTTTACGTCGAGCGACACGGCAAACTGGAACGGATCGCGGTACGATTCCGAGACAATGATCACATCGCATCCGTAGCACAGAAGATTGCAGCGCAAGTCGGCCGGCGCGTCGACGAATCCAGTCCGATGGTGGATTGCCGCCTGCCGGACGGCAGCCGGGTCAACATCATCTTCCCGCCGCTAGCGATCCACAGCCCCTGCATCTCCATCCGAAAATTCCCAAGCCGCCGTTTAGACATGGCCGGGATGATCCAGAACGGCTCAATGACCGCGGCCATGGGACAATTGCTGGAGATTGCCGGTCGGTCCCGGCTCAATATTCTGGTCTCTGGCGGTACCGGTTCCGGCAAGACGACGCTGTTGAACGCCATGAGCCAATTCATTGATCACAGCGAACGCATCGTCACCATTGAGGATGCGGCGGAGTTGCAGCTTCAACAGCCGCACGTGATCAGCCTGGAGACCCGGCCTCCTAGCCTCGAAGGCACAGGGCAGGTGACACAACGCGATCTGGTGTGGAACGCCCTGCGCATGCGTCCCGACCGAATCGTCGTCGGCGAGGTGCGCGGCGCCGAAGCGTTTGACATGCTGCAAGCGATGAACACCGGCCATGATGGTTCGATCTCCACGGTGCATGCCAACAGCGCCCGCGACGCACTGACCCGCATCGAAAACATGGTGCAGATGGGGCAGCCAAATCTGCCGCTGCGGGCGATCAGATCTCAGATCGTGGCTGCGCTGGATATTGTCGTGCAAGTAGAACGCATGCGGGATGGACAGCGTCGCGTTATCCAGATCAGCGAGGTGATCGGGCTGGAAGGCGAGGTGATCACCACCAACGACATCGCGGCATTCGAGTACGAACACGAGGATATTCACGGACGGATATCGGGCACCTACAGGTCCACCAACGCAGTCCCAAAATTCAAGAGCCGTCTTACCTATTATGGGCTTGATCGATCCTGGGCTGAGGCTATGAGGCAGCTATAATGCCGGAGTTTTTGACCACGATTGACCTGGTGCTGCTGATAGGCGCAGCAGCCGTGACGTTGTGGCTCGACGCACGACAGCGACGCTTCGATCGTCAGCTAACGATAGCTCTGCCAGTTTCAGACTTGGCGGACCTGCCCTCCATTCGTCGGTTAGAGACCGGGTCCCGCTGGGAGCTTGTCTTCCGCATCGTCAGTTACGACGCCGGGATCGCTTACGCTTGGCACCCCGCGTATGTGCTATTTGCCGGTGTGGTCGCAGGGGCTGCAATCCTTTATGCCAATAGCGTGCTCAAATTTTCTGACCTCTACGCGTATCCGGCGGCTACAATTGTAGCGATCATGCTGGTGCGAGGTCTATTTGGATGGCAGCGAGATCGTCTCGCCAGTCAGCTTTTTCGACAACTGCCCGACACGATCCAGCTGGTGACGAGTACTGTTCGATCTGGACTGCCCGTGACGGAAGCATTTCGCACCATCGCTCGCGAGATGCCGCAACCGACAGCTGGGCAGTTTGCTATCGTATGCAGCGAAGTGAGTATGGGGAGACCTCCAGAGGAGGCTGTTGAAGCTGTCTATCGGCGAACGCAAGTAGCGGAGTACGGGATCTTTGCGGTCACACTTGCAGTCCAGCTGAAGGCAGGTGGCAGTTTGACCGAAACCTTACAAACGCTGGGAGATACTGTGAGGCAGCGGGTTGCGCTCGCTGCTCGCGCGAAGGCTCTGGCCGGAGAGGTGATCTTTTCCTCACGAGCGCTTTCATTGTCGCCCATAATCGTCGGTGGGCTGCTGTACGCGATCAATCCGGTAACAGTCGACCTGCTGATCTATGATCCGACGGGAAACAGGCTGCTGGCCTACGCGGCAGCCTCGGTGGTTGTCGGGTCCCTTGTGATACGTTGGATGGTCAGAAGGGAAACAGAACTATGACTTTTGGTCTCAGTTTGGTGGCCCTGGCCATAGCACTTGCGACTGCGACCGTCGTGCTGATGATCCACGAACTACACATTCGTGCGTTGAACCAGCGGGTATCAAATGCGGTGCTGGGTGTTCCTGGCCGGTCAGCGCCTCTCCAGGACATGACCGGTTGGCTTTCGTCGCTCGGCATGCGGTATCGACGCTTCTATTCTGCGGAAAATCTGGACCAGCTCCGAACCATCGTTCAATCGTCAGGTTTGAATCCTCATCGAGCCTTGTCGATCTGGATCGGTGTCAAAACCATCAGCATGTTCTTGTTCCCGGTCATTGCCTTGTTTGTTGCGCAGATTCTTGGGAAGCCACTCACCGACGTGCTGGTCTTCAGTCTCATTGGCGTGGTGATCGGAATCATGGGACCGCGGTTGATCCTGTTGGTTCTAAGACGCCGGTTTAATGCCGGCATTCGGCTGGGCACGCCGGATATGATCGACTTGTTGGTGGTGTGCAGCGAAGCGGGAATGGGTCTGGAAAGCGCGCTGGAACGAGTAGCGGAAGAAATGAAACAGACCAATCCCCCCATGGGCCGGGTTTTGTACGGCCTTCTTGATGATCTCCGGATATTGCCAAATCGCAGCGAGGCATTCGAGAAATTGGCATCTACGTCAGACGGACTTCGCCGGTTCGGCACCATGGTCAGCCAAAGCCTGCAATACGGAACGCCACTGAGTCAGGCTCTGCGCAGTATTGCTATGGACCTCCGGCGCGAACGTATTACCGACCTCGAGGAAAGGGCGCACAAGTTGGGCGCCAAGCTGACTATTCCGATGGTGTTGTTCCTGCTTCCAGCCATGTTCGTCATTCTGGGTGGAAGTCCGTTTCTGCACCTCGTCCGTACATTCTCCAGCATCGGCGTGAAGTAGCCATGAGCACCGTTACTCTGTCGAAGAATCCGTCTTACGAGTGGGTGATGCAGCTGCTCGGCAGCATGTGGTTCATCTTGCTGGCACTTTGCGTCGCCATCAGAATTGGATCATTTATCGATCCCTGGCCATCGCTTCTGTCAAGTTTTTGCCTTGCCATCTTCTACATGCTCCTGGCGGTCTTGATCATGACCAGGTCGCCGGCAAAGGCGCATGCGGATGGGGTGTTGCCCAGGGTAGCCGCGTTCGTCGGCTCCTATTTACCGTGGACGATCTCGTTGTTCGGCAAAACCGACCAGGCGTTGCCAAACCTGCTGTCCACCGCTTGCGTGCTTGTCGGCATGATCATGATGCTTGTCACCATCCGACATTTGGGGCGGTCGTTCAGTCTGGTGCCACAGGCGCGTTCAGTGGTGCAAACCGGCCCGTATCGATGGATCAAGCATCCGCTCTATTTCGCGGAAGAGATCGTGATTGTGGGCGTGGTGCTGCAATATCTGACACCGATAACGGTGCTCGTGCTGGTCCTGCATATCGGCGTTCAAGTATGCCGAATTCTCTACGAAGAAGATCTGCTTCGGCGCACTTGCCCGGAGTATTCCAGTTACGAAGCATCGCGTTGGAGATTGGTCCCTTATGTTTGGTGAGTAGCTATGCGTGGCCGAATTGTCGTGGACATCGTTCAAATTGCTCGTGCGCGGAGTCGGCATCCGGACGTGGTAAGTGTCCGTCGAGGCAGAGGCGCGTGTCGTAAAAAGTCCTTCATCGCGGATCAACGCGGCGCCGCAGCGCTTGAGATGATGTTCGTTTACATTATCCTGGTGTCGAGCCTGCTGATGCCGCTTGCCGACGTTGCCGCCGCCGGTTTTCGGTTTGTAGCCGCGTGGGAGGCATTGCGCGCCTTCGGGCAAAAGATCCAGTACAGCCCGCCACCCGACGTTACCGCTTGGGCAGGCTGGAAGTCGGCGCTCCCCACTTCGGTGTCGGGTTATCCCATCAACAATCTGCAGGTCGTTTGCAGCGATAGCATGGCTGCCTGCTCCGCAGGCAACTCTGGTTCGCCCAAGCACTATACCTACACCACGACCGTCACCGTGGCGCCAATCGTGCTGAGATCGGTGATCTGTCGGAGTGGTAACGCCAATCCTTGTTCGTTCACACTGGCTTACGCTGAACGGTTTCAGTAGGAGTGTTCCATGCGTGGCTTGCTTCATTCTCGTCGTGGTGCCGCCGCCTTCGCAACCGTTATCGCCCTGGTGCCGCTGATAGGCGTGGTCGCAGTCGGGGGCGAGGCGGGATCGTGGTACGTCACCAGGCAACACGCGCAGAATGCCGCCGATGCGGCAGCCTATTCGGGGGCCGCGCAGCAATTGTGCTTACAGAACCCACCCTGCGCGGTTACACAAACAGTGGACTATCGCGCCAAGCAGGCCGCGGCACAGAACGCGTTCTGTAACACGGGCGCCACCTCCTATCCCGGCTCTCAGTGTGTCGGTAGCAATCCGGCGGGAATCTCTCAAACCGTCCAGGTCGCTTCGCTCACGTCATGGAAGGGTACGGCCGGAACCTACGTTCAGGCCACTGTCAGCCAGCAACAGCCGGCATACCTGGCGAGAGTGCTTGGTCTGTCCACTGTCAATATTCCCGCGACAGCCGTGGCCACAGTAAAAAGCGTGGTGTACCCGCCCTGCGTCCTGTCATTGACAGGCTCCATCGGTTTCCAGGGCAGCCCGAACATCAATGCGCCGAACTGCGGCATGGCCTCGAACTCCAAAGCAGCGAATGCAATCAACTTCACGGGCGGCGGGATGACCATGAATCTCGGCTCGCTGTCGTCCGTCGGCGGCTGCACAGGGGCCGCATCGTTCTGTGACAAGGCGTTGAAGTATTTGCCGGCCCCGACCAACAATCCCTTCTCTGGTCTCGATGGTGCCCTCACCACGTTGTGCGGCGCGAACCCTACGCTCCCCGCCAAATGTGGTCTTCCAGCATGTCCAGGATCGGATCTCGTCGCTTACGTGGCCGGCTCGGCTAGCACCGCATGCACGAATAACAATACCTCGACGAAGGGCAATACCGCTTATAACTTGGCTGCAGGAGTCTCGGTGTACTTCATTTCGGGTACTCTGACCCTCAAAGGCGGCTCCGCGATTACCTGTAACAGCCCATGCACAGGCGTGACCTTCATCCTGCTGCCAGGGGCGAGCATTGACACGAGGGGGGGCGGCACGCTCACCCTCAAGGGGCCGGCAACTGCCCCGAGCAGCTCGTCGCTTCCCGCGGCCCTTCAGTCTAGCGCTGCATTATTCCAGTACATGTCGATGTACGATGCCTCAGCGACGGCTGTGACCTTCGGTGGAACCAGTAACATCACCCTCACGGGAAACATCTACGCGCCGAACGCAGCAGTGACGTTTCAGGGCAATCCGACGATTGCCGTAGGCGGCACAGGCGGCAGTTGTGGCCAGTTGATCGCAGCCTCGATCGCGTTCAACGGTAATGCCACCTTTGACACCACGGGGTGCCCATCGCAAACGAAGCTGCCTAAAAGCCAGTATGTCCAGTTGGTGCAGTGATGAGAAAGCTCGATCAGCGCGGCATCGGGGCGATGGAATTTTGTCTCGTCGCTCTGCCGCTTTTCATATTGATGTTCACCATTTTCGATCTGGGGCGTTACGCAATCACCATGCAGTCATTGCGGGCGCTCGCGAATGCTGGTGCCCGGACATGGATGATCAACGACTGCTTCGTCAATAGCGCGATGAGCAATACTTCACCAACCTGTGCCGGTGACCCCCTGCCAGCCGCCGCGGCCAAGAAAGCCGTTGCCCCAATGCTGTTTGCCGGCGGTCTCTCGCCTACGCTGAACACGACTGCGGGAGCCGCTGCACTCACTGTCACGGCATCTGAACCGAGCTTCAAGATGCTGATGCCGATATGGGGCACCACATTGAACGCGCCGAGCGCGTCCACCACAATTCCGTTTTAGTGGTAGTAGGCAACTATCCCGGAATGCGACTGGATTTCGGTAAGCGTGAGAGAGCGAGTTCCAGTCGTCCCGAACGAATCTTCCAAAAATCGATAGGGGCTTGCCATGCGGAGCGGCAGCAGCGGGAACTCGCCCGCGGTTCGGCGGCACGATAGTTCCAAGCAGCAGAGAAAGTGATGCTCGCTGGCAACATTGGCTAGTTTTCTCCGGCCTTGCCGCAGTGCGGTAAGCGTCTCTTCTTGCAAGGAGGCCGAATGAGGGATGTGATGTCGGAAATACGAAATAACGATTTGTAATGGGATGGGTTGTAAGCTCTCCGACGTGGTGCGCTGAGGGGAACTTTCAGGGGATATCGAGCACGTAGATTTGCGGGGACAGCCGTGGATCGCGGTGGGGGGACTCGAATGGACGGCGGTCGCGTTTCAGGTAGGACGGTAGGGAGGCTTTTCGCATTCGGTGCGATGGGTCTTGGCGCAGCCGCGGCCTTGTTTGGGACCGCTGATCGCGCCGCGGCTGCAGATCGGAGGGGCTCCTCCGGCGGCGGCGTCTTCGTCAGCGAAATGAACGACGTCCAGCGGGTCAAGGTGGTCGTCAACAAGTCACGCACCTTCAAGGTCGATGCGGCTTTTGCGACCATTGTCGCGGGCTCGCCTGACATCATCGACGTGAAGTCGCTGAGCGACCACATGATCTATGTCCAGGGCAAGCAGACCGGCACCACCAACGTCATTTTGTTCGACAGCTCGATGAAGCAGATCGGGATCCTCGACGTCGAGGTCGTGATCGATACCAGCAATCTGCAGCAGAACATCCGGACCGGCACCGGCATGCAGGGTGTTCGCGTCTCGGCCTCCGAGGGGCAGGTGGTGCTGAGCGGAACCGCCGTCGACGCGGTTGCGGCCGAGCGGGCCATGGCAATTGCCACCAGTACTGTCGCGAAAGGCGGAACTGTCGTCAACGCGATGAGCGTCGCGGCGCCGCAGCAGGTGATGCTGGAAGTGCGCTTTCTCGAGGTCAACCGGGACGCCGGGCGTGATCTCGGCGTCAACCTTTATGCGGCGAATGCCAATGGCACCAACGTCGGTAATACCGGGCTTGGCAGTTCGAACACCGCGGCGGGCCGAACGCCGGTCGGAGGGGTCAATGGATCTGTCGGTTCTCCCCCGACGGGAAGCCTCCCGGTACTGGGAACATTGGGTACGCTTGTTGGCACTGCGGGCGGTGTGGCTCCGGCCCCGTTCGGAAGCTTGTTGACCAGCATCATCCGAACCAGCAGTGGCGGCTCGGTGGACTTGTTGATCTCGGCACTTGAAACCAAGGGATTGGCCCGCCGGTTGGCGGAGCCGAACTTGACCACGCTTTCCGGGGATGCCGCTCGCTTCCTGGCCGGCGGTGAATTTCCAGTGCCTGTAGCGTCCACGGCCGGTACCGCTGGTCTCGTGCCAACCGTGACGATCGAATTCAAGAAGTTCGGCGTTGAGCTGGCTTTCGTGCCCACCGTTCTCTCGCGCGGCGTAATCAACCTTCGGGTCGAACCTTCGGTCAGCGAGCTCGATTTCTCCAATGCGGTGGCGATTGCGGGGACGGTCATTCCGGCGTTGACCCGCCGCGACGCGCGGACCACGGTCGAGCTGCGCGATGGCCAGAGCTTTGCGATCGCCGGCCTGCTCCAGACTCGCAATCGACAGGACGTTTCCCAATTGCCCTGGATCGGCTCGGTGCCGGTGATCGGAACCTTGTTCAGCAGCAAATCGTATCAGCAGCAGGAAACGGATCTGGTCATCATCGTGACGCCGCGCCTGGTCGCGCCGGCGGCACCAGGCCAGCAACTGGCGTCGCCGCTCGACTCGCGCCTGCCGGCCAACGATGTCGACTTCTTCCTCAATGGCCAGATGGAAGTCCGCAAGCGTTACAATGATTACGTCAACTCCGGTGGCGACGTGAAGGGCCCTTACGGCCATATCATCGCTCCTGAGCTCAGGACCCCCGTTCCGCCACCGGCCGCCGCTGCCAACCAGCCGGTCGTAAAGACCCTCAACTAGGAGCGAGAGATGACCTTAAGGTATCTGGTTCTGTTCGCGCCCTTGCTGCTCGGGGGATGTTACGGTCTGGCCGGTCATGACGAGATGGACCGCTATTTCCAGCGTTCCGATACCATCACGTTGAGCGCTGGCGATGCCAAACAGGTCAACGCCGTCACCCATACGATCCATCCATGGCCGCGATACGCCGGCGACCGCAGGATCGCGTACGACGCTCGGCGCGTTGGTGCCGCCGTGACGCGTTATGGCAACACGACACGGCCTGTGGATCAGCTTCCCGATATCGGACAGCCGACGGAGGCGATGGGCCAGCGGCCCCCCGTCACCCAGAATGTCAACATAGAAGGATTGCCGCCTGGAACCAACGGTGGAGTATCGGTGCCGGTCGGCGGAGCACCGAGCAGGTAAGGAGCCAGGGGCCTTGGCTTTGGATAATTCAACAATGATATTTCAATGAGTCCGATGAGCCGGGCGGCGACGAGGGTTATGCAGCGCATCATCTTAATGCTGATCTATTGTTGCTTGGGAACAGCCCTTGCTGGGTGCGAGCAGACACTAAGAGAGGCCGCAATCGTGGCCCCTGTGGAGCCGCCGGGCGGAGACCCCGTGCAGGAGCCGACCGACGTCAAATATTACCCGTCGGACGAACCGGTCCGGCTGGGGCTTGAGCATTTCAACCGCGGCAGTTACGGGATCTCCCAGCGCTATTTCAAGGACGCCGTCGAGAAATCGCCGAAGGATATAACGGCCTGGATTGGGCTCGCCGCGAGCTATGATCGGTTGCGTCGCTTTGACCTGGCCGATCAGGCCTATGCCCAAGCGATCCGGCTGGGAGGCGAAACCGTTCAGATTCTGAATGACCAGGGATACTCGTACATGCTGCGCGGCAATCTGAGTGGGGCGCGACGGAAATTCGAGAAAGCCTATTCGATCGACCCGGGTAATCCGGTCATCGCCAATAACCTCGAGCTTCTCAATGGCAGCCGGCGGTTCATTGAAAGACCACCAAACAACCAGCCATAAGTAGTCGACCGGATACTGCGATCACGGCCAGTTCTCGTCAATTTGGCCCAATCACAGCATCAGCGTGACCGCTGCCGCTGCGGATGATGACAATGATGCCATTGCGAACGGTAAATCGGGCGCCGAGCAGTTTCCGCACCTTCTCCGTGATCTGAAGAGGAAAGGGCACGCCTTCTCCTGCGACGGGATCGCCGACCTTGATCGTCTCAGTCGCGGAGCCTGCAACTGGTGCAGGCTTGATATAGTCTCGGACAAGCTGAATCTCTTCACGTGATAGGATGAGCGGAGCCTGGTCAGGACGGGTCTCCGACGGCGGCTTGGATGTTTCACTGCTTGCTTTTTCACGTATCTCATTGGTGCTTGCGATCTGATCGAGCCTGGCTACGCGTAGCTTGAGCGCGATGATGTCACGTTGCAGTGTTGCGATCTCCAATTTGCGCGAGTTGACCTGCATGAAGACAATGATCGCGCAAACGCAGCTCACGACAAAGCCGACGCTCAGCAATGCGATCAACCACCGCTCAAAGTTTCCCATCGACCCTCCGGCCGTCCGGGGGAGTTGTTCGCGCTGGAGATGGCTCCGCCAGATGCGGCGTGCTCGGTCCATCCAGTCTGTATTGCCCGTTACGCTTGCCGCCGGCCGGCCTGACCCAAAATGCGCGGGCGACGAGGCGGCTTCCTCTCGGGCCGGATCAACTAACGACGCCGTGTCGACTTGCTCAAGCTCTAGATCCTCGGGGACGCGATCCTCCGTAGTCAGATGAGCGGCAGGGTGGAAGGGATCCATCTGCTTATCGAGCCGGCCCATCTCCATTCTCCGCGGAGCCATCTATCAACTTCAGCAGTTCTGCCGACGCGGATAGAATAGGGTACCCGAGGATTCGATCAATCGAAATGGAAAAGACGCCAAGCCGCGCTGTGAGCCGTTCTGAGGATAGCTTCAGGAGATAGGGCACCAACAGATGCCAAGGTTCGCCCCGCGAATGCACGTTCCGACCACGCGGACCGTAGACAGTGCAATGAGGCACCATGATCGTGCGACGAATGCCCAATTTCAGCTGGTTAAGCCCAGGGTGCGACCGGTAAGTTATTGGTTGTTCTACCCCTGTGGCTGTCTCTTAATCAGCGGGTCCAAGGTTCGAGCCCTGGTGCGCCCATCACCCTAAGATATTGGTCCGCAAGGGCTTGTTTAAATTCCTAGGCAGAACAAACCGGTCTCGTGCAACGCTTTTAATGGTCGCACGCCGTGCGAGGAGTCGGATAATTAGGACCGAGCCCATCCACCACTGTAGCACGAGACCCGCCGGTCTGCGTTCAGCTCGTCATGACTTCCTTCCGCACCTACAGTTCAAGCCTGTCGATACCAGAATCGGCGCGAGCCGCATTGCGGGCGCGGTAGTGCTTCACGATGGTCTGCGCGCTTCGGTATGAATGCCCAGTGATGTAGCAGATCGTCAGCAACCGTAGATTCCGCTGCTCCGTCAGCGGGCGCTAACGTGCAACCAGACCGTTATGCGGCTGAATATCGAGGAGGCCGCGAGTTTTTCCGGGTTTTCGTCACGAGCGAGCGCGTTGATTTTGATTTGATGAGGTCGCTTTTGTGCGAAATAGGGCGTTAGAAATCGGCGAAAGCCGCCCAGGTATTTGCTTCGCTGCGATTTCCCTCTCGCTCAGGTCTGCCTCATGCCGATTGCTTGCGATATTCCGCAGGCGTGAGGTTCATGTGTCGGCGAAAGACTCGGTTGAGGTGGCTTTGATCCGAAAACCCGCTGAGCAGGGCGATCTCCTTCAGCGGCAAGCGGTCCTTGCGGAGATGCTGGCAGGCGTGTTCCACCTTGCGGCTCAGCACATAGGCGTGGGGACGCATTCCGTAATGCACATGGAATTTGCGCGCGAACTGCACGGGCGTGCAGTTGCAGATGTTGGCCAATTGCTCCAGCGTGATGTTCCTGGAGATGCTCTGTTCGATATAGTCTTCGATCAGCCGCGCATGGGCAGGTCTGAAGCGTCCCTGCGAGCAGGGCATCTTGAACCGCACGGAGGCATATCTTCGCAGGATGTGCACGCTGGCCTGAAGAGCCAGCGCATCGTAGCAGAGGCGGCCACCCGGTCCTCCGGCGGAAACCTCTTGCACCATCTGGTCGCCGATCCAGGTCAGGACCGGATCTTCGATCTTGAGGAGGTCGTGCAGTTCGACCGCCTCCGCGTCGCGATCGAAGGCCTCGCCCGCAGTCTTTGCCATCAAGGTCGGTGAAATGTAGAAATGGCTGACTTCGAGATCATGGCTCCATCGCCAATTCGAAGCTTCCGCGCGCGTGAGCAGCGTCGTAACACCTCGGCCGACGTGATCTTGCTTCCACGCGCCGGTGACGCGGCGGTTCATCGCAGTCGAGCCTTCGCGATAGATGACGATCAGATAGTTCTCGGACGGGGGGACCCAGATGTCGGATGGCGCATAGCGGAACACCCGCAGCCGAAAGTCGGCCTTTCCTACCGCCGAACTGTCCAACATCAACTTGCCAGGCGCGTACCGTGGCAGCTCGTCGACCGTAATCAACCGGCCCATCGCGCGAACTCCCTCCCTCTAAGGCGCGGTTGACCGCTTCTTCTTCTCTTGAGCCGAACAGCTGCGCAGCAGCATAAGCCGCTTTTGGCTTTTGCCAAGCGAACTGCGTCCGGATCAGCTCCTTGAGACCGCGGCACCAGTGGCCTCGTTCAAAGGATTGTCGGTTTTGTTCAAGCCCCAGGCGCAGGCAATCTCGTAGCGTGCCGCAGTCCCTTGCCGAGTGGAAAGAACGGCACGAGCATCGCAAGCAGAACAAGCCCATCCGATCGCCGTCGGGATCAACAATGACGCGATGCACCATCATTCGGTCACAGCACGGATGGGGAGGCCACGCGCTCTTACACCCTAGGAGGGGAAAATGGCAGAACCCGTGACCGAGTTCAACGGAAGCAACGGCGCGCATGTGACGGCGAAATTCGACGCCGTGGTGGTTGGAGCCGGCGTCGCCGGACTCTATCAGCTCTATCGCCTGCGTGAACAGGGATTGAATGTCAGGGTGATCGATGCTGGATCCGGCGTCGGCGGCACCTGGTACTGGAATCGCTATCCTGGCGCGCGCTTCGACTCCGAAGCCTATATTTACCAGTACCTGTTCTCCGAAGAGCTCTACAAGGGATGGAGCTGGAGCGAGAAATTCCCTGGCCAACCCGAAATCGAACGCTGGCTGAACTACATCGCCGATCGCCTCGATCTGCGCAAGGACATCCAGTTCGGTACGACGGTCAAGAGCGCTCATTTCAACGAAGCCGCCCAGCGCTGGCTGGTCACGACCGACAAGGGCGACGTGATCGATACCCAGTTCCTGATCACCTGCTGCGGCATGCTTTCGGCCCCGCACGTGTCCTTTCCGGGGCAGGAGACCTTCAAGGGGCAGTTGTTCCACACCGCGCGCTGGCCGAAGCAGCCGGTCGATCTGGCCGGCAAGCGCGTCGGCGTCATTGGTAACGGCGCGACCGGAATCCAGGTCATCCAGACGATCGCCAGCGAGGTCGGTCACCTCAAGGTCTTCATTCGCACGCCGCAATACATTATCCCGATGAAGAATCCCAAATACGGCGCGGCGGATGTCGATGCCTACAAGTCGAAATTCAAGTCGTTCACGGAGCGCCTCCCGCACACCTTCACCGGATTCGAGTATGACTTCGAGCACGCCTGGGCCGAACTGTCGCCAGGGCGGCGCCGTGAGGTGATCGAGGATTGTTGGAATGACGGCTCGCTGAAGCTGTGGATATCCTCGTTCGGCGAGCTGTTCTTCGACGCGGAGGTCAACGCCGAGATATCCGAATTCGTGCGCGAGAAGATGCGCGAACGGCTCAAAGATCCAAAGCTGTGTGACGCGTTGATCCCAGCCGATTATGGCTTCGGGACACACCGGGTGCCGCTCGAGCAGAAATTTCTCGAGGCCTTCCATCGCCCGAATGTCGAGATCGTCAGCGTCAAGGAAAATCCAATCGAACGGGTGACACCCACGGGTATCCAGACCGCCGACGGCGCCATCCACGAGCTCGACATCATCATTCTGGCCACCGGATTCGACGCCGGAACCGGAGCCTTGACGCGCATCGATGTCAGAGGTCGCGGCGGCCGCTCGCTGAAGGAGGATTGGAGCCGGGACATCCGCACCACAATGGGCCTTCAGGTTCACGGCTATCCGAATCTCTTCACGACGGCCGTGCCGCTCGCCCCTTCAGCGGCGCTCTGCAACATGACCACGTGCCTGCAACAGCAGGTCGAATGGATCGATGATTGCATCAGGCATATGCGCGGCAAGAATCTGAAGGTCGTCGAGCCGACGAAGGATGCGGAAGACGGATGGGTGGCGCATCACGATGAGATCGCCAACGCGACGCTGATCGCGAAGACTAATTCCTGGTACCTGGGCTCGAACGTCGAAGGCAAGCCGCGCCGGGTGCTGTCCTATTGCGGCGGCGTCGGCGCCTATCGCCAGAAATGCGATGAAGTCGCGGCGAGCGGCTATCCGGGTTTCGACATGCATTGAGGGCTGCCAAGGGACGTGTCGACCCAATCAATCCAATTCAGGCTGGAGAACAATCATGACCATGAACTTTGATGCGGTGGCAGATACCGTTCTCGACGGTGTCGTTACATCGACGCCACGCGTAACCGGCGTCGTCGCGATGGTGACGAACCGCCATCGTAACGTCTACGTAGGTGCAGCCGGCAGGCGTCGTCTCGACCAGGCGGCCGATATGACGACCGACAGCATCTTCGCGATCTTCTCCACGACCAAGGCGATCACCGCCACGGCCGTCCTGCAGCTTGTCGAGGAAGGCAAGCTCGATCTCGATGAGCCGGCCAAGCGATACGCGCCCGATATCGGCAAGCTCCAGGTGATCGAAGGATTCGATGGCAAGGGCGAGCCGATCCTGCGCGCTCCGAAGCGCGACATCACCACGCGCATGCTGATGACGCACACCGCCGGCCTGAGCTATGATTTCATCAATCACACCTACAATCGGCTGGCGCAGGAAAAGGATCAGCCGAGCGTGATCACGGCGACCAAGGCCTGCCTGATGACCCCGCTGCTGTTCGATCCGGGCGAGCGGTGGGATTATGGCACCAATCTCGATTGGTGCGGCCAGATCGTCGAGGCCATCACCGGCCGAAGGCTTGGTGACGTCTTCAAGACGCGCATCTTTGAACCACTCGGCATCAAGGACATGACGTTCGAGCTGACCGATGCGATGCGCGGACGGCTGGCCGGGATCCCTGCGAGAGGTGCCGATGGCTCGCTCACCCCGATGGATTTCGAGCTGCCGGCCAAGCCCGAAGTGCATATGGGCGGCCATGGCCTTTACGGCACGGTCGGCGACTACATGTGCTTTATCCGGATGTGGTTAAACGACGGTGCGGGCGAGCACGGCCGCGTGCTGAAGGCGGAGACCGTGCGCATGGCTGAAAAGAACCATCTGGGCGACAAGAAGGTGACGCCGATTACCGGCGTCATCCCGTCGCTGTGCAACGACGCGGAGTTCTTCCCCGGCCAGTCAAAATCCTGGGCGCTGAGCTTCATGATCAATGATGAGCAAGCCCCTACCGGGCGTCCCGCCGGTGCTTTAGGCTGGGCCGGCCTTGCCAATCTGTTCTATTGGATTGATCGGCAGAACGGGGTCGGTGGGTTCTGGGCCACCCAGATTCTTCCCTTCGGGGACCCGGCATCGTTCATCGGCTTCATGAATTTCGAGACGGCATTCTACCAGAACCTGAGGCAGCGAATGGCGAGCTAGGTTTGATGGAACGACACGAAACTGTAGGAATTGCGTGACGGTGCACTTAGCTGTGAGCATTCGAACTCGCAAAAGGGACCGGAGCCATTGAGTGCACTGTCACTATAATCCCATGCCTTTTGCGGCACCGGCTTTGCCGAGCCGCAGCTCGCGAAGCGAGCGAAGGCTGGCGGGCCCGGCAGGCCTCGAACCTGCAACCAGACCGTTATGAGCGGCAGACTATCGATCGGGTTCGCTGATTTCGCTGCAGTTTCGTTCGAGCTCGATCGCGTTCGTTGCGGTTCGTTCACGCCGTTTCTGAGGCGAAACTGGTGCGGCTGCCCGGTTCGTGGCTCTAAGGATGGATCATCGTTTGGCCGGTGCTGACCACCTAAGTCGCTTACGAATCTTTGCGCGTTGCACGAGGCCAATGGCGTCGACGCAACGTAGAGCTCAAGTTGGCAACGTAATCGGAAGAATGTTGACAAGCGCTTCAGCGCTGTCGGGTCCGAAGGTCGGCTTCATCCAGGGCAGCATGAACGCACCGACGACGGCGCCGATCGCCCTCGAAAGGGGAGCACCGTCGGTTAGATCGCAAGCCGAACTGAATGCCAGTATCGGTGGCTGCGTCTCCACGGTTTTGAGCTGCGGCAGGATCATGGGTCGAGAAGCAAGGAGGAAAGAGCGGTCCTTGTTTTGTCGTCTGTGAGAGTACACTGTCCCCGATTGCACTCAATTGGACATCTGTTGCCGGAGCTAGCTCATACTTGCCCATGATGGCTTGGAGGGAGAGTCCAAGGTCTTGAACGGGCGTCGCGCTATCGCGGCGGAAATCTTCTCTGCTCGTCCCAAAAATGTCATTGCCGCTGACCGACAAGAGAGCGCGGGCTCGTGGGGCCGCCGATATGAGTGTTTGAACTCCATGCCCGAACAGTCTGCTTGCAATGTTTAGTATATCGTGGTTCACTAAACAAATCGAGCTTGGCTGAATCCCTAAGAATCCAGGCAGGCACGAGGAAACGTCCGTTAGTCGTTCAGCCCGTGAAGGACTGTATCGCTCTGCTCGAAGCATTCGAGCGGGTTGGAGAGTCGCGCCATGTCGATGGCCGGCCCCACTGGGAGGGAAAGCGTTATGAAACAGACAGTAAAGGCGCTTCTTACTAGTTTCGGAGTTCTCGCATCCGCGCTCAGTGCCGGAGTGGGGACTACCCCTGCGCACGCGCAGGCGAAGACCATCACGCTGTGCTGGGCCGCCTGGGACCCTGCCAACGCGCTCGTCGAACTGTCGAAGGACTTCACCGCTAAGACCGGCATCGGTATGAAGTTCGAGTTCGTGCCGTGGACCAACTATGCCGATCGCTTCCTGAACGAGCTTAACTCGCACGGCTCGTTGTGCGATCTCATCATCGGAGATTCTCAGTGGATCGGCGGCGCCGCGGAGAACGGCCAGTACGTCAAGCTCAATGATTTCTTCAAGAAGGAAGGAATCAGCATGGACGACTACATGCCGGCCACCGTGGTCGGCTATTCGGAGTGGCCGAAGAATACGCCAAACTATTGGGCGCTGCCCGCCATGGGTGACGCGGTTGGCTGGACCTATCGCAAGGACTGGTTTGCGCGGCCAGAGATCCAGAACGACTTCAGGGCCAAGTACGGCCGCGATCTCGCTGCGCCGAAGACGCTCGACGAACTGCGAGACATCTCGAAATTCTTCCAGGGCCGTGAGATCGACGGCAAGAAGGTCTATGGCGCTTCGATCTATACCGAGCGCGGCTCGGAAGGCATCACCATGGGCGTGTCGAACTATCTCTACGATTACGGCTTCCAATATCAGGATCCCAAGAAGCCCTATGCGATGGACGGCTTCGTCAACGCGCCCGGCGCCGTCAAGGGGCTTGAGGCCTACAAGGAGCTCTACAAGTGCTGTACGCCACCCGGCGCCTCCAACTCCTACATGTCCGAAGGACTTGATGCGTTCAAGTCAGGCCAGGTCGCGCTGCAGATGAACTTCTTCGCCTTCTTCCCAGGCCTCTACAAGGATCCGAACGTTGGCGGCGACAAGATCGGCTTCTTCAGCAATCCCGCGGGCCCCGCGACACAGGCGACGCAGCTCGGCGGACAGGGTATCTCGGTTGTTTCCTATTCGAAGAACCAGGGCGAAGCGCTGCAATACATCAGATGGTTCTCCGGCGGGGATGTGCAGAAGAAGTGGTGGGCGCTGGGCGGTTATTCCTGCGCCAAATCCGTGTTGAACGATCCGAGCTTCCCGAACAGCGCGCCGTTCGCCGGGGAGTTTCTGAAGTCGATGGGAATGGTCGTCGACTTCTGGGCCGAGCCCTCCTATGCGCAACTCCTGCAGGCCGAACAGAAGCGCGTGCATGACTACGTGGTGGCGGACAAGGGCACCGCGCAGGAAGCGCTCGACGGTCTGGTGAAGGACTGGAAGGCCATCTTCAAGGAAGAAGGCAAGAAGTTCTAAGGCAACCGCCTGGGGCGCACGCGAGCGCGCTCCAGGCACTCTTCGGCAATCTCGGCAGCTGTCGCATAGCTGATGGTCCCGGCGCCAGGATCGACCAAAGCCATGAACGATTTGAGTGCTTCGTCCCAGATCACCTATCGGGCCGTCCCGGCCCGGCCAGCCGTGGCGCGTCGTATCCGGGGTTTGTCGGACCAGGCGCTCGCCTGGCTCTTTATCACGCCGACGATCGTGCTGCTGCTGGCGATCAACATCTTCCCGCTGGTGTGGACGATCTATCTCTCGTTCACCAACTACCGCGCCAATCGGGCGAACGCGCCGACGATATGGCTGGGCACCGACTGGTACCAGTCGATACTGACCGATCCGGATATCTGGGCGGCGATGCAGGTGACGGCGCATTTCGTGATCTGGACGGTGGTGATCGAGACTGTGCTCGGATTTGGCCTTGCCTACCTCATCGATAAGAAGTTCCGCGGCCACGGGATGTGGACCACGATCATCCTGCTGCCGATGATGCTGTCACCTGCCGTCGTCGGCAATTTCTGGACGTTCCTCTATCAGCCGCAGATCGGATTGTTCAACTACGTCGTCGCCTTCTTCACCGGACGCGCAGCCTCGTCGTTCCAGATGCTGGGCGACGTCACGCTGAGCCCCTGGGCCATCGTCATCGTCGATGCCTGGATGTGGACGCCCTATGTGATGCTGATTTGTCTCGCGGGCCTGCGCTCGATCCCTGGTTACATCTATGAAGCGGCGGAGGTCGACCGCGCGTCGAAATGGCGGCAGTTCTGGTCGATCACGCTGCCAATGGCGCTGCCGTTCATCATGCTGGCGGTGCTCTTCCGCGGTATCGAGAACTTCAAGATGTTCGACATGGTCAACCTGCTGACCGGCGGTGGGCCGGGGTCGACCACGGAAGTTGCGTCGATCACGCTCAAGCGTGCGGCGTTCGAGAGCTGGCGCACCGGCTATTCCTCGGCCTTCGCGATCATCCTGTTCGTGACGGTCTTCGGCCTCGCCAACATCTATGTGAAGGCGCTGAACAGGGTGAAAAGCCGATGATCTCAGCCACCACAGCCCATTCCGTCGTCGAGCCGTCGACCACGACGCGGCGTTTTGCCGGCTCGCTCGTCGTGCTCTATGCCATCATCACCATGATCCCGCTGGTGTGGATCATCCTCACCGCGTTCAAGTCGCCGGACGATGCAATCTCCTATCCGCCCAAGATGATGTTCAAGCCATCGCTCGAAGGCTTCTGTAACGTCTTCACGACCCGCTCGCGCCAGACCCCGGAGTTCATCCGTTCGCTGGGGGCGCCGCAGGGGCTTTGCGACAGCCTCGCGCGCAGCCGTAACATGGTGGTCGCCGGTCCCTCGAACTATGTGCCGCGCTTCGTCAATTCGCTGATCATCGCGTTCGGCTCGACCGTGCTCGCCGTCGCGCTCGGCACCTTGTCGGCCTACGGCTTTTCGCGGTTCCGCGTGCCCCTGAAGGACGACCTGATGTTCTTCATCCTATCGACCAGGATGATGCCGCCGATCGCGGTCGCGATCCCGATCTATCTGATGTACCGCAGCATCGGATTGTCCGACACCAGGCTCGGCATGATCCTGCTGTACACCTCGGTCAACGTCTCGCTTGCGGTCTGGCTGCTCAAGGGCTTCATCGACGAAATCCCGCGCGAGTACGAGGAGGCGGCCATGATCGACGGATACACCCGCTTTCAGGCCTTCGTGAAGGTGGTGCTGCCGCAGGCCACGACGGGAATTGCGGCGACGGCGATCTTCTGCCTGATCTTCGCCTGGAACGAATACGCCTTCGCGGTGCTTCTCACCTCGGGCAATGCGCAGACCGCGCCGCCCTTCATTCCGATCATTATCGGCGAGGGCGGACAGGACTGGCCCGCGGTGGCGGCGGGCACGACGCTGTTCCTGGTGCCGATCGTGGTGTTCACGGTGCTGCTGCGCAAGCATCTGCTGCGGGGCATCACCTTTGGAGCCGTCCGCAAATGAGTATCGATGCCACCCGATCCGTCGCGCGTCGCGGTGTTGCCGATCGCGTTCTGCGCCGTGGTCCGCTCGAAGCCGCCGCGACCGCGATCATCGCCGCCGGCGTCGTGATGCTGATGCAGCCATTCTCCCTGACGCTGTATTCCTGGTCGTTTGCGACGACCCTGTTCGGCACGGTGATGCTCACCATCGTGTCGAAGGTTCGGGAGTAGGGCGCGATGGCACAGATCAGGGTCGAGGCACTCGACAAGTCCTTCGGGACGTTCCATGCGGTCAAGTCCGCCAGCTTCACGGTCGAGGACGGCCAGTTCCTCTGCCTGCTTGGGCCGTCCGGCTGCGGCAAGACCACGACGCTCCGCATGATTGCGGGCCTGGAGCTGCCGACATCCGGCACCATCCGGCTCGATGGCGAGGACGTGACGATGAACCGCGCATCGGCGCGCGACATCGCCTTCGTGTTCCAACTCTTCGCGCTCTATCCGCACATGGATGTCCGGCGCAACATCGGCTTTCCCCTGAAATGCGAAGGGATCAGTGCGGCCGAGCGCGATCGGCGGGTCGTAGAGGCCGCGCGCATCCTGCGGATCTCCCATCTGCTCGACCGATCGGTGTCGGGCCTTTCCGGCGGCGACCGTCAGCGCGTCGCGCTGGGGCGAGCGATCGTGCGCAAGCCGAAGTGTTTTCTGATGGACGAACCGCTCGGCGCGCTCGATACCGAGATGCGCGAGGCCATGATTCATGAACTACGCGCCCTGCATGACCGCCTGGGAGCAACCACCGTCTATGTCACGCATGACCAGCTCGAGGCCATGGCGATGGCCGACAGGATCGCGGTAATGAACAATGGCGTCGTCGAGCAGGTTGCGAGCCCGCGCGACATCTACGACCGGCCTGCTTCGCTCTTCGTCGCGGATTTCATCGGCTCGCCGCCGATGAACCTTCTGCCGTTCCGTGGTCACCTGCAGACGGGCGCGGAGGCGATCCGGCTCGGTGAGCGCGACGTTGCAATTCCTCCCTTGCGCGAGGCGATGGCGGAAAGCGAGTTCGTGCTGGGGGTGCGGCCCGAGCATGTGCGCTTCACCGATCGCGGCATGGTCCGCGGGGTGGTCTATGGCACGGAATATCTCGGCACGACGCAGATCGTGACCGTGACGACGCACTACGGCGCACTGAAGGCCCGCTCACCCAGCAGCAGATCCTTCCGGACGGGCGAGACTGTCGGGCTCGATTTCCGGCCCGATACGCTGTCAGTCTTCGACAAGGTGTCGGGCCGGGCCATTCGTACCGCGTTGCATGAGGGAGGCGCGCATGGCTGAGGTCGAGATCAACGCCATTTCCAAGGCCTTCGGCAAGACGCAAGCTGTGAACGATCTGTCGCTGACAATTGGCGATGGCGAGTTCGTCGCGTTGCTTGGGCCGACTGGTGCCGGCAAGAGCACGGCTTTGCGCTTGATCGCGGGATTGGAGCAGCCGGACAGCGGTTCGATCCGCATCGACGGGCGCGACGTGACCTGCGATGCACCGGCGGACCGTGACGTCGCCTTTGTCTTCCAGCAATATTCGCTGTATCCGCACCTGACGGTGTTCGAGAACATGGCCTTCGCGTTGCGCGCGCCGACCCGGCGCGTGCCGGAAGCCGATATTCGCGCGAAGGTGCAGGAGGTCGCACGTCTTCTTCATATCGAGACCAAGCTGGACAACAAGGCGACGCAGCTGTCGGGCGGGCAGATGCAGCGCGTCGCGATCGGGCGGGCTCTGGTCCGTTCGCCCTCGATCTACCTGATGGACGAGCCGCTCTCCTCGCTGGACGCGAAGCTGCGCGGCGAACTGCGGCTCGAGCTCAAGCGGATCCAGGTCGATCTCGGCGCCACGATCCTCTATGTCACCCATGATCAGACCGAGGCGATGACCATGGCGTCGCGCATCGGTGTAATCGAAGGCGGGCGGCTGATGCAGGTCGGCTCGCCGCGCGAAATCTACGAGAACCCGATCAACGCGCATGTCGCGGCAAGGTTGGGCCAGCCGACGATCAATCTGCTGCCGGCGGCCCTGTTCGGCGGCGCGCCTGATGGCGCCGAGACGATCGGTGCGCGGACCGAGCACCTGACGATTGCGCGCGGCGGTGGCGATGTGTCGGCGACCGTCAAACGGGTTGAACATCTCGGCGATCAGAGCCATCTCCATCTCGACCTCGCCGGCCGGCCGGTGGTGACGCTGGCGGATCCCGAGGCGGGCTTCGGCGCCGGTGATGTGGTGTCGCTCTGTCTGAACAAACCTCTGTTCTTCGATGCGATGGGCTGGAGGGTAGCGGCATGAGCCTTGATCGGGTAGCCAGGGAAAGACTGGTGCGAGCGCTGGCGGGGTCGATGATCGAGCACGCCGACGAATTGACGAGCCTCGACCAGGCGATTGGCGATGGGGATCACGGACTGAATATGAAGCGTGGTTTCGAGGCAGTGCTGGCGGCGTTGCCGGGCCTTGCCGACAAGGCGCTCCCGGACATGCTGAAGGCGATCGGAACGACTTTAGTCATGAAGGTCGGCGGTGCTTCGGGGCCGCTGGTCGGAACTTTCTTCATGGAGCTGGGCAAGGCACTTCCGGAGCAGCCGAGCCGCGCTGATCTCGTCGCAGCGACCGAGAAGGCGATCGACGCCGTCAAGGCGCGCGGGCGTTCTGAGGCGGGGCAGAAAACGTTGCTGGATGTCCTGGTGCCGGTGCAGGTCGTGTTGGCGGGCGGTGGCGATGCCGAGGCGATTGCAGCGGAAGCGGCGCGAGCGGCCGATCGCACCACGCCCATGCTTGCGATCCGCGGCCGTGCGTCCTTTCTCGGCGAACGTTCCATCGGTCATATGGATCCCGGTTCGCGTTCGGCGTCCCTTTTGATTGGCGCGGCAGTCAAGGTACTGGAATTCGAGGCAAGTTCATGAACAGTTCAAATTCCTGCAATGTCGGGATCGTTATCGTTTCACATTCGCGCAAGATCGCGGAAGGCGCGGCGGATATGGTGCGCCAGATGGTAGGCAGCGCCGTGCCGCTCGCCTGGACAGGCGGCGACATCGATGGAGGGCTCGGCACCAATGTTGCCGGGATCCTCGACGCGATTGAAGCGGCGTGGTCGCCCGCAGGCGTGGCGGTGCTGGTTGATCTCGGCGGGGCGGAGACAAATTCCGAGATGGCGGTGGAAATGCTGCCTGAAGATCGACGCGCGCGCGTCGTCGTCTGCAATGCTCCGGTGGTCGAGGGAGCTGTGATTGCGGCAACCGAGTCTTCGGGTGGCTCGCCGCTTGCCGCTGTCAAGCGTAGCGCGGAGGAATTCTATGCATGATGCTCACGCCAGCCGGCCGGGCGAAACGGCGGTGCCGCTGACAGCCTCGGCGGTTCTCGTCAACAAAGTCGGACTTCATGCGCGACCGTCGGTCAAGCTCACGCAGTGCGCAAAGGGTTTTACCGCGAAGATAGAGCTCGCCCTCTCGGCGGACGGGCCCTGGACGGACGCCAAGAGCCCGGTAAAGGTCATGCGTGTGAAGGCGCCGCAGGGCGCAACACTGCATTTCCGCGTTACCGGTTCCGATGGCAAGGCAGCACTTGCTGCTGTACTGGCGCTTGTGCATGACGGTTTCGGTGAGGCCTGATCGCAGTGGCAGAGATCCATCTCACCGGCCGTGCTGCCTCGCCGGGTCTCGCGATCGGACCGGTCACCATGCTGACTGCGGCTGTGGCCAGGCGGACAGCGAGCGACGATCCCGCGCAAGAGGCGGCGGCACTGCGGGCGGCGATTGAGGGCGCGAGGGCGGAGATCGCCAACCAGATCAAGACGATCCGGGGCGATGTAGCCGACATTCTGGAATTCCAGGTCGCCATGCTTGAGGATGATGCGCTGGCGGAGCCGGCATATGGGGTCATCTCGGACGGGATCACTGCCGACCACGCCTGGCGCTTGGCACTCGACGTGGAGATAGCTGGCTATCGCGCTGCTGAAGATGAATATTTCCGTGCCCGTGCGGCCGATATCGTCGACATCCGCGACCGCGTGCTTGCGCATCTGAGCGGCGTGGACACGGTCGCCAGGATTACCAGCGGCTCGATCGTGGCGGCTGACGACATCACCCCTTCCGCTTTTCTTGCTGCCGACTGGTCGCACGGCGGCGCCATCGCGCTGGCTGCGGGCTCACCTTCCTCGCATGTTGCCATGTTGGCGCGGGCGCGCGGGGCGCCCATGGTCGTTGGGCTCGGCCCACTGTCGTGGAACGGACAGCCACCTGCGCTGGCGCTCGTCGACGGCGATGCCGGCACCGTGATCTTTGATCCCGAGCCGGAAACGCGCCGCCTGTTCGAACAGCGCATGGCGGTTGCGAATGCCGCCCAAGCCGCCGCCGATGCCGCCTGCCTTGAGTCCGCACGCACGGCCGACGGCCGGCGGATCGCGGTCCTTCTCAATATCGCCGCGCCCGAGGACCTCGCCGGCCTCGATCCTGCAATCTGCGACGGCATCGGCCTCGTGCGTACGGAATTTCTGTTCGAGGCGGCCCAAGGCCTGCCGGATGAGGATGCGCAATATGCAGTCTATCGGCGCATTCTCGAGTGGGCCGAGGGAAGGCCGGTGACAATCCGCACCCTCGATGCGGGCGGCGACAAGCCAATCGCCGGCTTGACGATCGATAACGAGCGCAATCCGTTCCTCGGTCTGCGCGGCATCCGTCTCTCGCTCGCGCGGCCGGAAGTGTTTCGGGTGCAACTGCGGGCACTGTGCCGCGCGGCTGTGCACGGGGCGCTGAAGGTGATGCTGCCGATGATCGCGGTTCCTTCGGAGCTCGACCGTGCGAATGCCCTGCTGGATGCAGAGTTCACGGCGCTCAGGGCCGAAGGGATCGCCTGCGCCCGCCCGCCGCTCGGCATCATGGTCGAGGTCCCGGCGGCGGCGCTCCGCGCCGAGGATTTCGGCGCGGCGTTCTATTCCATCGGCTCGAACGACCTGACCCAGTACACGATGGCGGCGGCGCGCGACGTCGGTGCCGTCGCGGACCTCAACGATACCGGCAATCCGGCGGTGCTGGCGCTGATCTCTCGGACTGTCGAGGCCGGACGAAAGCGTGGCGTGGAGGTCTCACTCTGTGGTGACGCCGCGGCCGATACGCGCCTGACCGCGGCGCTGATTGCCACCGGGTTGACAATTCTCTCGGTGTCGCCGATTGCCGTCGCGCGGCTCAAGGCCGCAATCGCAAAGGTGCGTTCATGACGGATGAAGCAGGCGAGGATACCCGCGCGCCTGGTGACAGCAATGTGGCGGATTACAAGGCCATCCTGCGACGGGTGCTCGACAATAGGCCCTCGGGGACGCGGCTGAAGCTGGCGGCGGCGTTGGGCAAGAATCGCTCCTTCGTGACCCAGATCACCAATCCGGCCTATCTGGTTCCTATTCCGGCGAAGCATGTCGCGATCATCTTCGAAGTCTGCCATCTGTCCGGCACTGAGCGTGCGGCGTTCCTCAAAGCCTATGGACGCGCGCATCCCGGCCGGCTGCGCGCACCCCATCGCGAGGCGCGCACCCGCATTGTCTCGGTGACCGTACCCGACCTCGGCGACGACAAGAAGAACCGTGCGCTCGAACAGCTGATTGTGGATTTCGCCGCGCAACTCGCGCGCTATGCCGAAAGTGTGGGTTGAGCCATTGATTTGAACTTTAGACGAGATGGGAGGACGTTCATGAAAAAGCTGATCAACAGCACCGATACGATACTCGAAGAAAGTCTGGACGGTTTCGCGGCAGCTCATGCGGGTATCCTGCTTCTTGGTGCCGAGCGCAAATTCGTCCGGCGCCGCACGTTGAAGCCAGGCAAGGTCGCGCTGATTTCGGGTGGCGGCGCGGGACATGAGCCGCTGCATGCGGGCTTTGTCGGCCTCGGCATGCTCGATGCCGCTTGCCCCGGTCAAGTCTTCACCTCGCCGACGCCAGACCAGATGATCGAGGCCGCGGAGGCCGTCGACACGGGCGCAGGCGTGCTCTTCATCGTCAAGAACTACGAAGGTGACGTGATGAATTTCACCATGGCAGCCGAGATGGCCGCGCGGGAAGTTGCGAGCGTGGTGACTAACGACGACGTGGCTGTGGAGAAATCGACCTATACGACCGGTCGTCGCGGCGTCGCGGGGACATTGATCGTGGAAAAAATGGTCGGCGCTGCGGCCGAGACCGGAATGCCGCTTGCCGCTCTCACGGCGCTCGGCGAAGAGGTCAACCGGCGCACGCGCTCGATGGGGGTGGCGCTGTTGCCATGCACCGTGCCGGCCGTAGGGCGGCCAAACTTCGCATTGGCCGACAATGAAATGGAAATGGGCGTCGGCATTCATGGTGAGCCCGGCCGGCGCAGGGTGACGCTGGCGTCCGCCGATGCGATTGCCGCCGAGCTGCTCGATGCGATCCTGAACGATCTTGCGCCCGGCAAGGGGAGTGAAGTGCTGCTTCTCGTCAACGGGTTTGGCGCGACGCCTCTGATCGAACTCTATCTGATGGTCAATGCCGCAAAGCGGATTCTGGACAGCGCGGGGGTGGCAGTGGCGCGCTACCTGACCGGTTCCTACGTCACATCCCTCGACATGGCTGGTGTCTCGATCACCGTATCTGTGCTCGATAGCAAGTCGACGAAATTATGGGATGCCCCGGTGCAGACGGCAGCTCTGCGGTGGGGCGTCTGATCTCAGCTCGCGGCTTGGTTTTGATCACAAACAATGACTTATCGACTCCGCTCCCGCGAAACTAAGCCTCGTCGTTCCCACCCAAGAGAAAATCCATCGAAAGTTCAATGCAGCCCTCGCGGCTCAATTGTTGGAATGGCCCGCATCGCGCGGGCCATTCTTGTCTGGCGATGGATCGCCACGCTATCGGGCTGTACTCTGCCAAGCGAGCATTCGCTGCTCGACGAGCGACACCGCAATTGAGGTCAAATATCCGGTCGCACCGAGCAGAATGACGCCGGCGAACAGGTCGGCGGATCGGAACGCACGTGCCGAGAGCAAGACCCACTGGCCAAGGCCGTCGAGTCCGGCCAGGATCTCGCAGACCACCGAAAGGATCAGCGCGACCGTCAGGCTGAGCCGCATGCCCGCAAGGATGTCGGGCAATGCCGAGGGCAGGGCGATCTTGCCGATGACGGCGCCGCGCGACATCTGCAGCGAGCGGGCGACCTCGTAGAGCCGCGGCTCGACCACGGCAAAGCCGTGGATGGTTGCGAGCATGATCGGCCAGATCGCGCCGAAGGCGATGACGAACAGCGCCATGCCTTGCGTCAGCCCGAGCATCGCGATCGCGACCGGGATGATCGCGGAGACCGGCAGGGGCCGCAAAAATTCCAGGGACGGCGCCACATAGGCGCGCATCATCCTTGACGATCCGATCAGCGCGCCGAGCGCAATGCCGGCGATCGAAGCGGCGAGCCAGCCATAGGCCATGTGTTCGAGCGTGCCGATGAGCTTGCTTGCGAGATCGCCGCTCGAAAAGCCGCGCGCCAGGGCAGCCCAGGCTCGGTCCGGACCGGGCAGGAACACCGGTGAGACCAGCCGCAGATCGGCGACGAGCTGCCACGCCGCGATGAAACCGGCCGCGACGAGGATGCTTGCGAAACGCCAGAGGATCGCAGCGCGGCTCATGGATTGTCTCCGGTGAGCGCGGCACGGCCGAACAGCCGGCGCTGGGCCGCAATCAAAAGGAGGTTCAGCGCGTAGCCGATCACGCCGATCCAGAGCAGATAGGCGAGCATCAGGTCGGCGCGTAGCGCCTGCTGCGCCAGCATGATGCCGGCGCCCAGGCCGATCGGATTGATGGCGATCTCGACCGTGACAGCGACGATCAGGGCGATACCGGCCGACAGACGAAAGGCGATGAAGATCCGCGGCAGCGCGGCCGGGATCACGATCTTCGCGATCCGTTGCGCCGCGCTCAGCCGCAAAGCCCGTGACACTTCCATCAATCGCGGCTCGATGCCACGCACGGCGCTGCGCGTCATGATCAGCATCGGCCAGATGCAGGCGAACGCCACGATCACGATCTCCATCCGGTAGCCGAAGCCGAGCGCAATCAGCGTGATCGGCAGCAGCGCGATCGAGGGAATTGGGCGGATCGCCTCGACCGTTACCTCCATCAACCGGTCAAGCGGCCGCGACATTCCGAAGGCAATGCCGAGTGAAAGCCCGATGGCACTGCCGATCGCCAGTCCGGAAAAGGCGGCGAACAGTGTGTCGCGGGTCGCGGTCGGAATCGAGAGATCGGTAAGCGCCGCGGCCAGCGCCGCGAGGATCGCGCTGGGCGGGGCGAGGCTGTCGCTCTGCAGGTGGGTGAGGCGCGCCCAGAGCTCGAACGCAAGCATCAGCGTCAGCGGCAACAGCAAGGGCCTGGCGCGGTCGAGACTCAATGTTCGGTCGCCTTGATGAAGTCGAACAATTGCCGGCGCAGCCGCAGGAATTCCGGATGCTCGCGAGTGGCCAACTGGTCGCGAGGGCGCGGCAGGTCGACGTCGAGCTCGATGCCGATCCGGCCCGGATGCGGCAGGAGGCCGACGACGCGGTCGCCGAGGTAGATCGCCTCCTCGAGATCGTGGGTTACGAAGATCACGGTCGTTTGGCTCATTTGCGTCAGCGACAGGACCTCGTCCTGCAGCCCCTGGCGCGTCATCGCATCCAGCGCGCCGAACGGTTCGTCCATCAGCAGCGTCGTCGGCTCCTGCGCAAGGCAGCGCGCGATCTGCAGGCGCTGCTGCATGCCGCCCGACATTTCGGTCGGATATTTGTCAGCGTGATCGGACAAGCCGATCTTGCGCAGCAGCGCCGCGATGCGCGAGCTGCGCTCGCGTGCCGGAACACCGGAGGCTTCGAGCGCCAACGAGATGTTGCCGGCCGCGGTCCGCCACGGCAGCAGCGCCTTGCCGTAATCCTGGAATACGATCGCGACCTCGCGGCGCGGCCCGGTGATCGGCTCGCCGTCGAAGGTCACGACGCCGCTCGTAGGGCTGTAGAGGCCCGCGGCGAGCCGCAGCGCTGTGGTCTTGCCGCAGCCGGAGGCGCCGACAATGCAGAGGAATTCGCCCGGCCGCACCTCCAGATCAAGATTCTCGATGATGGTCTTGCCGCCGAGCTGCAGTGTCGCGGTGCTGAACGCGATCAGCGCCTTTTGCCGTCGCGCCGCGCGCGCCTCGTCGAGTCTGGCAACGACACTCATAATTGCTCCCCGCTTGTCGCCGGATACACGAAATTGATGGTCGAGTGCAGATGCGCGGCCAGCATCGCTTGCGCGGCGGCAAGATCGCGGGCGAGCACGCGGTCGGCGAGCATCTGGTGGCTCCGTATGAATTCCTCGCCGCTGTCGATGGCGCGCATCATCATGCGGCGGTAGCGATAGGCCTGATCGTAGAGGTCGGAATGGGCGGTCAGCATGCGCCGCGAGCCGCAGGCCGCGAGCAGCGCGGTGTGAAAGCCCTTGTGCAGCCGATCGAAATCGGCCGCACCCTCGCGGAATTCATTGCCGGTGCGCTCGATATGCCGGCGCATCTGATGCAGCGCGCTGACGATGCCGGCCTCCCAGGCGACGTCGCCGCGGAGGATGGCGAGCCTGACCGCCTCAATTTCGACCGCCGTCCGCATGCAGGTGATGTCGGCGAGATCGTCATGGCTGACCTCGGCGACACGAAAACCACGCTGGCCGATGCCGACGATCAGGCCGCGCGACATCAGCCGGGACAGGCCTTCGCGCAGGGGGGTGGCGCCGATCTCGTAGCGCTGCACGAGATCGACGATGCCGAGCCGCGATCCCGGTGCGAGATCCCCGGAAAGAATGTCCTGCTCGATGAGGTTTGCGGCGCGCTCGCTCAAAGTGCCGGCCTCAGCCGGAGGACGTTCGAGAGTGCGCTCGGGGGCAGGCATTGCCAATGTCCTCAGTTTAGCACCAGTTTGGCGGTGTCGAGTTTCGACTGCAGCATCTTCTGCGACGACATCACATCGATCCACCAGGCGAGGTTTTCCGGCTTGAGATTCGGCTCGGACTGGTTCGGCGGTGTCGCCTTGACGAGCTCGAGTGGCTGCTTGGTGAACTTGGCGATCGAGGCGGAGGCCTTCTCGCGATCGCTATTGACGATTGCGGCGGCCTCCGCGATGGCTTCGCGGAACTTCTTCACCGTCGCCACATTCTTCTCGGCCCAGTCGCGCCCCGCGGCATAGAAAATGATCGGGTCGGTGCGGCCGAGCTCGGCGCCGTACCGCGCGCCGACCGAGCCGATCCCCGCATTGGTCATGCGCGTGACGAACGGCTCGGCAGTGAGCACCGCATCGACGCCGCCTGACTTGATGATGTCAGCCATGGTCGGGAAGGTGACTTCGACGAAATTGACGCTTCTGGGCGGGACGCCTTTCTCCACGAGCCATTTCACGAACAGCACGTGGAGAAAGGCGTTGAGGCCGGGCGCGCCGACCTTCTTGCCGATGAAATCCTTCGGCTCCTTGATGGTGATGCCGTTGCGGACGAAGGCGGCGATCGCGGTGTTCGAGGTCGGGTTCATGACCGAGGCGCCGGCGATCGCGACAAGGTCGAGGCCGCCGTCGACGGCCTGGAGGAAGACGGTGGAGGTGGGGCCGCCGACCTGAATCGAGTTCGACAGGATTGCCGCCGGGATGTTGGAGTTGATCGCAATCGGCGTCATCTCGACATCCAGCCCGTGCTTTTTGAAAATGCCTTCGTCGACAGCCACCATGGCCGAGGCGCAGTCGGAGGTCGCAGTGCAGCCGATCTGGATCTTGGCCTGCGCCAGCGCGGGTGCCGTCCAGGCAACGGACCCTGCAACTCCAAGCGCGAGACCCAACATCGCCTTGATCTGCGTTCGCCTCACCGCGCTCTCCCCAATTTGTATTTTTCAGGCTTGTTTATCGATATTTTATCTGATCATATATTTCAAACGATAGCAAGGGGTACCCAAGATGAAGCTCGCAACATTCAGATCTGCCGGTCAGGAGAAGATCGGAGCCGTCCACGACAATGACAGCCAGCTGTTCGACTTCGCCGCCGCCGCCGCGCGGGACGGCCAGGCCGATCCGGCCTTCGGCTCGATGCTGGCGCTGATCGACGCCGGGCCCCGCGCGCTCGATCGGGCCAGGGCCCTGCTCGACAAGCACGGCCCGGACGCGACGCTGTCGGCGGCAGTCAGTGCCGTCGACATCCTCGCGCCGCTGCCGGAGCCGCGGCAGATGCGCGACGGCATGTCGTTTCCCCTGCACATCCTGCAAGCGCCACGCGGGCAGCGGAAGCTCGCCGCCCGCGCCAGGGGCGACATGGCCGAACTGGCCCGCATCGACGCCGAGCCGCTCGGCGAGCTGCCCGAGGTCTATCGCAAGCAGCCGATCTTCTACATCACCAACCGCTTCAGCGTCCGCGGCACCAACACCACCGTGAAATGGCCGCGCTACAGCAAGGTCATGGACTACGAGCTCGAATTCGGAATCATCACCAAGAACAAGGGTGCGAACGTCTCCGCCGCGAACGCGAAGGATCACATCTTCGGCTACACGATCTTCAACGATTTCTCCGCGCGTGACGCACAGCGCATCGAGATGGAGGGACGGCTCGGCCCGGCCAAGGGCAAGAGCTTCGACGGCGGCAACGTGATGGGTCCTTGGATCGTGACACCGGACGAGATCGGTGATCCCTATCATTTGAAGATGGAAGCGCGCGTCAACGGCGAAACCCGCTCGAAAGGCGTGAGCGAGGGCATGTTGTTTTCCTTCGAGGAGATCATCGCCCATGTCACGCAGGACGAGACGCTGATGCCCGGCGAATTCATCGGCTCCGGCACGGTCGGCAATGGCTGCGGCCTCGAGCTCGGCTGGTTTCTCGGGCATGGCGATACGATCGAGCTCGCGGTCGAGAAGATCGGTATTTTGAAGAACCGCGTCGAGCGGCAAGAAGTCTGAAGGGACGCCTGACGGCCCCAACGAGAACAATCAACGAGGAAGCGCCATGACGACCAAGCTGATCGACATTTCCGTCCCCCTCCAGAACGACGTGCCGGCCGACCCGCCCGGCAATCATCCGACGATCCAGTATATCGACCACCAGCAGGGCCTGCCGCGCATGCTGCAGTTCTTCGACGGGTTGAAGGCCGAGGATCTGCCCGACGGGCAGGGTTGGGCGGTGGAACAGGTCAGTCTCTCGACCCACAACGGCACGCATCTCGACGCACCCTGGCATTTTCACCCGACCATGAATCGCGGCGAGCGTTCCTGGACCATCGACGAAGTGCCGCTGGAATGGTGCTTCCAGCCCGGCGTGAAGCTCGACTTCCGGCACCTGCCCGACGGCTATGTCGCAACGGCCAAAGACGTCGAGGCCGAGCTCAAGCGCATCGGCCATGAGCTGAAGCCGTTGGAGATCGTCGTGGTCAACACCAGCGCCGGTGCCAAATATGGCCGGCAGGACTACGTCACGTCGGGCTGCGGGATGGGCTATGAAGCAACCATGTACCTGCTCGAGCGCGGTGTGCGCCTGACCGGTATCGACGGCTGGAGCTGGGACGCGCCGTTCGTTCATACCGCGAAGAAATACGCCGAAACCAGGGACGCCAGGCTGATCTGGGAAGGTCACAAGGCCGGCCGCCATATCGGCTATTGCCATCTCGAGAAGCTGCACAATCTCGAATTGCTGCCGTCGACCGGCTTCAAGGTGTCATGCTTCCCCGTGAAAATTGAGCGAGCCTCTGCAGGATGGACGCGAGCGGTCGCAATTTTGGAGAGCTAGCCTCTCAGGCCCCGTGCGCGCCAATCGCGGTTCAAATGGCCATCATCAGCAATAGTCGGTCTCCGGTTGCGCTTGCACCATTGAACTTACCGTTCGACATGCTTCTAAGTTTGGGCGGACGATCGCAGGAAATATCGCAGATTTGAGTCATGTTGGGGAAAAGCGATAGCGGTTTCCCGACTTGAGCCCCCGACGAGTCAAGATCCGTGTTCCGCCGCGCTCTGGTTAAACTGAGACCCGTCATTCCGACGAAGAGAAAACCCACGGTAGGTCCAATGTAGGTCTGGCGGTGAAGTTGTCGGAATGGGCATTGATCTTCCAAGCAAATCATACGCCTCTTAATCGGCGGGTCCCAGGTTCGAGCCCTGGTGCGCCAAGACGGATGGGGTCGACGAGAAAAAGGCGGATCTCGTGCGACGTTTTTTGCGATCGTGCCCCGGATAGCAGTGCGACTTATGCTTTTTCTTTATTTCTGCATCTTCGCGCAATGCGATACGGTGTGCAGATTCAACGGTACAGGCCGACTACGCGCTCGTCGTAGAATAGGATACTAGGGCGGGCAAAACGGACAACCTGTTTTGCCCAGTCGCCTCGTGATCCCTCGACCGTTCTGCGACAGCTTGGTGATTTAATCCCCGCCGCGGCAGCCGGGATCGGCAGGGCTGTGATCGACTTGATCTTCTCGATCGCAAAGCGCGAGGTGCGTGCTCGAAGTTGGAACCGGCAATCCGGCCACAATCAAGAAGCGTCGGCAGGGTGGGCCGGTACGGTGAAGTGAAAAATTGCGCCGTGGGGCTGGTTGCGCGTCACCCACAAGCGTCCGGCATGCGCTTCGATAATCGAACGACAGATCGACAGTCCCACCCCCAAACCGCTGGGCTTCGTCGTGTAGAAGGGCGCGAAGGCGTGCTCGAAGGTTTCAGAGCTCATCCCCGGTCCCGAGTCCTTTACCTCGACGAGAACACCGTTCGGTGCAGCCTGCGCGGTGGTGATCAGCACTTTGTTGGCTCCATTCGCGACCGTGCCGATTGCCTGGACAGCGTTGACAATCAGGTTGAGAACCACTTGTTGCAATTGGACGCGGTCGCCCTCGACAAGCGGCAAGCTGTCTGCAAATTCCGTCTGCACCGAGATGCCGTTCTTCATCGCTTCGCCGCGGGTAAGCTCAATAACGTCCCTGATCGCCTCATTGATGTCCAAGCGATCCTTCCGGGGCGGTGCTTTTTTGACGAGATCGCGAATTCGTTGGATGATGTCGCTGGCCCGAGCGGTATCGTTCATAAGCCAGTCCAGTGATTCCCTGACCCTCTCAAGATCCGGCGGATTTCTCTCCAGGAATCGCGCGGCCGCACCGGCATTCATGGATGCCGCGGCAATCGGCTGGCTCACTTCATGCGCGATCGAGGCCGTGAGTTCGCCCATGGTGGCGAGGCGGTTAGCGTGCGCAAGCTCCTTCTGTATCTCGCGCAGCGCCTCTGCGGCCCGCTTCTGTTCGGTGATGTGCCGTCCAACGCCGTGATAACCGATGAAGTGCCCGGACTTGTCGAGCACCGGCAGCCCGGAGACGGACACGTAGCGCTTGCCGCCATCGGGCGTAGGGCGCGCGAGCTCGAAATCGCGGAACGGAAGGTGGGCATCGAGCGTCTCCCGATGCTTGCGCCAAGCCTCCTCGTCGGGCTCCAAGTAGGGCACTTCCCAGCGCGTCTTACCAAGTTCAGAGCCCGACGCGGGTGCGTCGACCATGCCTTCGGCGAATTCCTGGCGAATGAAACGATGCCGCGCATCGGATTCCCAGTACACGTCGAAAGAGAACTGTACGAGAGTCCGGAAACGCTCCTCGCTCTCCTGCAGAGCCACTTCCGATCGTTTGCGCTCCGTCAGGTCAACGACAAAGGAGACGCCCTGGTCTCGTTGTTCGTCGAACGCAGCCATGCCGATCAACACCGACACGCGGCTTCCGTCCTTGCGGAAATACTCTTTCTCGAACGGCTGCACGCTACCCATCTTTTTTAGTTCCGGGATCCACCATCGCTCGTGGCGGTCGAGCCATTCAGGCGGCGTCAGGTCAGTCCAGCGCAGGCGGCCCGAGACGAGATCCTCACGGTCGTATCCCACGATGCTGAGAAACGCATCGTTGGCCTCCAGAATCGAACCTTCAAGCTCCCAGATGATGATTCCGATGATGTTGGCATCGACAAGGCGTCGGATTTTCGCTTCCCGTTCTCCGAGATCGCGGTACAAAGCCGCATTTTCCAGCGCGATTGCTGCCTGTGAGGCGAGCAGCTTCAGCACCGCAATTCGCGCCGGTGCAACAACGTAGGGCGTCAGTGTATTCTCGAGGTAAAGCACGCCGATAACTTTCGCACGGTTGATCAGGGGCATGCAGAGAATGGAACGAGCGTTGCGCTGATTAACGTAGGGGTCCGTGGCAAAGGGAGGCTGGACCGTGGCATCCCCGAGAACCGCGCACTCTCTGGTTCGCAGTACGTAATGGAGAACGGATACGGGAAGGAGATCCGCGGTCACCGCTGTATTGCGCAGTTCAACAGTAACTTTATCGCCGGTTGTCGTGGCTTCCGCTTCAATGCGCGGCTCGGTGTCGTGCGACAGGATCAGCAGACCGCGTTCAGCCCCTGCTTGTTCGATGGCAGTGCGCATGAGCGTCTCGATAAGCGTCTCCAGCACCATCTCACCTGACACCGCTTCCGACACCTTGATGACAGTGGCGAGGTCGAGATGCTCGATCGGCGCTCCAATCGTGCTCATCGGGCCTGGCTCTGATCTCGCCTCCCTGAGGTGCGGGTGCATATCCTCAAGTTGCCGCACTTTACCGTCTGCCCCCCAACGAACATAGCAGTCGCGCGCTCTCCGCAAATAGATGCCAGCAAATTCTTCGAAACCACGCGCGCCGTAAAACCGCGCGGCCAATTCATAAGCGATCGCCTCGTGGTGGACGAAGCCGTTGTCGCGAGCGGAGCGGATGGCTTGTTCATAGAGACGCTCCGCGTCCAGTTCTCTGCCTTGGAGACGGGCGATCTCGGCGCCCGTTAGAATAGCGCGGTCCGCGAAATTCTCCGGGCAATTCTGTGCCCACAAATCGAGCTGCGTGTGGTGCCCAGTCAAGGCCTCAAGGTGCCCTTGACGTTGTTCGGGGTGTGCCGAATTCCAGCATGCAGCGTGCGATAGCGCTGCATAGAACTCGTATTCCACCGTCTCGAGTAGCTGCGGTGGTGACCACGGCAGTCTCCGCGCCTTCGATGCGGCGTCGACGGCCGGCGAATAGTCGCCGGAAAAGAAGCACGCTTGCAGCTTGCGGATCCAATACCAGCTCTCGGGCAGCGCGAATGCCGGATCGGCGGCCAAACTCCGTTCGAACCGAAGCTCGTCGGACGGGTCGTCGTGCAGAGCGCCGAAACGCCGCGTCAGGCCGCGCAGCATACGGATTAGCCCAAGCTGCGGCATTATGATGTCGGCCACCAACGCAAACTTCGCCTTCTTGCTCAACTGCAACCCGTGCTCGGCTTCGCGCTGCGCTTCTGCAAGCGCATCGCCCGCCGCAAGGAAATTCGTATTCAAGCTGGCGCAACTGAAGGCCGCGAACGTGACGTCGCCACTGCTGCTCGCGGCCTCAAATGCGCGCTGAAAGGCGTCTCGGGCATGCTGGAGGTGCTTGGTCCATGAAAGGACAAGGTTGCCATAGTTCAGGTAGGTCCTGGCGTGCACGCGCGAAAATCCGCGCCGCTCGACCAGCTCAGTGCCGATACGGCTGAATCGAAGGCCCGCCTGATAGTCGCCGAAGCGCGCGCCGGCAATGGCGCCGAACATGACGTAAGGAACGCATGAAGCATCGTTGTTCCCCCACTCGAGGCTGATCTCCACCGCTTTTAGGGCCACCAGCGAGCGAAGGTTCGCATCAGTGAAAAACGCCGGCGGCATGAGCGCCGTCAAAAGATCTATGGTCGCTAGTGCGAGTGCATCACTCATCAACGGCAGATCCAATAGCTCCTCGACCGACCGATTCCCGAGCCGAGATCGGACGTGCTCGTATTCGCGTCGGACGTCATCATCGCTTGGGTGGACTACCCATCGAATCCCGAGTTGTTCCAGATAGCTGAGACCGGCGCTAACCGCGCGGTCCGGCTCACTGAGCGCCGTGTACAGATCCACCCGGCGCCGCGCGACGACAGCAAGGTCGGCGGCGGTCGCGGTTCGCGTCGTCAGCTCCTGCAAGCGCTGTTCTGCCTCCAGGACCGAGCCAGTCACGAACTCGCATTCGGCGCGATGCAACTCGAACGCAAAGGCAAGCTGCTGGCGTTGCTCCCAGCAGTCGTCTGGTAACAACGCGGCACCGGCAGCGGCATAGTTGAGCGATGCCGCGTAGGCCGCCGCCCCCCACGCGCGCAGGCTGGCTGTCAGATTAAGCTCTGCGAGTTGCTCGCGTTCGTCTCGCGAGGTGATCAAGGGCTCGCCACGGTTGAGCTGGTTGACGATCTCGAAAATAGCCCTCTCCCACTTCTCCCGGGGGGTCTGCGCCAGCAGCTCCCGACCGATTCGCAAATGCAGCGCCGCGCGTTGATCATCCGCAATCAGCGAGTAGGCGGCTTCGTGCACTCGATCGTGGACAAACCGATACACTCCTGGCTGGTGCTCGACCAATTCCTGGCGAATGGCCTCCCACAGATCCGCGTGTACCCGCTGCTCGGAGCGACCGAGGACGATCGAAATTGTCCTCGTGTCGGCGATGTTGCCGAGACAGGCCAGCCGCTGCAGCGTGATCTGCGTCTCGGCAGGCAGGCGGGTCAGCTTTGCGATCATCAGATCCACGACATTGTCGGTGTGGCCCTTGACGTGAATGCGAGCGAGATCCCAGCACCAGCACCGTGCGTCGTGATCGAAGCGGACCAATCCCTCTTCGGCAAGCGCCTGAAGGAATTGAATCACAAAGAATGGGTTGCCAGCCGTCTTATCGTGAATCAACTTCGCGAGTGGCGCGGCACGCGTCGAATCGCAGCGAAGAGCATCGGAAATCAAACGCGAAATGTGTGAGCTGGCAAGCGGCGCTAGAATGATCTGCTGCACGTTAGCGCCAGCACTCTTTATGGCCTCAAGCCTGTACCACAATGGATGAGCGACGGTGACCTCGTTGTCGCGAAAGGCGCCGATCAGCATCAGGTATTGCAGTTCGGAGCGGGTTAAAAGGTCCTCGATCAGATCGAGCGTGGCGGCATCGACCCACTGGAGATCGTCGAGGAACAACGCCAATGGATGCTCGGACTGTGCGAATACCCCTATGAAGCGCCGGAGCACGAGACGGAAGCGGTTCTGTGCTTGCTGCGGAGGGAGCTCAGGGACGGGTGGCTGCTCTCCGATGATCAACCGCAATTCAGGGATCAGATCGGTAACAAGTCGTCCATTGGCGCCCAGCGCACCACGAAGCGCTTGGCGCCAGTGCGTCAGCTCGGCTTCGTTGTTGCTCAGAAGGAACCGCACGAGACTCTGAAAAGCCTCCACTACCGTTGAATAGGGAATATCGCGTTTGTACTGGTCGAACTTGCCTGATGCGAACAGCCCGTGGGACGGAACAAGGCGACGATGGAGCTCATTGACTACCGAGGATTTACCAACGCCGGAATAGCCGGTAACCAGCATCAATTCCGGCGCGCCGCTCTTGATCATCCGGTCAAAGGCGGCCAGCATGGCTTCAATCTCGCGGTCCCGTCCGTAGAGCTTCTCAGGGATCCGCAGTCGGTCGGGCGTGTCGTATTGTGCGAGCGCGAACTCTTCGACGCGGCCTCCGGTTTCCCATTCAATCAGGCAGCGGCGTAGATCATGTTCGAGGCCTGAAGCGCTCTGGTAGCGTTGCTCGGCGGATTTGGCGAGCAGCTTGAGGACTATGGTCGAGATTGCAGCCGGTACAGTGCTTACCCGCTCGCCGGGCGCCACTGGCTTTCGCGCAATGTGGCAATGCACCCACTCCATGGAATGTGCCGCTGAGAACGGCAACGAGCCGGTCAGCATCTGATAGAGCGTAACGCCAAGTGAATAGAGGTCACTCCGGAAATCGATCGACCGGTTCATCCATCCGGTCTGTTCGGGAGCCATATAGGGCAGCGTGCCCACGATGAATTCCGGCGGCCCAGGGGCGCGTCGCTCGCGGGCGAGGCGCGAGGCGATACCGAACCCGGTGAACCGGACCCGTCCGTCCTCGCAGTTCACCATAATATGCGCCGGCTTCACGTCCTTGTGGACGAGGCCGCGTTGGTGCACCTTGTTCAGGGCTGCGGCGATGCCGATCGCGAGCTGCAGAAAGCGTCCGATGTCCATGGGCGCACCAAGCAACTGTTCGAGCGGCTGGCCACCAGGATCCTCGAGCAGCAGCACTGGACGGTCACCATCGCACTCCAGCCCGAGCGGCCGCATTGCCCAAGTCTCATCTAATTGGTCTTTCAGCGCAAACTCGTGATCAAGACGATCGAGGAGGCCGGACGAAGCGTGTTTCGCCTTGGGAAGTACAGCCAATACAGTTCTGCAGGCGCCATCGGAAGCCGGACGCAATGGCCGGCAAAAGATGCGGTCATCGTCCTCCCATAGCACTTGGAACCGGCTATCCATGCGCATCAACCCAAAACGCTGGGTTCAACCCCGAAGCCTCCGCGTGACCAATATCGGGCGAGGAGGTACTGTGTTGCGCTCTGTGGCTACATCGACACTGCCATAAAAGCGGGCTTCTGCCCAGCGTAAGCTGCGGCGCCAGGCAGATGACGGCGAGAAAGCCGAAGCGCCGCTAGCCGGACACCAACCGTGTTCGCGCGCGAGCCGGCGGGCGAATTCAGCTGCGTATCGAACTCGAAATATGCTGCCCGATGCGTCGCCACAACTTCTGCTGGCCGTCCGGACCGGCTCGAATGCGAACGGCTTCTGCGGCTCAGGTGTGGTCTGGGCACCGGATTGCTATGCGGTGCGGCCCACGAGCTGATTGGCTCATAAAGCGGACGCGCACCGCCTTTGATTCCGGTCGCCTTCATCCCACTCTATGGTAGCAATCCGTTGTTAATGTCCACCATCATTCAGAATTCAGAGCATTTGTTAGTTGGCGTCGTGTGCACCGGGACATCAAACAAAATCTCTCTAAAGGCGGCGGAGGCAGGCGAAAGAGAAGCGGATGTGTGCGCCACTGCAGAATGGCTGGCGGGCGATGCAGATCGAAGGTGTGATGGAGCAGCAAACCCAACCCGCCTGCACCACAGCTTGAACGATCAGCGAAGAATTCCTCGCACTCGCCGATATCGTTGACAAAGCTGAGGTCAACTTGATCTTGTCGAAGTGAAAAGCGGTGCAGATGGCCGAGTGATTAATTCTCGGTGCCGAGGCATTGAGCGCAACGCGAGCGGCCATTATCTTTCCCTGTCGAAGTAGGGATTGTCGCCGCAGGCGCCGGCAGAGACGTTCGCAGCCCTTCCGAGATGACTCTTAAGTCTCCCAAGTGCCTCGGCCGGCCAATTTCGGAGATTGGCCACCGCAACCCATGCATCGGGATAGTGTTCTGGCGCGTAGACATGGCCATAACCGAAGGGCGTGCCGGTTGCGACCGCCATGTCAACGGCGATCTGCAGCATGGTCACGACCGGATACCATCGAAGTTCAGGCGAAACGTCCGGACCGCGCGGTGCATTCATCTAGGCCGGGCGCCGGTAGGCGTACCGATAATCGAAGAATACGATCGGGTCACTTGCAACCTGCTGGTGGCCGGGCGAGTTTCCGGACTGCTTCGCCAAAATCGTCCATCCGACCGCATCTACGGCGTGCTGCCGATGTCCCACATCGTCGGCTGTTCCATTCTGCTGATTTCGACGCTGATGCACGGCAGCACCTTGCACGTCATCGCCAAGGCCGATCCGGCTGCGCTCGCTCATGCCATCGCCGAGGAAGGGATTACCAGCCTGTTCGGCTTGCCGGCCACGTATCAGCGCTTGCTCGAATACAAGGCGGTCAAGGGCATCCAGATCGAGGACGAGCTTGGTATTCCGCTCCTGAACAATTATGGCATTACCGAATGTTCACCGGGTCTCTCCGGTGTCCGCTCAGACCTGTTCCAGACGAGTCGGTTGGCCCCTTTCTTCCCGGTATCGAGCACCGGATCGTGGACGGCAAGGCAGGACGGTTGCGATCGGCGAAGTGGGCGAGCTGCACGTTCGCGGCCCCAACGTGATGCTAGGCTACTATCGTGCTCCGGAGCTGACGGCGGCGGCGATCGACAGCCAGGGCCGGTTCAACACAGGGGATCTCGCCCGGGTGAACGGTGAGGGCCATCTCTACATCGCCGGCCGCACCAAAGAACTCATCATTCGCTCCGGGTTCAACGTCTACCCCGCCGAGGTCGAGGCGGTTCTGAATGCGCACGATCAGGTCGTGCAATCGGCCGTGGTGGGACGATCTGTCGATGGCAACGAGGAAGTCGTTGCGTTCGTCCAACTGCTGCGAAGCGGGATCTGCAAAGGCGTTGGGAAGGTCCGCGCCTGTCCAAAGAATGTAGTCGTCGGGTTGGCCCGCCACGCCAATTTCGAGGAAGCGCGCATAGTTTAGGCCATCTATCGTAAATTGCCTGTTTGAGAAATTCTGCTTCAGCTATGTAATGCCGTGGAAGATTGATTTAAGCGCTTCCGCAACTTTTTCCTGTGCCACTGTCGGAAAGTCTTTCTTATCTGTCCGGTTCTGGATACAGCGCCTTGAAGCGTTCCGCCACCGGCGCGGGCAGTCTTTGCAGTCACCTCAGAATCTTGGCATAAGGACGTAATTCGCTCAAGAAAATGAAATTGAGGAACTGATGTCTGCCGGGTCATCCAATCGGGGCTACTTCATTTTAACGCTCGCACCCTTATCGGGAGACGCGGAATACACGGACGCTGGCACCTTCGATGATTCGATGAAGCAATGCGTGAGGCGGAAAAGCTTAGCGGAGCTAATCAAGACAAGGGCGTCTACCTGAGCGAAGCTGCGGTGTTCAAAGTCGGACGTTCCTCAAAGGAGGAGCCGATGATGTTCTGGTGGAACAAACCCTACGCTGACATGCTCGAAGAGGTGCCTCGCGCCAGAGGATACGGCTACCACACGCCTAAGAGGGGCGGCGCGAGATTTATCGAGTACGAACCAGACCCAGCTTTTCAAACATTCGAAGATTTGGAAGAACAGCTAGGCGATGCCGATGAAGCAGAGTCGGACGAGGCCGAGTACGCCACAGGACATTGCGAATCCTGCGGCAAGGTCGTTCCCCTTTACGAGCTGAGCGATTCACCACCAGCGAAGAAGCCGGTCGTTTATGGGGATCAACTCGCACAGGACGGTCTTCCTCGAGACGCACTTCGCCTAGGAGCTCTTCATACACTAGCGGCTCTTCGTCTTCGAGTTCGTTCGGGCGCGGAGAAGGCGACGCGGGAATGGACGAAATCCCAGCCAGCGCCGCGTCTCTTGTTCGGACCACTAGCGAGAAGAGCCGGGTCGCTGAGCCGGGACAGGTCGACCACGTAAAGCCCTGCATCGCCGCGGAATGGCGCTCACCACCGGACGGTTCGGCTGCGCCTTCGCGCGGCACCTGATGCACTCCGCCGAATTAACTTCCAACAGCAACATACGATTCACATATGTGGATGCTGGAACAACGTCGGCGGATTTCAGTCTCCGTTGCATCATTTTCCCGATTGGTCCACCGGCGGGCCATGATCCAAGCTTGTTAGAAGGCTTGGTTGGGGGTTACACGACATGCGTGAATATCCCGGTCCAGCGGCTGACGCCATTGTGCGGCTGCATGAGCGTCTAGAACAGCTTACGTCTCAATTGTCCGAACTGGAGTGTCTTCGGGCCCGCGTGCTCGAAGCGGAGCGGAGCGTACTGATCACTGTCGAAACCGCTCCGTCCCGTTCGCGAGCGCCATCGCGGCATACGCGTTTTCCAGTTTCCCCAGTCCGTTCATCTCTTTGAAGTTGTGGCACGCGAACTTTAGCCTCCCCTTGACTTCGTCCGAGGCTCTGGCAGAGGCCGCTAGCGACGGTGCGGCGTTGGAACGCTTCGCCGATTACCGAATGTTCCCGGCACACGGCCCCAAAGTGGGCAATGCAGTCGTGCCCCAGCTCCCCCAATCCCTCGGAGCCGGGGCAACCCGGTCCACCACCATGTTTAGAGGTTTTGCTATCGCGCTATTTGGGCTGACCATTCTTTCGCAGCTCGATCAGGCGCTCTTCCTATGGTCGAAATACTGACGCTGCGCGCAGGCTTGTGCGGCGGATTAGTCGCAGTTTTGGGTTGTAGGTGAGCCGTGCTGCCATCATTCGCGCGAGGCATGTGAGCTTCCTCAACGGCTACTTCTTCAACAGTATCCCTACCTGAACAGACGAAGCGTCCGGGAATAATGCATTGTATTCGGTGCCAGGCCGCAATACCGGAACCGCTATTTCCCCTTCAACGTGACCAAACATAACTGGGGTTTGCACGTATCCAAATCGCGCAGCATCCGCGCGCACTCGTACGGTAGTGTCATGAACCAGCTTTACAACACTGTTTGCGATATCGCCCTCCTGAAGGAGCGGGATGATTGCTTGGGTAAAAAGCCCATGTTGAGAAATCGGATCCTCAAGCGCCTCTTCGGTCACACCGCACGCAGCGAATAGAACGCGCCCATTACCGGTAATCTCCACAAAGGCTGACCCAGCGTCGCGAGGAATTGGGCTACCTTCGAAAACGCGCGCCGGGGCGCCACCACTAAAGCAACAATCGAGGAAACAAATGACGGCCTTTGCGCGTGAGACCTTGAATCGACGGGCTAGCTCATCCATTGGGAGAGTCGTGGCGGGTAGGTCAGAAAATTGCGTGTCATGAGTGACTAGGCGATGGTCATGGGTACCATGGCCTACGAAACTCAGAATGACCGTGTCTTCAGGTCCTGCTGCATCAAGTGTTGAAGTGAGCAGGTCGCGGATGGCTGCAAGGGTATCCTCGACGTGAAGGTCGACGATGTCGCCGAACGTTCGAGCCTGCACAGCAGCCTTCGGTTTTGGTGATCCACTGCGGTCGATGTTGCGCTCCATATCGAGCGCCCAAGTCCTCGCCGTCCTTGCGCCGGCGGAAAGTCTCTGACACGTAGCGGTTCTTGCGGCGGACCTGGACGCGCCAGTTCCCGGAAGACAATTGCGTGAAGCTGGCCACGGCCGTGTGCACTCCCCAATTCGTGTGCGCTACGTGTGCACTGAGAGGTCAAAACAGGTACAAACGTGTGCAAATTCGGCTAGTTTGGAGTGCACACGTTCATGCTTCATCCTATTGAAAGCACAAGGTAAATCATTGAAATCGCAACACTATCGCTTTTCTGTGGCGCCCATGATGGATTGGACCGAGAGCTCAGGTTTTTCAAGTAGTTGGTGGACCGCGTGTGCACGACGTGTGCACCGGAAGGTCAAGAAAAATCTAGCGACAGCCCACGGGAGCCAAGCTTTCTGAAGCGGGCGGGACGCCCGCTGCCTACTTGATCAACGACGCGGCGTCCTGGGATCGGAGCAACTGACTCTTAATCAGCGGGTCCCAGGTTCGAGCCCTGGTGCGCCCACCATTGTTAAGTCAAGGACTTACAGGCGAGTGACAATTCGTCATTCCGACAGCTGAGTTAGCGGCTGTTGCGACGCTGCAGGCCCGCAACTTAAACCCGAAAAATCTGCCGCGGTGCGCGCGTCAGGCATTCATGTCCGGTCGCCGTCACCAGTACGGTTTCGCTCAGCGCGAGGCCGTCGGCGGATACGTACATGTGGAACACCATGCCTTCCTCCAGCGTCCAGTCCGCGGTAGGCAGGAAGACGCGTGAGAAGTCGCTCGTGCGCGGTGTGTGGGCCGGATCGCAGCCGAGCGAATAACCTGTGATCTTGGGATAGTCCGGCCGCAGGCCATCGGCGAGCATGGCATCTCTCGCCAGTGAGTCGACACTGGCGGCGCTGGCTCCCGGCTTCATCGCTTTGAATTGCCGGTCCTGGATTTTGATCAGGCGCCGGGCGATTTGCGATCGGGAGGGGGCGATCTCTCCGATCACCGCCGAGCGCATCAGGCGGGCGCTGTAGCCGGCGATATAGGGCAGCAGCTCCATATGCAAGATGTCGCCCTTGGCGAGCCGCTCGCTGGTCAGCCCGCCGTGCAAAAAGGCGTTGCCGACACCGGCGGTAATGATACCCGCGCGCGCCGCGTCGGCGCCTTCCTGCATGAACACCTGATAGACGGCCGCCGCCGCGTCGCGGGCCGATCGGCCTTCGCCGGATGCCTTCAAAGCAGCTTCAATGCCGAGGTCACCCGATCCTAGCGGCGCGCCGAAGCACGGCGATCTCTCGTGCGCTCTTCCTGGCGCGGAGCTCGGCCATCACCCCGGAGACGTCGACAAAGCGCGCGTCCGGCAGTTGCGCCGACAGGCGCCTGAAGCGGGAGAGCGGCATGCAGTAGGAGTCTTCGTCGAGTCCGACGCGGCCTTCGAGTGCGCCTAGGCGCAAATCTCCAGGATGGCGAGCATGTAGATGCGGATCATGTCGACGAAGTCGACGATGTCGACCCGCTCGTCGGGCATGGTGTTGTAGCGGCCGCCGGGCCCGCAGACGATGCCTTCCATCCCGCCGAAATAATGCAGATGCCCGGCGTCGGTGCCGTAGAAGCAGCTCGGCGCTACGGCTCCCGTCGGCTGATCCTCTCCGCGCACCGCGCGATAGGCGCGGTTGACGGCCTCCACGATCGGGCTCGTGCGCGCCACCTCGAACGGCGGCATGGTCGGCACGCCAGAGCGGTCCTCCGACATGACCTCGGCCTTGAGGCCGGGAAAACGTGCTTCAAGCGCATCGAGCTCGCGACGCATGTCGGCCATCGCGCCGGCCTCGGTCTGCCCCGGCGCATAGCGGCCCGAGCCCTTGATCCGCACGAAGTCCGCAACCTGCGGGGTACGCCATTCGTGCAGCTCGCGCCCGAGTGCGCCGTGGACGACGCCGACATGGACGCGGTTGATCCGTTCATGCTCAGGCGATAGCGCGCCGGAAAACTTCATCGCATTGAGGCGCGGGATGAGGTCACAGGCCGCCGTGATGGCGTCGACCGCCTCTTCGCGCTTGGACAGATGACGGGTATCGCCGGTCAGCTCGATGATGAACATGAAGGCCGCGGCGTGCATCGTCATCGCCTTCAGGTCGGTCGGCTCGGAGTTGATGAAATAGTCGGCGCGAAGTCCCTGCTCGACCAGCGAGTAGGTGCCGACGCCGCCTTGCAGCTCGCCCACCACGTAGGTGAGGATGACGTCACCCCTGAGTTTGACGCCGGCGTCGATCAGCGTCTTGACCGCGCAGAAGTAGGCAGCGTCGCCGGCCTTCATGTTGGAAACGCCGATGCCGTAGATGAAGGCGTCGTCGACCTTGCCTGCCCAGGGATCGACGGTCCAGCCCTCGGTCACCGGGTTGGTGTCGAGATGGCCGTTGAACATCAGGCTCTTGCCGCCGCCCGCACCCTTCCATCGGCCGACGGCATTGACGCGCCCCTCGCTGCCGAAGGCGGCGAGCTCGGTCTCGAGGCCGATCTCGCGCATGCGGCCAGCCATGAAAGCTGCGAGTTGCTTCTCGCCGTCCGATTTGGAGTAGCTCTTGTGCTGCACCATGCGTGACAGGAGGTCGACGGCGGCGGGCACATCGATCCGGGCGAGAAGAGTGTCGTGATCCATGGGGAAATCCTTGTCGTCACCCGACCGGTATGGGCGAGGCGGCCATCAGTTCGCGGGTATAGGGATGAACGTGGTCTGCGTCGAAATCCTCGACCGGCAACAGGTCGACCATCTCGCCCCGGCGCATAACGGCGATGCGGTGGGCGATTTGACGGACGAGGTTGAGATCGTGGGTGATGAAGAGAAAAGCGGTTCCGGTCGCGGCGCGCAACGCCAGCAGCAATTCGATGATCTGTGCTTGTACGGAGACATCCAGCGGCGCGGTGATTTCGTCGCAGATCACGAGCTTCGGCCGTGCGGCAAAGGCCCGTGCGATGGCGACGCGTTGCTTCTCGCCGCCCGAAAGCTGATGCGGCCAGCGGTTGGCGTAGGATTGGGGCAGGCGCACCTGGTCGAGCAGGTGGGGAATATCCGCAAGATGGCCGCCGTAGAGCTTGAGAGGACGCGACAGGATCTCATCGATCCTGTGACGCGGATTGAGCGAGGCATCGGGGTGTTGGAAGATGATCTGCACGTCGCGGCGGTAAACGGCGTCCATGTCGCGTATACCGTGGATCTCGTGCTCGTCGAAGGTGATCTTGCCTGAGAAGTGCGCAAGCCCGGTTAGGGCCCGCGCCATCGAAGACTTGCCAGAGCCGGACTCGCCGACGAGACCGAGGATCTCGCCGCCACGAACCTCAAGCCCGATCTTTTTTGTGGCCGGGGGCGGTGCGTCGCGGAACAGCCCGCCGCTGCCATATCGGACCTCGATCTCGGAGGCCGCGAGAAGGACTTGGTCGCGCGGGTTGTCATGGACAAGACGACGTTCCGGTCTAGGCACGGCGTCCACAAGTGCGCGCGTGTTGGCATGGCGCGGCGCGCGGAAGATGTCGGCCGCCGGCGCCTGCTCGACCAGGCGGCCGCGCTCCAGGACTGCGACCCGGTCGGCGACGCGCGTCACGAGTGCCAGATCGTGGGAAATATAGAGCGCGGCAACGCCCGTCTCCCGGCGTAGTCGCGCGAACAGTTCGAGGATGCGCGCGCCTGTGATGACGTCGAGTGCCGTGGTCGGCTCGTCGAACAGGATGACGTCGGGCCGGCAGCCGAAGGCAGTGGCAATAATCACGCGCTGTTTTTCCCCGCCGGAGATCTCGTGAGGGTAGCGCCGCATGATCGCGGCAGGATTGTTGAGATCGACGTGGCCAAGCAGATCGATGGCGAGCGCGTCAGCGTCGCGCGGTTTGAGGCCGCGGTGCTGGATCAAGGCTTCCGTGATTTGACGACCGATGGTGAGCGTCGGGTTGAGTGAGGTCGAGGGATCCTGAAACACCATGCCGAGCCGGCGTCCGCGCATGCTGGTGAGCTCGCGTGGGCTCAATCGTTGCAGGTCGATGTCGCCGAGGCGCAACGAGCCGGCAACTTCGCGGGCATTGCCCGGCAAATGGCGCATCAGCGCCCAGGCGAGCGAGCTCTTTCCGGAGCCGGATTCTCCGACAAGGCCCAGCACTTCGCCTGGTCCGATCTGCAGCGAAATGTCATGCAGCACACGTACCGGTCCAGCGGACGTGTTGTAGTCGAGCGTATAATTCTGGATCGAAAGTACGGAGGTCACCGCTCGTCCTTCGGATTGAGGGCGTCGCGAAGACCATCGCCGACCAGGTTGAAGGCAATGGCGGTGAGTGCGATCGCGGCCGAGGGCGCGATCAACCCCCACGGCGCCTGATGCATGTACTGGCGTGCGTCCGCCACCATGAGCCCCCATTCGGATGCGGGCGGTTGGGCGCCGACGCCGAGAAAGCTCAGCGTTGCGAACAGCATGACGGCGAAGGACACGCGGATGGTGGATTCGATCACGATCGGCGCCATGACGTTCGGCAACATCTCGCGGAAGATGATCCAGGGCGCTCCCTCGCCACGCGCGATGGCGGCCTTGACATAGTCCTGATTGCGTACGTTGAGCGCGGCCGAGCGGGTCACCCGCGCCATGCCCGGCGCAAAGGCCACCGCGATGGCAATGACGGCATTGCTGGCGCCGTTGCCGAGCGTTGAGACCAGCAACAGGGCCATCAGCAGGCCCGGGATCGCCATCACGGCGTCGATCGTGCGCATGATGGCTTCGTCGGTCCGTCCGCCGAGATAGGCCGAGCCAACGCCGATGGTCGCCCCGGCGGCGCTGCCGACAAAGGTGGCGATGAAAGCGAGCGGCACGGTCGAACGCGCGCCGACCATCAGGCGGCTCAGGATGTCGCGGCCGAATTGATCGGCGCCGAGCCAGTTCTGCCAGCCGGGTGCGCGAAACCGGCCGAGAAAATCGATCTTCTCCGGCGCATAGGGCGCCAATGCGGGCCCGAACAGGCAGACGGCCGCGATCAGCGCCAGCAGCACGATTCCGATAAAACCCTGTGGTTTTCGCATCAGGCGGATGAACAGCTCAGTCATAGCGGATCCGCGGGTCGAGAAACGCATAGGCCATGTCGGCCACGGTGTTAGTGACGGCATAGGTCGCGGCCATGATCAACGCACCCGCCTGGATCGAGGGCAGGTCGCGCGTGGTGATGGCGACCATCAGCGCGCGCCCGATGCCGGGAATGGCAAAGATCTCCTCGATCACGATGATGCCGCCGAGCAAATAGCCGACGTCGAGCGCGATGATGGTGACGACCGGCAACAGCGCGTTGCGCAGGGCGTGACGAAACAGCACCGTGCGTTCCGGCAGGCCCTTCAGGCGCGCGGCGCGGATATAGTCCGATTTCAGCACGTCGAGCGTCTCGGAGCGCATCATGCGCATGACATGCGCGACGAGGATCATCGAGACAGTGAGCACCGGCAACGCCAGATGACGGATGCCGCCGCCGAAATCCTCGAGTGGGGAGACGTAGCCGGTGGCCGGCAGCCAATGCCACGTATCGGCCAGCAGCAGGGCAAGCAGCGTCGCGGTGACGAATTCGGGAAGCGAGACCCCGAGATAGGCAATGAGGCTGACGGCCGTGTCGGTGAGCCTGCCTTGCCGCAGCGCCGCGACCACGCCGAGCGGCACGGCAATGGCCAGCGTGGCCAGGATGGCTGATACGGCAAGCAGCAGCGAGCGCGACAGCGCCGCCAGCATTTCCGGGCCGACCGGCAGGCTCGTGCGCATCGAGACGCCGAAATCGCCGGAGAAGACGTGGCGGGCCCAGCGCCCATATTGCAGCCAGGCCGGATCGCCGAGCCCGAGCTTCGCCCGGAGCGCGGCCAGCACTTCGGGCGTCGCATTTTCCCCGAGCAGCGACTGGGCCGCATCCGCCGGCAAAACCTGCGTGATGGCGAACACCAGCATCGAGACCACGATGACGGTGTAGACCATCAGCATTAAACGGCGCGCAAACCAGGCCAGCGACACCGAGCGTCTCCGGCGTCAGGCGCGCTTCGGCGCGCCGGCGCCGAGCGAGACCATGTCGAGGCGGAACACCGAGCCGCGTGGATGGAGAGCGTATCCTTCGACGTAGGACCGTTGTGCCGCTAGCAGGTCGAAGAACGCCGAAATCACCGAGGGGACCTCGGCGTTCATCATGTCCTGTGCCTTCGCATAGAGCGCGGTGCGCTTCGCTTCATCGGTCTCGACGCGGGCTGTATTGATGACGGCGTCGAAGTCCGCGTTGTTCCAGTGGGTCTCGTTCCAGGCCGCGTCGGATGTGTAGAGCAGCTTGAAGACGGCGTCGGCGGTCGGCTGCATGTTGTAGAAGCCGACGTAGAAATTACCTTTCTTCCAGACCTGGTCGAGATAGGTGGCATGCGGCATGGTCTGCACGTTGATGCGGAAGCCCGCCGCGGCCGCCATCTCGCGGATCGCGACGCCAAGCTGCGTGCGGGTTGGCGGCCTGTCGGACGCGACCAGCGTCAAATCGATGCCGTTGGGATAGCCCGCGTCGGACAGTAGCTTCTTCGCCTTGGCGATGTCGGGCTTCTTCAGCGGAATGTTCTTGTAGAAGTGGTAGGCGGAGCTCAACGGCGTGTCGTTGCCTGGCGTGCCATAGCCGCCCGCGACGAAGCCCACGGTTGCCTCGCGATCCACCACTAAGGCCAAGGCCTGGCGGACGCGCACGTCGTTGAACGGCTTCTGGTCGCATCCGAGGTTGATGTTCAGGAACTGGCCGGATGGGGTGCGCAGCGCCTTGACGCCATTGGCCTTGGCGAGGCGCTCATATTCGCCCGGCGCGGTCGTGAGCAACAGATCGATCTCACCGGAGATCATTGCAGACGCTTCGGCGGTGCGGTCCGGATAGACCAGCAGCTCGATCCGGTCGAGGTAGGGCCGCGCCGGATCATAATAAGCGGGGTTACGTTCGACGACGATCCGGCGATCGGGCTCGTAGGATGCCAGCTTGAATGGGCCGGTGCCGTTGGCGGTGGTCGAGAGGCTCGCGAGGTCGCCGGCGACGACCTTGGCCGGAACGATGCGTGCGTTGAGATAGGTGAGTGCGACCGGCAGGTCGGCATAGGCGCCTGTGAGCGTGAACTTGACGGTCAGCGGATCGACCGCGGCGACGTCCTTGATCGGACCGACATTGGTGCGGCCGGGCGAAGCCGTCTTCGGATCGAGGACGGCATTGATGGTGGCGACGACATCGTCGGCGGTCAGCGGCGAACCGTCATGAAACGTCACGCCCGGGCGCAGCTTGAAGGTCCACTCGGTCAACGTCGCGTTGGGCTCCCAGGACATCGCGAGATCCGGCTCGACGGTCATGTCCGGCTTCAGCCGGGTGAGGTTGGAGTAGAGCAGTTCGGTGACGAGATATTCCGGGTTCACGCGCGCCAGCATCGGATGGATGACCGATGCGGCCTGGTCGACTGACATCCGGAGCACGCCGCCGCGCTTCGGGGCTTCGGCGAAGCCGATTCTGGGTAGACCGGCGAGGCTGATCGCGGTTCCTGCAAGAAAAAGACGGCGCGTGAGGGACAGCATAGATGCGTGCTCCTTGAGCTAGCGGGCGGCGAGTGTTTCGGGACACAGATCGGAACGGAATTCGGCGGACAGATAGGCAAGGACCGATTTCGCCAGCGCGACGATGTCGGCGCGCGTGGTAAATTCGCCGGGCGCGTGAACGCGGCTTTCCGGCCGGCCGAGGCCGGTCAGCAGGATCTCCTGCATTCCGGTCCGTTGTACCCAGCCGAAATCAGAACAGCCCGTCGCACCCCATTTGGCGAAATCGTCCGGTGCGTATCCGAACCCGGCCGACAGCGCCTCCTGCCAGCGCGGCCAGTGCGGGCCTGTCGGATCGGATGTCGGCATGAGGTGGCCGGTGAGAACCACGTCGACGTCGGCCCCGGGGGCCGCCGCAAAGATGGCGTTCTCGATTGTGGCTCGCGCGGCCTGAAAGTCTTCTTCCGGCGCATAACGCCGACAGACGAGAACTTCAAAGAGCGATGGAGTCTGGCCGCCGCATTGGCCGCCATGGGCCGCGGAAATATCAAGCTGGGCTGCGAGCGGATGCGTCGCATGCGGCGGCGCAGGCAGGGCGGACGTCCGCGCGGCGATGTCTGGTTTCAATGCTGCGAGTGCATTGAGTATCGGTAGTGCGGCCTCGATCGCGTTGGCATTCAGGCCGGCGGTTCTGGCTTCGCTTGCGTGAACCGTCCTGCCGCGCACGCGCACCAGTAGCGTGAAGAGACCAAAGCAGCCGGCCCAGATGCGCGGCGCTGCGGCACCGTTGAAGTTCAGAATGTGGCCTTCGAGCAGACCCCGCTCCGCCAGATAACGCACGCCGGGATAGAGTCCGGCTTCTTCGTCGGTGCAAAGGAGCAGCATCGGGTCGTGGCCGAGTGGAAGACCGATCGCGTCGGCGGCGCGCAGCGCGAGCAGCACCGCCGCGATGGTGCCTTTCATGTCGGCGGCGCCGAGGCCGATCAGGCGATCGTCGTCGCGCGTCAACTGGAACGGATTGGTGGTCCAACCGGGCGCTACCGGTACGGTGTCGACATGAAAATACAGCCCGAGCACCGGTTTGTCCGAGCGGCGGCGCGCGATGAGATTGGTTCTGCGCCCTTGCGCTGGGCCGCCCGCCACCCGCCACAAATGTTCGGGGACATCGACGCGTTGGCAGTCGAGGTCGAGCGTTGCAACCGTGCTCTCCATCAATCCGGCAAACGCTTCGTATCCTGCGCCAGGCGGGAAAGTCGTGTCGATCGCCACCATCCGCGCAAGATCGTCGACCGCACGTCCTACCGTGCGCTCGATCTCGGCGAAACCGTCTGCCAGCGTCGGGCTGGCCTGTTCTGGGTCTGGCGGTGCAGAAACCATTTGCTGCGGCTCATTTCTATATTCTATAAAGAAATAGGCAAAGCCGATTGCTGTCAATTCTGAAGAATGAGGCAGGCGTGACCGGTAAACAGGCAAAAGCAGCAGCGAGCGGCTCATCTAGCCTTCCGGTTCCTTTGTATGAGCACGTCAAGCGGCAGATCGCCGAGGCGATCCTGGTGGGCGAACTGTCTCCGGGCACGGTGCTTCCCGGTGAAGTTGCGCTTGCTGCGCGATACGGAGTTGCGGTCGGCACCATCCGCCGAGCGCTCGCGGACCTGACGGCCGACGGCATGCTGGTGCGCCGGCGCAAGACCGGGACGGTCGTGACCGGCCGCGCGCCGCAACACAGTCTGCGCTTTTTCTTCCAGTATTTCCGCCTTCATGGCGAAGACGGCGGCCTCCAGCGTTCCGTGCCCGAAGTCTTGTCCGTGACGCTGCGGCCGGCAGATGCGGAGGAGGCGGTGCTCTTCACGGAAGCCGTTGGTGAGCCGCTGCTCTGTCTTCATCGCATCCGACGTGTTGGACGCGTGCCGGTGATGCATTCGCGAATACGGCTCATTGCGCGCCGCGTGCCTGATTTCCCGCACAAGGCGGAGAAGGTGCCTGCGCTGCTCTACCTCCACCTGCTCGACGCCTACGGCATTCGCATTGCAGCGATACGCGAGAAGCTTCTGGCAGAGCTCGCCGACAAGGAGGATCGGCGTCTACTTGCGCTAGCTTCGCCGAACGCTGTTCTGGTGATCCGCGAGGAGGCGTACGATCAAGCCGGTACGCTTGCACTCCTGAGTGAGCACCGCGCCACGACTGCGCATCATCACTACGTAAACGAGATCCGCTAGCCTGTTTCGAGCCGGTGCCAAGCGCCCCTTATCCTTCCTACTGACCGACGATTGCGTCGATTTCCTCTCAGGAAGCGCGGGAATGTTCGAGGGCCCCGGACGCCATAGACCGCCTTGCGTGCACAGACCGATGCTCGTCTGCAGGCGATGGTTGGGCGGCGCGGCAATTAGGTTTGCACGCCGCCAGTCGGCCCATACGGCGGCCATGAGCAGCCCTGCACAGTTTTGCTACACGTCGACACGAAGTGCGGCAATTTTCGCTGCAACAACGCGCTTGACATAGTATCCGATCTCAACGACCGTATTAGGCGAGCGTAGGGCAAAATGGCCCGTCAACGCGGTAAGTTCAACCATTTCCAACACCACGCGTTCGTCGCGTGTTCGGTTGGCGGCGAGGGCGCCCTCGGCTTCACAGCCGGTGGGCGTTTTTTTTGTTTTTGGATCGAGTGATGACGCGAAAACAATATCGGATCGGCGTGATGTTCTCGACGACGGGCTCCTACAGCGTCGTCGCACGTTCGATCCTCAACGGCGCATTGCTCGCGTTAAGGGAAGTCAATGCGAGCCGGGACGACATCGCGCTTGAGCCGGTGGTGGTCAACCCGTCCGGCGACCTCGCGCGCTATCGTTCGCTCAGCCTCGATCTCCTCGGTTCCGGCGTCCGGCACGTGGTCGGCTGCTACACCTCGTCGAGCCGCAAGGAGGTGATACCCTGCTTCGAGAAGTTCGACGGCCTGTTGTGGTATCCGTCGCACTATGAGGGCTTCGAAAGCTCCGACAACGTCATCTACACCGGCGCCGCGCCGAACCAGCACGTGCTTCCGCTGGTCGACTATCTAGCGTCCCGGGTCGGCTCACGCGCCTTCTGCGTCGGCTCCAACTACATCTGGGCCTGGGAGAACAACCGCATCTTCCGCGAGGCGCTGACCGCCCGAGGCGGCACCGTGCTCGCCGAGCGCTATCTCCCGGTCGGCGATACCGAAGTCGACCAGGTGATCGCGGCGATCGTCGACCAGCGCCCCGACTTCGTGTTCAACAATTTGATCGGCACCAGTGCCTATGCCTTCTTCCGCGCATTCCGGGCCGCCTGCCGGGCGCACGGCATCGACCAGGCCGCGGAAATTCCGGTCGCGAGCTGCACGCTGTCGGAACCGGAATTGCCGGAGATCGGCCCGGACGCGGTCGACGGACATTTGTCCTCGAGCGTCTACTTCTCGTCCCTGAATTCGCCGGAGAATGCGGCCTTTATCGCGGCCTATGCGCAATCCTTCCCGGACGGACCGGTCTCTTCGGCAGATGCTGAATCGTCCTACATCGCCGTCAAACTGCTCGCGGCGGCATTGGCGCAGGCCGGCACCGACGACGCCCGCACGGTGCGTTCCGCCGTGGCTGATCAGCGGCTGCGCGCTCCGCAAGGCGAGGTCCGCATCGACCGGCAGACCTTTCATGCCTGGCTCACGCCGCGCATCGGCCGCTCGTCCGCGAACGGACAGTTCGAGGTGCTGTTGGAGTCCCGCGAGCCGATCGCGCCCGACCCCTATCTCGTTCAGTCGTCGCCGCGCTTTGCGAGCGCAATGCGCTCTCCGCTGTTGAAGGTGGTGCAATCATGAGCTCACGATTGCTGCAGAATTTCAAAGGTGGCCGGGCCATTGTCGTCACCCGACGAGGCGGGTGGGAGAGCACGCTCGAAACTACACTGGCCAAGCTCGGTGTCTCGACCGAATATCCGGAGATCGTCGAGGGCCGCGCGCAGATCGAAATCGCCGGTCTCCAGCCTGATCGCGACATCCTGTTCGTCGACGGCGATCTCGAAGGTGCGGTTGCGATCGAGGTCAATCCGGCCTCGCGGCTGCCGCCGGTACCAGTGATCGGCCTCGTCGGCGTCGAGGCGCCGAGCCGGCTCAAGGCGCTCGTCAACCTCGGGGCGACCTCGTTCCTGCGCAAGCCGGTGCATGGCGGCGCCGTCTACACGTCACTGTTCATGGGCATCAACCAGTTCCTGCTGCGTGCAGAAATGTACGAGCGCTTGCAGGGCCTCGAAGAGCGCCGCCGCGGGCGCCGCGCGGTGATCCGGGCCGTCATCCTGCTGATGCAGCAAGACGGCCTCGACGAGGAGGGTGCCTATTCCCAGCTCCGCCGCGACAGCATGCGCGCGCGGCAGAACATGGAACTCTATTGCGAGGAGTTTCTGAGCAAGCGGGCGAAGCCGCCCGATACGTCCGGCCGCACAACCGGCATCTCGCTGCAAGGCGGCAACAAGCAGGCCATCTAGGAGAAGCAAATATGACCAAGTCTGTATTGCGGGGGCTGCGCGCCGCAGCCCTCACGGGGACGCTTGTCTTCGGCTCACATCAGGCGCTCGCGGCGGAAAACCCGATCAAGCTCGGCGTGCTGGAAGATCAGTCGGGCGATTTCGCCGCCGCTACCATCGGCAAGGTCCACGCCATCCAGCTCGCCGCCGACGAGATCAACAAATCCGGCGGCATCATGGGGCGGCCGCTGGAGCTCGTTCCTTATGACACGCAATCCGACAACACACGCTACCAGGAGTTCATGCGGCGCGTGCTCCAGCGCGACAAGGTCGACGTGGTGTTCGCGGGCTTCTCCTCGGCATCACGCGAGGCTTATCGTCCGATCGTCGACCAATTCAACGGTTTCGCCTTCTACAACAACCAATACGAAGGCGGCGTCTGCGACGGCCACATGATCGTGACAGGCGCGGTGCCGGAGCAGCAGTTCTCGACGCTTATTCCCTACATGATGGAGAAGTACGGCAAGAACGTCTACACGCTCGCCGCTGACTACAATTTCGGTCAGATATCGGCCGAATGGGTGCGCAAGATCGTCAAGGAGAACGGCGGCAAGATGGCCGGCGAGGAGTTCATCCCGCTCGGCGTGTCGCAGTTCTCGCAGAGCGTCCAGAACATCCAGAAGGCCAAGCCGGACTTCGTGGTCACGTTGCTGGTCGGCACCGCGCAGGCCTCCTACTACGAGCAGGCCGCCTCCGCCAACGTCAATCTGCCGATGGCGTCCTCCGTCAACGTCGGCCAAGGTTACGAGCACAAGCGCTTCAAGCCGCCGAGCCTGAAGGACATGTACGTCACCACCAACTACATCGAGGAAATCGATTCGCCCAAGAGCAAGGAATTCTACGCCAAGTTCAAGGCGAAATTCCCCAGCGAGCCCTACGTGAACCAGGAGGCCGAGAACTCCTATCTCGCCGTCTATCTCTACAAGCAGATGGTGGAGCGGGCGAAGTCGACCAAGCGCGAGGACATCCGCAAGGTGATCGCGATGGGCGATGTCTGCATGGATGCGCCGGAAGGCAAGGTTTGCATCGACCCGGAGAGCCAGCACATGTCGCATACGATCTATCTGGCGAAGGTCGACGCCAATCACGCGATCTCCTTCCCCAAGGTCTGGGAGGACATCAAGCCCTATTGGCTCGGTGATGCCGGCTGCGATCTCACCAAGAAAGATCCGATGGCCCAGTACACGCCGTCGAATCCGCCGCCGAAGCCCTGACGGGATCGGTGGCCCCCCCGGGGGGGGGGGGCCGGGGGGGGCCCCCCCCGGCCGCAACGACAAGGTCTTGGCCGACCTGGTCCGCCGCTTCGGCGATCGCGTAAGGCCGGTCAGTCTCTCCGG
>NZ_JBVVPM010000034.1:0-75552 GCF_055811255.1 Bradyrhizobium sp. MI1.11
GGCGAGCCTGCCGCGTTCGGCGAGGTAGGCGAGCCAGGTGCGCAGATCGGCGGGCGAGCTCACACCCTTGCTCGCAACATTTTCCATTCGCATACGGGTCTTTCCTCAGGTCCTCAGGGCGCGATCTTGTGCAGCGACGGCGAGCGGCGCTTGAGCGCCTCGTCCTCGCCCCAGCGGCGCACGATTCCGATATCGATGTCGAACAGGTCGAGCACGCGGCCCACGGTGTGCTCGACCATGTCATCAAGATTCTCGGGCTTGGCGTAGAAGGCGGGCACGGGCGGCGCGATGATCGCGCCCATCTCCGAAAGTGCCGTCATCGTCCTGAGATGGCCGGTGTGCAGCGGGGTCTCGCGCACCATCAGCACCAGGCGACGGCGCTCCTTCAGCACGACGTCGGCGGCGCGGGTGAGCAAGGTCGTGGTCACGCCCGAGGCGATCTCGGACATCGAGCGCATCGAGCACGGCGCCACGATCATCCCTGCGGTCCGGAACGAGCCGCTCGAAATCGCCGAGGCCATGTCGTCGATGGCGTGGTTGACATTGGCGAGCGCCCTCATCTCCGCGATCTTCAGATCGGTCTCATAGGCAAAGGTCAGCTCGGCCGTCTTCGACATCACCAGATGGGTCTCGACGCCGGCATTGCGCAGCAGCTGCAGCAGGCGCACGCCATAGGTAACGCCGGAGGCGCCGGAAATGCCGATGATCATCCGCTTGGGCGTTGCATCCTGCATATGTCTGGTTTCGCTCCCTGGGACACGCGCCCCTTGAGTGGCAAGATTAGGCAATGCGATCCATCAGAACAAATAATCATTGATTATATCATTCATCATCTGAGATGATGGCCCAAACGAGCAAGATCGGCGAACGAAGGACTCTCCCCCGTGGAACTCAGGCAGATGCAATATTTCCTGTGCCTGGCGGAGGAGAAGAACGTCACGCGCGCCGCGCGCCAGCTCAACATCGTGCAGCCGGCACTGAGCATGCAGATCGCCAAGCTCGAGGCCGAATTCGGCCAAAAGCTGTTCGACCGCAGTGTTCAGGGCATGACGCTCACCAGCGCCGGCGAAGCGCTACTGCGGCTGACGGCGCCGATCGTGCGCGATGCCGAACATGCGCGGCAGGAGATGGCGCAACTTGGCGGCCGCATCTCGGGCCGCGTCTCAGTCGGCCTTATCACGTCAGTGGCGCAGAGCACCATGGCGAGTTCGTCGGCGACCGTGGCCAGCCGCTATCCCGAGATCACGCTGTCCGCCTGCGAGGGCTATACCGAGACCCTTGTCGATTGGGTCAACACCGGCCAGCTCGATTTCGCGCTGATCAACGTGCCGCGCCGGAAGGCGCCGCTGGCCGCGCACCACATCATGGACGAGGAGATGGTGTTCGCCTGCCGCAAGGACAGCCCGATCGGGCCGCCGGCAAAGCTGCGGTTCGATCACATCGCGAATTTCGATCTCGTGCTGCCCTCCAAGCGCCACGGCCTCCGGCTGATCCTGGACGAGCATGCCGCCGCAATCGGCATCGACCTGCGGCCCCGGCTCGAGCTCGACACCCTGCCCGCCCTCTGCGACGTGATCGCCACCACCGATTTCGCCACCGTGTTGCCGACCATCGCACTCCGGCAATCGCTCGCGAGCGGCGCTATCCGGGCGCATCGCTTCGACGAGCAGCGGATCGTGCGCTCGATCGCCTGGGTGCATCACCCGCGGCGGGCGGTGTCGGTCGCAGCCAAGGCCGTGCTCGACGTCATCAGCCACGACCTTGCGCAATCCGCCGCCGTTGCGAAAGAGTATGTGGAGCCGTCCTCCCGCACGGCGCGCAGGAAGCCGCGGCGCAAAACAATCTCCTGAATGCGGGTTTCTGCTCAGACAAGATGTCGCGCCCACCTCAAAATGAGACGGTTTGGTAAGTTCTGAGACCAGCAGGCATGACGATCGCATTCACGAGATAACTAGGGTCCAGGCGCAGAAATCGCGACCTGGCGCTCATCCCGATGACTCCTGTCCCGGACGGTCCCCAGGTCTGGCAGAACAAAACACAGTCGGGAGATTCAGTCCGCGATGACACGGTTCGATCGCAGCAAGATCGCGAGCAGCACTCAGCAGCAGAGCGAGAGATTCCGTCCGGACCGGAGGTCGCTGCTCTCGCTCGCAGGTGGCGCCCTCATCGCAGCGGGAATGCGCGCAGCGAACGCGCAAGATTATCCCGCCCGGCCGGTCCAGGTGCTCGTACCCTTTGCCGGCGGCAGCGCCAGCGACGTCATCACGCGCATCTTGCTCAACCGCATGTCAACGTCGCTCGGCCAGGCCTTCGTCGTCGACAATCGCCCTGGCGCCGGCGGCAATATCGGCACCGCCGCCGCAGCACATGCGGCCCCTGACGGCTACACGTTGCTGATGAGCACCTCCGGTCCGCTGGCTGCAAACAAGTCGCTCTACAAGGACCTCCCCTACGATCCGCTGAAGGACCTCGCCCCCATCGGGCTGTTCGCCACCTTGCCGAATGTCATCGTGATCAATTCGAAGCTACCGCCGAAATCGCTGGCCGAGCTGATCGACTATGCCAAGGCGCACCCTCGCGAGCTGAATTACGGGACGGTCGGCGTCGGCTCCTCGCAGCATCTGGCGGCGGCCTATTTCGAGCAGCTGACGGGCACCGAGCTCACGCACGTTCCCTACCGCAACATCGCCGCCTACACGCCGGACTTCATCGCAGGGCAAGTTCCGCTCGGCTTCCAGCTCCTGCCGAACGTCATCGGCCTGATCAGGAGCGGCGATGCGCGTCCGCTAGCGGTTGCCAGCGACAAGCGGATGACGGCGCTGCCTGAGGTGCCGACCGCGGCCGACGCTGGCCTGAAGGATTACGAGAGTGCCGCCTGGCTGGCCATGCTCGCGCCGGCGAATACGGACAAGGCTGTCATCGACAAGCTCTACCAAGCCATGGTTGAAGCCGTGAACGATCCGAAGGTGCGCGCCCTCTTCGTCGAGCAGGGCGCCGAGCCGCTGGTGACAGACCCCAAAGGCCTGACACACTTCATGACCTCCGAGACTACGAAATGGGCGAGGATCATAAAGAAGATCGGGATCGAGCCGATGTGACTGCGAGCTTTTGTCCAATTGCCAATATCTTCAGAAGGCGACAGGTCTCCAGCAACCCTACATACTGCGATAGCACCCAACATATGAAAGATCAGGCACTATTCCGAGCCCTGGGGCCTGGTTCAATTCAACCGTCCCTTCCCTCACATTGATGATGGGACCACAAAGCAGATCGCGCAACGGGTTGTCATTGACGTCGACCTCCAGCCAGCCGTCACCACCGACACCGGCGAGAAGATGTGCGGACGCAAGCAAGCCAAGGCCTCCGCCGAGATAGTGCGGACAGAATGTCTTGCCCGCACTCAGAATCCCGCGAGCCAGTCCGGCACAGGCGCTGAGCCCGCCCCATTTCGCGATGTCGGGTTGAACCACGCCAAGCACGTCCTCGGCCAGGGCTTTCTCGAAGCCTTCGACGCTTGAAATGTTTTCGCCGGCGGCTATCGGCATCTTCGCCAGGGCGTGCAGCCTGCGCCATTCCTCGCGCGGGCGATCGGCACGGATCGGCTCCTCCAGCCAGCGCAGATCGAATTCGGCGAGCCGCGGCAACATCTCCATCGCCTGCGCAACTGACCAGCCCTGATTGGCATCGCTGGCAAGCATGCCGGCGCCGACGATCCCGCGGAGCGCGGCCACATTGGCGAGATCGGTCTCGGTGCCGAAGCCGACCTTCAGCTTCAGCGCACGATGGCCGCGCATGAGCGCAGCTTCCGCCGTCCGCGCGGCCGCGCCGGGATTGATGCCGCTCGCATAGACCTTGATCTTGTTCGATTGGCCGCCGAGGAGTTGCCACAGCGGCACCCTCTGGCGGCGCGCGCAGATGTCCCACAAAGCGAGATCGATGCCCGCAATCGCCTGCGCGAACGGACCCGGTTCACCGCATTGAAGCGCCAGCACTTCGGTGCCCTTGGTCAACACCTCGAACGCTTGGACGGGATCATCGAATTTGCGCCCGACAAGAGCCGGCGCCAGCACCTCGTTGACGAGCCGGGCGCGATGCTCCGCGCCTGGAGCCGGAAAGTTCGACCAGGCTTCACCCCAGCCCTCGACGCCGTCTTCGTCGACCACGCGAACGAAGACTGCGGGACGGTTGAGCATCTTGCCAAACGAGGTCACCACCGGTATCGCCAGCGGATAGCGATAGCAGAACGCCTCGATCGAGCGGATGGTGAAGCCGTCAGTCATGTCTACGGATCCTGCGGTCGGGATGAAGACGCAGAGCCACTCTCTCAGTAGGCGCGCGCGAAGTCACCTTCCTGCTTGATATCGGTGAATACCGGAAAGCGTGCCTTCCACGGCGAGCCCTTGGCCGTGGTCAGCTTGTTGAGCCGTTCCAGCACGCCGAGACCATCCTTGCGCAGGCTGGCCGACACCGCCGCACGGTCCGGGAAATTCTTCAGAACGGCGTCGAGCCAGATGGTGCGACCGGCGAGGAAGCCGCTCGCGCCCGCCGCGTAGGAGTAATCGAGAACGCGCTCGAATTTTTCGGGGGCGGCGCCGCCCGACAGCAGCACCCAGGGGATGCTCCGTTCGCGGCAGATGTCGCCGATCGCATCGAACTCCTTCTGCGCCGCGTTCGCCTCCGCGCTGCCGTCGCGGGCCGGCAGGCTGCCCGCCGCAAGCGGGCTCTCCAGCTTGAGGAGATCGACGTTGTACTCCGGCTTGGCAAACTCGCGCACACTATCGATGACGAGACCTGGCAGCTTGCCCGGCGATTCCACGTAGTCGGCGGTGTGATTGGCGCTGCCGAGGAACGGATAGACCAGCAGCTCGAGGACATAGGGAATGTCGTGGCGGGCGCAGTCCTCGCCGATTTCGCGGACGAACCGCTTCTGGTGCTCGTTGACCGCGGCATCGGCATCCGGCCGGTACCAGGCCAGCACCTTGACGGCGTCGCCGCCCATCGCGCGGATCTTCTCCACGCTCCAATTGGTGATTGCGCGCGACTTGCGGCCGCCCGCGGTTTCCTCGACGCGGTGCTCCTCCAGCGTCATGATCAGGCCGCAGCGCGGCGGCAACAGATCGATCGCCGCGGGCACCGCAAAATTCGGGTCGAACAGCATCGAGCTGCAATGCGGCGCGAGGTTCTCGACAAGCAGACGCTTCGCCGCCGTGACGTCGGAATATTCGACCTGCTCCCGCGTGATGCTCTTTGCTTTGGCGATGGCGTCGAACAGTGGCGGCCGCTGGTCCAGTGCGACCATGCGAAAATGGCCATCCGCGTCGGCAAGCCGTGCCAGGCCGCGGTTCTTTCCAATCGTTCTCATGGCGTCGTCCTCATGAATGCAAGACACTCGTTGATATCAGGGATTCCGTTGCGACCGCCGGCGTGGCGGCATTTCATGGCGGCTGTCGCCGCCGAAAACGCCATGGTGGCGTCAACATCGAGACCGACGCCGATCGCAAGCGCATAGGCGCCGTGGAAGACGTCGCCTGCGCCCGTGGTGTCGACGACATCGACGGCATAGGCCGGCTGCCGGTGCAGCCCGCCGTTCTCGTACCAGCTCACGCCCCCCTCGCCGCGGGTGACGGCGATGACGCGGCAGCCGAAGCGTGAGAGCGCTGCGAGAGCTTCGTCCATGGCCGAGCCGGCGAAGGATGTGAGCGCGGGCTCGGAGAAGATCGCATGGTCCGTCAGCGGCAGCAGCCGCTCGAACACCTCGGCGTCGGCCACGTCGCCGTCGAGCACCGTCGGAATGCCGCGCGCGCGAGCTTCGCGGAACAGCGTCGCAGCGCCCTCGACCCAGCGCGGATCGGCCAGCACTGAGGATGCACGAGCAACCGCTTCGAGCGGAAGCCAGTCCGCGGCTTCGGGAAACAGTCCGCGGAAGTTCACGATCTGTCGCTCACCCGAGCTATCGACGATGATCCCGGAAACGGACGAGCGGCCGTCGGGAAACAGGCGGAAATTCTCGACATCGATGCCTTCGGCCATGAACGCCGATCTCATCTCCTGGCCCGCGGCGTCATTCCCTGCCCGCCCCCAGAACGCGACGGACGCACCGAGCTTTGCCACCGCGACGCTCCCATTGGCGGCCATGCCGCCGCCAAGCGTGCCATAGCCGGTCGCCTTGATCTTCTCGCTGTGGCCCGCGAACAGGCGATCGACGCGCCAGACCTGGTCGAGCGCGGACAGCCCCAGACAGATCACGTGCGCGGGCCTGGCTTTGGACGCCACGTCCGCCAGCGCCGACAAATCACCGATGTTGGTTGCCGAGCTCACCGCAAGACCTGCCCGTTGGTAGCATCGAACAAATGCGTCTTGCCCGGCTGCGGCCGCAGGCTGATGCGATCGCCGACCTTCGGCCGCAGCGACGGATCGACCCTGGCGATCGCCGAGACGCCAGCCAGATCAAAATGGATCAGCGTATCCGAACCGAGCGGCTCGACCAGCCTGACATTGATGGCGATGGCGCCGTCAGCATCAGCCGCCACGGCAAAATGCTCCGGGCGAATGCCGAGCACGGCATTGCCGGCCTGACGCAAGCGGCCTGCGGCTTCGCCGTCGAGAGCTAACGCCGTTCCGCCTTGTGAGAGGATCGCACGCTCTTGCCGCCACTCGATCGGGAAGAAGTTCATCGCGGGTGAGCCGATGAAGCCGGCGACGAACTGGTTGGCCGGCCGCTCGTAGACGGTCTCGGGCGTGTCGTATTGCTGGATCGTGCCGCTCTGGAGCACGACGATCCGATCGGCCATGGTCATGGCCTCAATCTGGTCGTGCGTGACGAAGACCATCGTGGTCTTCAGTTCCTGCGACAGTGCCTTGATCTCGGCCCTCACCTGCGCGCGCAGTTTTGCGTCGAGGTTGGACAGCGGCTCGTCGAACAGGAATGCCTTGGGATTGCGCACGATGGCCCGGCCCATCGCGACGCGCTGGCGCTGGCCGCCGGAGAGCTCCTTCGGCTTGCGGTCGAGATAAGGCTCGATGTGCAGAAGCGCAGCGGCGCGCCTCACGCGCGCGTCGATTTCCGCCTTCGGGACGCCACGCAGCTCCAGCGCAAACGACATGTTGTCGTAGACCTTCATATGCGGATAGAGCGCGTAGTCCTGGAACACCATCGCGATGTCGCGTTGCGCGGCCTGCACACCGTTGACGCGCTTGTCGCCTATGTAGAGATCGCCCGACGAAATCGGCTCAAGGCCCGCAATGATGCGCAGCAAGGTCGACTTGCCGCAGCCGGACGGGCCGACGAACACGACGAATTCGTGGTCCGCGATCTCCAGATCGAGATCGGGGATGACGGTGAAATTGCCGTAGCGCTTGACGAGCTTGCGGATCGAGATCGAGGCCATGATCGCTCAGTCCAGCGCCAGCACAGGCTTGATCAGCTCGCCCCTGGCGAAGCGGGCGAAATTCTCGGGCAGAACCGCCAGGCCGAACTCGCCGTCGACGAGGACGCGGTATTCGTCCTTGTACTTGCGCAGCAGCTCGACATTCGGCTCGAAATCCGAGACCGGGAAGTAGAAGGTCCGGATCATGTAGAAGTCCTTGCGGCGGAAGACCTTGCCTTCCTCGATGGTCCAGGGCGCGGCGTTCTCGCCGACCAGCACCAGCGCGCCGCGCGGCAGAACCAGCTCGATGCCGAGATTGCGCGCCGCATGCGTGCCGGAGCATTCCATGATGAGGGCGAAACGCATCGAGGCATCGCCGACGGGGTGCGCCTTCGCGCCGAACGACTGCGCGATCCTCAGCCGCGCCGGGTTGGGATCGGAGACATGGATGTGGTCATAGCCGAGCGCGCGGAGTGCCAGCACGACACCGAGGCCGACGGGCCCCGCCCCCATCACAAGAACCGGTCCGGCGTCGCTTGGCGGCACCACGCGGCTGACGAAGCGCACGGCATGGCCTGACGTGCCGATGGTGTCGAGCAGCAGCGGCGCGAGGCTGTCCTCGATGTCGTCGGGCACCGGCAGAAGGCAGTTTTCCGGCACCGGCACGTATTCGGCATAGCCGCCCGGCCTGTTCCAGCCGATCAGGCTGGAGACTTCCAGGCACATCTGCGTGTCGCCGCGCTTGCAGGCCCCGCAGTGGCCGCAGTGCAGAGGAATATAGACGGCGCAACGGCGGCCGTGCAGGCGGTGACCGGGCTGCTCGACGACGCCAAAGATCTCGTGACCGGCGGTGAACTCGGCGCCCTTGTGCCAGAGCTTGAAGTCGGAGCCGCACAGCGCTGTGCGTGAGACGCGCACGAGCACCTCGCCGGGGCCGATTTCGGGCATCGCCACGCGCTCGATGGTGATGCGGTCCTCACCGTGGAAGACGGCGGCCTGCATGATCGAGTTCGGACGGGATGATGCATTCATCAGATACCTAGCCTTTCACCGCGCCGAGCGTCAGTCCGGACACCAGCCAGCGTTGAACCAGGGCGGCCAGCACCAGCGGCGGCAACGCGATCAGCGTCGCCGCGGCCATGAGGGCGCCCCATTGCGTCGAGCCTTCGCCGATGAAGTTGAAGGCTGCCGCGATCAGCGTCTTGGTGTCGCCGTTGGAGAGCACCAGCGCAAACAGGAAGTAGTTCCACGAGAAGACAAAGGCGAGGATCGCCGACACGGCGACGCCGGACGCCACCAGCGGCAGCGCGATGCGCCAGAGGATGCGCGTGACGCTGCATCCGTCGACTTGCGCGGCCTCGAAGACACTGCGCGGAATACCGTCGAAGGACGGCAGCAGAACCCAGATCACGATCGGCAGCGTGATCACCGCGTGGCTGAGGATCAACGCAGTGTAGGAGCCGATCATGCCGATTTGCCGGAACATGACGTACCAAGGCAGCAGGAACAGCGTACCGGGTGCCATGCGAGCCGCAAGCGTCAGGATCGCCGGCCAGGAGATGCGCGTCCAGGAGACGGCGAACGCGGCGGGAATCCCGAACAGCAATCCGAGCGCGGTCGAGCCGACGGTGACGATCAGGCTGTTGAGCGCATAACCCAGGAATGGCGTGGTCCTGGTTAGCTCGACATAGTTCTCCAGCCTCGGCGAGAAGATCAGCGTCGGGGGATAGGCGGTGACCTCGAAGGACGGCTTGAACGAGGACAGCACCATCCACACCGTCGGCACCATGATGATGATTCCAGCGAGGACGAGCTGCACCGTGTTGAGCCAGCGGATCCAGCGGTCGGTGTTGGCTGCATCGTTCATGACATCACCACGCCACCGCGCCGCGCAGGCGGTTGAAGGCGAGCACGGCGCCGAACACGATCGCCGTCAGCGTCAGCATCAGCGCGCTGGCGTAGCCGATGTTGAAGAATTCGAAGCCGACCCGGAACCCGTAGATGTTGAGGGTATTCGAAGCGTTGCCCGGGCCGCCCTGGGTGGTGATGTAGATGATGTCGAAGAAGCGCAGCAGATCGACGCTGCGCAGGATCGCCGCGGTGACGATGGTCGGCAGCAGCAGCGGCAGCGTGATGCGCTGGAAGGTTTTGAACGGGGATGCGCCATCGATCTGCGCGGCCTCATAGACGCTCGGCGGTAAGGACTGCAGGCCGCCCAGCACGATCAAGGCGACGTAAGGTGTCCACTGCCAGCTGTCGATCAGCGCCACCGTCGGAATGACCCAGGTCGGCGAGGCCAGCCAGTCCGACGGCGGCAGGCCGAACGACTGGAGGATATAGTTGGCCGCGCCCAGTGACGGATCGAGGATCACGAGCCACATCATGCCGGCCACCACCGGCGGCATCATGAAGGGGGAGATGAAGAGAGAGCGCACGATCCCCGGCAACCGCTTGGCATGAAACAGCACAAGGGCCAGCCAGACGCCAAAGACGAGTTGAAGCACCAGCGACAGCACGAACAGCGCAATGGTAATCCACAGCCCGTGCCAGAACTCGTAGTCGGAGACCAGCTTGGAATAATTGGCGAGACCCGCAAAGGATTGCTTGCCGGTCGAGGAGAACGTCTGGAAACCCAGCCAGATCGTATAGACGACCGGAAACGCGATCATCGCGACTGTGAAGATCACGGCCGGCGCCGCAAGCGCCGCCATTTCCAGCTTCTGCCGGTCCCGCGTCAATGTCGCAGCCGTGTCCGACATGCGTCCGCTTCCTCAGATCATGGGGGATGCCGGCTCGCACGAGGCCAGCCGGCACTGAGCCGCTACTTCTGCGCAATCAACGCATCGAGCGCCTTGTCGGCATCGGCGCAAGCCTGATCGAGCGGCTTCTGCTTCAGGATCAGGTCTTGCACCGCCTGGCCGATGAACTCGCGCGATTCCGGATTGGCGACGATGGGATAGCCGACCTCGGAGGAGCCCTTCGTCGCAAGAATGTCGAGCGCGGCCTGCCACTCCTTGCGGACCGGCTCCTCGTCGATCCACTTCCGATACTCGGGATCCTTGGCGACCGACGGGCGCGGCGGGGCAATGCCCTGGAGCGCCATCTTCTTCTGCACCTCCGGGCTGGTCGCCCATTGCACGAAGTACCAGGCCATATCCGGCTGCTTGCTGTGCGAGGACACCGCCATGCCCCAGCCAATCGTGGTCGGCACCTGGCCGGCTTCGCCCGCCGGGAACGGCAGCAGGCCGGTGTCCTTGAGGCGGGCGCCGCCTTCCATCACCGTACGCAATTCATTGGAGGACTCGAACGCCATCGCGGCGCGGCCGCTGCGATAGAGCGCGGAAATCTGCTGGAAGCTGTAGTTGACAACGCCGGGCGGACCGAAATCGCGCAGCAGCCGGCTATAGGTATCTAGCGCCTCCTTGCCCTTGGCCGAGCAGAGGTTCGATTTTCCGCCTGCGATGTAGCTGCCGCCGATATTGTGCAACATATTGGAGAAGGTGTAGGCGACGGCGGGCTTGAGGCCGCGCGAGACGAACGGCGTGACCGCGCTGTCGCACGCTTTGATTTTCTCGGCGGCGGCCTCGACGTCCTTGATGGTCTTCGGCGCCTCGAGGCCGCATTTCTTGAAGATGTCGGTGCGGTAGTAGAAAATCGGCCCTTCGATGTTCATGGGCATGCTGGTCAGCTTGCCATTGAAGGTCGCAGCCTTGAGCAAGGCCTGGCTCAGCCCGTTGGGGTCGTAGTCCTTAGCCACCTCGTTCTTGGCCATCGCGGTGAGATCGCCGTACCAGCCGGCGGCGGCGAACTGCTCCCCCTCGCGCGAGGGCAGCGTCATGAACACGTCCACTTCGTCGCTGTTCGCGTTCATGACGGTCACCAGACGCTGACGCATCTGCTGTTCTTGGTAGCCGTCGACCTTCAGGGTCATCCCGGTCAACTTCTCGAAATCGGCCTTGTAGGTCAGGAGCGCCTGCGCGACCGGATTGTTGTTGGCGAGAAAGGTGACGGTCTTGCCCTTGAACTTCATCCAGTCGAAATCGGCCGCATGAGCCTGCGCGCTGGCGGCGGCAATCGCGAGAACGGGCAACGCGACATGCGTCGCGAGTATCCTGGCCTTCATGAACTCTCCTCCCGGCTGGCCGCCTTAAGCTGACGGACCATTTTGAAGTCGTTTAGCAGCCTTTGAAAACGGTTACAATCTAGACCTCGCATCCACGGTGTCAAGCGATGGACGGGCGTCACAATCTGCTGCAAGCTAGCCACGTCTTCCTTACTTCACTGTGCGCCGCGCATGATGTAACGTTACATTCATGAGACTGAGCAACGCCAAGTTCGTGAAACAGGGCATCCGCGCCGTGGCGGCCCGCGCCGGCGTTTCGACGGCGTCGGTCTCGCGCGCTCTCAACAATCCCGATGCGGTGAGCCCATCCCTGCGCGCGCGTATCGAACAGGCCATCGACGTGCTCGGCTACATCCCGCATGCGCCGGCACGCATCCTGTCGTCGCGGCGTTCGCGCACCCTGGGCGCGATCGTACCGACGATCGACAACACGATGTTCGCGCGCGGCATTGCCTCGCTTCAGCAGTACCTCTCCTCGGTCGGATATATGCTGTTTCTCACCACGAGCGGCTATGATCTTGACGTCGAATTGCAGCAAGCCCGTAACCTGATCAGCCGCGGCGTCGACGGCCTCGTACTGCGGGGCGATTGCCATCACGATGGATTGCGCAAGCTGCTGGCAGACAATGCGGTGCCCTTCATCAATGTCGGCATCTACCAGCCCGATCGGCCCTACCCTTGCGTCGGCACGGACAATGAGGCGGCCGCTTATCGCGCCGCCGCACATATCATCGAGCTCGGTCATCGTCGCGTCGGGATCGTCTCGGCACTCCAGCGAAATAACGATCGCGCCAGCGCCCGCGTCGCCGGCTTTCGCCGCGCGCTAAACGAGAACGGCATCGAGTTTCCGCCACAATGGCACGTCGAGGTGCCCTATACGTTGGACGATGCACGGGAGGCGGCCCGCTATCTTCTTAATCTCAAGGACCGTCCGACGGCCGTTGTGTGCGGGAACGACGTCATCGCCTATGGCGTGTTGCTCGAGGCGGAGCGCGACGGGTTCTCCGTGCCCCGCGATCTGTCGGTGGTCGGCTTCGACGATCTCGACTGGAGCCGCCATTTGCGGCCCAGCCTGACCACGATCCACGTTCCAACCGGTGAGACTTGGCAGCGCGCGGGAGAATATCTGGTGCGGCGCCTCGCCGGCGAGCAGACCATAATGCATCGCGAGATAGACTTCTCGCTGGTGGTTCGTGAATCGACCGCCCCGCCTCCAAAATCCCTGAAGTGAGACCTTCCGATGAGTTCGCCTTTTTCCCTCAAACCGGGCTTTCATGCCGTCGTGATCGGCGGCGCTGGCGACATTGGCGCCGCGATCAGCAATCAATTTTGCGATCTCGGTGCAACGGTGACGGCGACAGGCGCCAATGACGCCGATCTCGCCCGCACTCTCCTTAAGCCACGTGCCGGGCTCTCGCTCGCCGCGCTCGATGTCACCGACGACAACGCCGTCACGTCCTGTGCCCGGCAGCACAAGCGCGTGGACGCGCTGGTCAACTGCGCCGGAATTCTCGCGCGCGACAAGGAATTCGAGATCGAAACCTTCATGAAGGTGCTCGACGTCAATCTCGCCGGCACGTTCCGGACCTGCATGGCGTTCCATCCCCTGCTCGCGGAGACGAAGGGCTCGATTGTCAACATCGCCTCGATGAACGCCACGCTGGCGCTGCCGCGGATCCCCGCCTATTGCGCCAGCAAAGGTGGCGTCGTGATGCTGACCAAGGCGCTGGCATTGAAGTGGGCCGAAGAAGGCATCCGCGTCAATGCGGTGGCGCCCGGCTATATCGAAACGGCCATCAACGCCGCGGGCCGCACCGATGGTGCACACTATCAGCGCATTGCTGATCGCATTGCGTTCAAGCGGTGGGGAAAGCCGGAAGACATTGCAGGTGCGGTCGCCTTCCTCTGCATGCCGGCCTCCCAATACGCCACCGGCACTGTTCTTGCCGTAGATGGCGGCTTCCTTGCGGGATGACCTAATAAGGTCGGCTTCGCAGTCATTCCAACTTGCCGTGTGGATTTCTCTTGACCTCCCGGTGCACACGTCATGCACACGCCACGATCTAACCGACTGAAAGGCCTGAGGTCTCGCTCCAGTCCATCATGGGTAAGTTTGGAGCTAGGTCTACCAATGAAAGCCCGCGAAATCTAAATCGCAGATCCAACGACCACTTCGCGCCAACAGCTCCCGCTTCTCCCATGCAAGGATCCCAAGCAGACCGAGCCTTTCTGCACGCTGCAACTCGCTGCTCGCCATCAGCGAAAACGCTATGGACTGCCGACTTTCATCGAGGTTAAGTCGAGGCCCATAGGTCCCTGCCGGCATGTCGAAGCAAATGAGACTTCCTAAAGGCTACGCCAAGACGCGCAACACCACCCGATAGCACTACTCCCACTCAATCGTCCCCGGCGGCTTGCTCGTCACGTCGTACACCACCCTATTCACGCCCTTCACCTCGTTGATGATGCGCGTGGCGGTCTCGCCCAAGAACTTCATATCGAACTGGTAGAAATCCGCGGTCATGCCGTCGGTTGAGGTGACGGCGCGCAGGCCCACGACGAAGTCGTAGGTGCGGCCGTCGCCCATGACGCCGACTGTCTTGACCGGGAGCAGCACCGCAAAAGCCTGCCAGATGTCGTCGTAGAGGCCGTGCTTCCGGATCTGGTCGATGTAGACGGCGTCGGCCTTGCGCAGGATATCGAGTTTTTCGCGCGTGATGTCGCCGGGGCAGCGGATGGCGAGGCCGGGGCCTGGGAACGGGTGGCGGCCGACGAAGATTTCGGGCAGGCCGAGCTCGCGACCGAGCTTGCGCACCTCGTCCTTGAACAGCTCGCGCAGGGGCTCGACGAGCTTCATGTTCATGCGTTCGGGGAGACCGCCGACATTGTGGTGCGACTTGATCGTCACCGAGGGGCCGCCGGTGAAGGAGACGCTCTCGATCACATCAGGATAGAGCGTGCCTTGCGCGAGGAAGTCGGCGCCGCCGATCTTCTTGGCCTCCGCCTCGAATACCTCGATGAAGAGGCGGCCGATGGTCTTGCGCTTCACTTCCGGGTCGGTGACGCCTTCGAGCTCGCCCAAAAACTGCTTCGAGGCATCCACGTGCACGAGCGGGATGTTGTAGTGGTGGCGGAACAGATCGACCACGGTCTTGGCTTCGTCGAGGCGCAGCATGCCGTGGTCGACAAACACGCAAGTGAGCTGCTCGCCGATCGCTTCGTGGATCAGCACGGCCGCGACCGCGGAATCGACGCCCCCGGAGAGGCCGCAGAGCACCCTGCCCTTGCCGACCTGGGCGCGGATCTTGGCGATCTCCTCCTCGCGGAAGGCGCGCATCGTCCAGTCGCCGGAAAGGCCGGCGATCTTGCGGACAAAATTGCGGATCAGCTTGGCGCCGTCGGGCGTGTGCACCACTTCGGGGTGGAACATCAGGCCGTAATATTTGCGCGTCTCGTCCTGGATGATCGCGAACGGCGCGTTCGGCGAGGTGCCGGCCACCGAGAAGCCCGGCGGCATCTTGGTGATGCGGTCGCCGTGGCTCATCCAGACCTGGTTCTTGCCGCCTGGTGACCAGACGTCCTCGAACAGCTTGCTCGGCGCCTTCACCTCGACATCGGCGCGGCCGAATTCGCGGTGATGGCCGCCCTCGACGGTGCCCCCGAGCTGCTCCGCCATGGCCATCTGGCCGTAGCAGATGCCCATCACGGGCACGCCGGAATCGAAGATCGCTTGCGGCGCGCGGGGCGAGCCGGCCTCATGCACCGATTCAGGGCCGCCGGAGAGAATCACCGCCTTCGGCTTCATCTCGTTGAAGGCCTGTTCGGCCTTGTTGAACGGGACGATCTCGCAATAGACGCCGTCCTCGCGCACGCGACGCGCGATCAGCTGCGTCACCTGGCTGCCGAAGTCGACGATGAGAATCTTGTCGTGCGCCGAGGCCACCGAGGGCGTCGACGCGGAGCGGTCGGTCTGTGCTGCTGTCATGGCAAGCAGATACGCGACGGGGGCTTTTCCCGCAACCGCGCGGGCCGCGCGCCCACATTCTTCTTTGGGCATGGACAAATCGATATAGGTAAGTATTATTGACCTAATATGGCCCGCCACTCACCAAGGGCCGATCAGGGAGAACGTCATGCCACACCATCATCAGCCGTCGAATCTCGCCGCGCTCGGCCGCACCTGGGTCGAGGCCTGGAACGCACGCGATCTCGAGCGCGTGCTCACGCTCTATGCCGAGGACGTCGTGATGACCTCGGACCGCATCCCCGCGATGGGATTCGATGAAAGCGGCACCGTCCGCGGCAAGGATTCGTTGCGGGCCTATTGGAGCAAGGCGCTCGCCCTGTTGCCGGAGCTGCATTTCTCGCTCATCGAATTGTTCGTCAGCCCAGATAGCGTGGTGGTGTTCTACGAGAACGAGCGGGGAAAGCGGATCTGCGAATATCTGCGGGTGAATGCGGGCGGAAAGATCGTGCAGGGATCGGCGAATCATTTGGTGGGCTGACGCTCACCCACCGCTGTCATTCCCCGCGAAGGCGGGGAATCCAGTACGCTACGGCCTCTCGATTCAATTAGTGCGGCCTCTGGAATACTGGATCGCCCGCCTTCGCGGGCGATGACAGCGCGTGTCAGGCGTGAGCATGCCCCAAGCGCGATAGTGCGGGCGCCGCAATGACGGAGACTGTGGCGAGCGCATACGCTAACAACACCGGCGCCGGCACCGAGACAGGACCCTCCCCATGAAGCTCCCCACCTCCCCCTTCACCGTCACCGACTGGAGCAAGGTCGAGCCGACCATCCATCCCGGCGAGACCGGGCAAGCCCAGTGGCGCACGCTCAACATCGGCGATCTCCGGGTGCGGATGGTCGAATATACGCCGGGCTATCTCGCCGACCATTGGTGCCACCGCGGCCACGTGCTCTACGTGCTGCAGGGCGAGCTCGACAGCGAGCTGCGCGACGGCCGCAAGTTCAAGCTCACGGCGGGGATGAGCTATCAGGTCTCGGATTTCGGCGACGCAGCGCACCGGTCCTCGACCGCGACGGGGGCGACGCTGTTTATCGTCGATTGAGCGCCCGGGAAGGGTTAATTTGCACCGCAAAATAGCAAAATGCGGCGACATTCCGAGCGACGGGTGGTGCCTTGAAGTGGCCCCAAAATCTCGCTATATTGTGATCATCGATACTTGGCCGAACGACTGGGCCGCTTCGCTTCGTTGCTGACGGGCGCGCACGCTTCAGATGATTTCTCCAACATCGACTGATCAGGATTATGGGCGCAATAGTGCGTACCGGTCCGCGTGTTAACTTCTTAAGCAAAGGAAATTCCCATGGCTATGGGCACCGTGAAGTGGTTCAACAATCAAAAGGGTTTTGGTTTCATTCAGCCGGATGACGGCGACAAGGACGTGTTCGTGCACATCAGCGCCGTCGAGCGCGCCGGCCTGTCGACCCTCAATGAGGGCCAGAAGGTCTCGTTCGACATCGTCGCCGATCGTCGCAGCGGCAAGTCCTCGGCTGACAATCTCCGCGTCGGCTAACGCCAGCGCACCTTTCTGACCACGGACGTACCGGCAGAACGTCAAGTTAGAAAACCCCGCGACCGGGTTCCGGTTTGCGGGGTTTTTGTTTTGGGGGCCGCCGCAACCCGCGGTGACGGGGAGGGCTATGCCTTCTTGAAGACCGAGACGAAGAACCCGTCCGTCCCGGTCCGCCGCGGCGTCATCAGCCAGCCTTCCGGCGATTGCAGCGCGGCTTGCGCAAACTCCTCCGCCTTGTCCCAGAGCACGCTCGCGGTCTGCTCTGGCGGCACCACCGCGAACTCAGGATGGCGGCCAGTGAACGCCCTCACCTGCTCGCCGTTCTCCTCCGAAAGCACCGAGCAGGTGATGTAGGCGATGCGGCCGCCGGCCTTGACCAGCGGAACCGCGCGATCGAGCACCTCGGTCTGGTCCCGCAGGCGAATCTCCAGGGCGCCCGGGCGCATGCGCCATTTGGCATCGGGGTTGCGGCGCCAGGTTCCAGTTCCCGTGCAGGGCGCGTCGATCACGACGAGGTCGGCGGTGGCGCTGATCTCGGCCAGCGGATCGGCGTCGCCCTTGGGCGTGCGCACATCGGCATTGTGGACGCCGGCGCGCGACAGGCGGTCGTGGATCGGCGCAAGCTGCCGCTTGTCGCTGTCGGTCGCGATCAGGCGGCCCTTGCCCTGCATCATCGCGGCGAGCGCCAACGTCTTGCCGCCGGCCCCCGCACAGAGATCGATCACCTGCTCGCCGGGTTTTGCCGCGGTCAAGGCAGCCGCAAGCTGCGACCCCTCATCCTGCACTTCGATGGCGCCCTTGATGAAATCCTCTTCGGCCTGGATGCCGGGGTTGCGCGCATCGGCCGAAAGCTCGATGCGCAGGCCGGTTGCGGACCACTGCGTCGGTTTCGCATGAAGATGAGCAAGCGCCCCCAGCACCTTGTCGCGATTGGATTTTAGCGTGTTGACGCGCAGGTCGAGCGGCGCCCGGCTCGCCATCGCGGCCGCCTCCGCGACGCGCTCGTCGCCGAAGGCTTTTGCCAAATACGGATCCAGCCATTCCGGATAGTCGCCGGCGATCGCGGCCGGGGCACCTTCCAGCGACCGCGAGGCGAGCGCGGCCTGCTCGGCCTCAGTCAACGGCGCCGGGGCAAAGCGGTTGCCGTCGAACAGCGCAGCCATCGTGGCCGTATCCATGTTGCGCTCGAGGCGAAGCATGCCGATCAGCCGCGACCGCGCGGTGTCCGAATCCATCAGGTAGGCGCTCGAGGCGTAGCGGCGCAGCACGTCCCAGACGAGGCCGGCAATGGCGGCGCGGTCGCCGGAGCCGGCGAAGCGGTGCGCGGTGCCCCACTCCTTCAGCGCCTTGGCCGCAGGCACGCGGTCTTTCTCGATGGTGTCGATCAGTTCGATGGCTGCGGACAGCCGGGCAGCGGGAGTCATTTGAATCTTTCAGATCAGGATCGGCGAGTAGCGCCTAGATCAGCAACAGCATTTTCAACGCGAAGTAGATCCACATCGCGAGCAGGACAAGCACGCCGGCGAGCCAGATCGTGGAGCGGCGGCCGAGATTGTTGGAGGAGACGAAGATTCCGGCATGGACGAAGCGCGTCACCACGAACACCCAGGACATCAGCACGATGAACAGATCGGCATGGCGCAACGGGAGCGCCAGCGCGATCAGGGCGTAGAACAGCACCGGCAGCTCGAACTGGTTGCGGTAGCAATTGGCGATTTGTGTGGCGCCCTTGGGCCAGTTGGGCTCGCCGAGCGCAATGTCGCGGCTCTTGGTCTCGCCGGAGACGAGCGCGCGCCGGCGTCCCATCGCCATGGCGATCAGGAGCGCGAAGGTGAGACCGACCTGCACGAAGACCGGCAGCAAAACCATTTGAATGGACATCGGAATTTCCCGGGATTTTCCCATCCGGCGGAAGGCATAGCTAGCGTCCCTTAGCGGTCACCGCTGGTCCTGACAATCAACGAGTTGAACCGGCGTTCCCGATGAGGCGACCAACGGTCGACAGTTAAAGCGATTTTGCCCCTCGGGGCGCGCAAGGCGAGAGACCGCCATGAACACCCTCTTCAGCCTGATCGCCAGCCTGACCGGCGCTTTGACCGAGTCCGCCGACGGGCAGTTCGGCATCCTGATGTCGGCGCTGGCCGGCATCGCGACGGCGCTTGCGGTGGCGCTGGCGATGACGGTCTACTTCCGAATGAGCTATCGGACCTGGCGAGATGTCCTCAGGCACGGCGTCGCTGCGCTCGCCGCCCTCGCGCTGTTCGCGTTTGCCGCCTACGACATGCGCCATGCCGCGCTGGCCTATCTCGGCCTCAATCCATCGAAACCCGCGGTCGAGTTCGAGATCAGCATGCCCAGGGAGACCTTGGCGGCGGCGACCGACACCCAGATCGAGCTGCATACCGACCGCAACCAGACGCTGGCGCTGGTCGAGGGCGTGCAGGAGCTCGGTGATGGCCGCTCCGTGCTGCGCGGCGCGGTGGCGCTCAACCACCGCACCGCGGACCGCGTGCTGGTCGTGAACCTGCCCGGCAAGGGCACCTTCGAATTCCGCCTTCGCCTGCCGGTCGAGCCGCATCGCTCCGAGCAGTTCGGCCCTCAGTTCGGTCCTCAGTTCGGTCCTTGGCACCTCGCCGACCGCATCGCCTCGCCGCTGGCAAGCCCGGTCGCGCCGCAGGACGCCTACACGATCCGCTATCGCGTGCTTTAAACTTTGTTCGATCGCTGACCGCGGACCCGCCGTCATCGTTCCGACGTCGGGCGTGGCCTATGATCGATACATGTCCGAATTTCGCCTGACGCAGATCTCCGACACCCATCTTGGCCGGCGCTTCCCCGGCCTGATCGCAAACTTCCAGGCGCTCAGTGAGCATATCGACACCGATAGGCCCGATCTCGTCGTCAACACCGGCGATGTCTCGTTCGACGGGCCGACCAGCCGCGACGATGTCGAATTCGCCAAGGCCCTGCACGATGCCCTGCCCGTCGCCTGCCGCTACATCCCCGGCAATCACGACATCGGCGACAATCCGACCGCGATCGGCCCTGCGCCGAAGCCGCCGGTCGCGGAAGCGCATCGCCAGCAATTCCGCGAGATCATCGGCGAGGACCATTGGTCGTTCGAGGCCGCGGGCTGGTGCTTCATCGGCGTCAATTCGCTGGTGATGAACTCAGGGCTCGCCTTCGAGGCCGAGCAGTTCGACTGGCTCGCCTCGGAAGTTTCGCGCACGAACGGCAGGCCGGTCGCGCTGTTCGTACACAAGCCGCTGTTTCTCAACCTGCCCGACGACCCCGAGACGCCGGAGACCTCGATCCGCTACGTGCCGCAGCCGGCACGCGCGCGGCTGATCGAGATGTTTGCGCATGTCGACCTGCGCCTCATCGCCAGCGGTCACGTGCACCAGCGGCGCGACTTCACCTGGCGCCACACCCGCCACGTCTGGGCGCCCTCGGCCGGCTTCAAGATCAACGACAAGCGCCAGGACCGGATCGCGATCAAGGAGGTCGGGCTCGTGGAGTACCGCTTCCAGCCCGACAGCTTTGAGGTACGCCACGTCAGGGCCGCGGGCCAGGTCGACGTCGACATCGAGGAGCTGTTGGCCCAGATGGGTGGCGAGCACTAGCCCAATTGGCGGGCACGATTCCTTATCCTGATACCTCATTGCACCGAATTCGATCCAAAATGGCTAGAAGATACTAATGACAACGTTGTCATTCCGAAATATCGTTCTCCAAGCGGGCAAGGGCCGCGGGCGGAGTGACGATGCATTTCTTGTCCCGGTGGGATAGCCAACGTCTTTCAACGACCACGCGGGGTATTCCCCTGGTCGCCGGTCTGTCGATCGATGAGATCGCCGATCAGCATTGGCGGCCCTCTCGTGGCGACCTCGCCCTCCCCGCGCTCACGTTCGATGAGACCGCCTTCGCCGCCAATCGCGACCTTTTCCTGCGCTGGTGCAAGGGCGCCGGCGTCACTGTCGCGCCGCACGCCAAGACACCGATGTCGCCGGAGCTGGCCCGCTCGCTGCGCGAGGCCGGCGCCTGGGGCACGACGGTCGCCAACATCCAGCAGGCCGCGGTGCTGCTTGCGCATGGCGAGCGGCGGTTGTTGCTGGCCAACGAAATCGGCGGGCTCGCAGCCGGCCGGCGGCTCGGCGCTGTCCTCGGCGCGTATCCCGAGACGGAGTTTTACGCCTTCGCGGATTCACCGGCCGCGGTCGCGGCACTGGCGGAGGCTGCGCTGATCGCGGACCGGCGCGAGTTGTCCGTGCTGGTGGAACTCGGCGCCGGCCGCGCCGGCGCGCGCGATCGCGCCGCGGTCGAAGCAACAATTGCCGCGGTGCTCGCGGCCGACCGGCTCGTGCTGGGCGGCGTCGCGACTTACGAAGGCGCGGTCGCAACGTCCGATTCCAATGAGACGATGCGCGCGATCGCAGCGCTGATGGAGCGCACCATCGAGACCTTCGCGCTGGTGCGCGCTGCGGCCCCGCGCCTGCCGCTGATCATCAGCGCGGGCGGCTCCGCCTATTTCGACATCGTGGCACGCGCGCTCGCACCCGTCGCCCATGGCGACGGCAACGCCATCGTTCTCCTGCGCTCGGGCGCGCTGTTCTTCGCCGATCACGGCATCTATGCCCGCGCCCTCGCCGAGCTCGACCGGCGCGGCGGTCTACTCGTCGACGGCGCGCAACGCTCCGCCGCCGAAGGTTTTCGCCCGGCGCTCACGCTGTGGGCCGAGGTGCTGTCGCGGCCGGAAGCAGGCCTTGCCATCGGGGGCTTCGGCATGCGCGATGCCTCGTTCGACCAGGGACTGCCGGTGCCGCTGCGCGTCTTCCGCGACGGCGTCGCCCAGCAAGGGCTCGCCGCGACCTTGTCGGTCACACGTCTCAACGACCAGCATGCGTTCCTGTCGCTCGCGCCCGATAGCACGCTTGCGGTCGGCGACGTCATCGCCTTCGGCATCTCGCATCCCTGCACCTGTCTCGACCGCTGGCGTGTCATCTTCGCCCTCGATGCCGATGGCGTGGTGACGCGCGCCCTCCCCACCCAGTTCGGCTGAGAGCGGGCACGATGAATTTCCTGCCGCTCTGGCGCTATCAGAACCAGCTCATCGACGGGGCCATCGTCACGCTGGAGCTGACCGTGATCGCAGCGGTGGCAGGGCTTCTGATCGGCGTCGCCGGCGCGGTCGCGCTGAAGGGCCGCGTCACGCCGCTGCGCTGGCTCGTGCGCGCCTATATCGAGCTGTTCCGCAACACGCCGTCGCTGATCCAGATCTTCATCGTCTTCTTCGTGCTGCCGAATTTCGGCCTGAAGCTGCCGGCGTTCGAAGCCGCCTGTGTGGCACTGTCGCTCTATTTCGGCGCCTATTCGGTCGAGATCATCCGCGCGGGCCTCGACTCCGTGCCGAAGAACCAGATCGAGGCCGGCCAGTGCCTCGGTCTCTCCACCTGGCAGGTCTTCCGTCACATCCTGCTGCCACCGGCTCTGCGCAATGCCTATCCTGCCGTGACCAGCCAGTTCGTGCTCCTGCTGCTCGGCACCTCGCTTGCCTCGCAGGTTGCCACCGACGAGCTCTTCCACGTCGCAGGCTTCATCGAAAGCCGTACCTATCGCAGCTTCGAAGTCTACGCGGTGATCTGCGCGGTCTATTTCGCCATGGCGATGTCGTTCAAGGCGCTGTTTGCCGTCATTGGCGCGGCGGCCTTCCGCTGGCCGCGACGGCGCTGAGGGATCGGGCGATGCGTTCCTTCTCCCTCATCGATCTCGTCTCGCTCGTCGAAGCCCTGCGCTGGACTGTCGCGCTCGTCGTGCTCGCGCTCGCCGTCGGTACGCCGCTGGCGCTCGGGCTCGCCGTCGGCCGCATCAGCCGGTCCGCCGCCCTGCGCTGGACGATGGCGGCGTCCATCCAAATCATCCAAAGCGTGCCGCTGCTCGGCCTGCTGTTCTTCTTCTATTTCGGCATGCCGGTGTTCCTGGGCATCCAGGTGCCCGCGACCGTCGCGGTGACGGTGGCCTACACGCTCTACACGGCCGCCTTTCTCGGCGAGATCTGGCGCGGCGGCCTGGAGGCCGTGAAGCAGGCGCAGTGGGAGGCTGGCGCCTGCCTCGGCCTCTCCGCCTGGCAGCAGTTTTGCCACATCATCGCGCCGCAGGCGCTGCGGCTGTCGCTGCCGCCGACCGTCGGCTTCCTGGTGCAGCTCATCAAGGGCACCTCGCTCGCCTCGATCCTCGGCTTCGTCGAGCTCGCGCGCGCCGGCCAGGTGGTGAGCGCGGCGACATTCCAGCCGCTGCTCACCTACGCACTGGTCGCCGCGATCTATTTCGCGCTGTGCCTGCCGCTCACGCTCTGGTCCCGCTCCCTGGAGGCCCGCCTCGATGGCTCTCGTTGAAATCCGCGACGTGCACAAGACATTCGGCCGGGTCGAGGTCCTCAAGGGCGTCTCGCTCGACGTCGAGGAAGGCGAGATCGTCACGATCATCGGCCGCTCCGGCTCGGGCAAGTCGACGCTGCTCCGCTGCATCAATGCGCTCGAGAGCGTCGATTCCGGCGATATCCGCGTCGAGGGCTTGAAGGTCCATGCCGAAATGCGCGACCTCAAGAAATTCCGTCAGCGCGTCGGCATCGTGTTCCAGGCCTTCAACCTGTTTCCGCATCTGAAGGTCGAGCGCAATATCACGCTCGCCCCGCTCCTCACCGGCCGCATCGACAAGGCCCGCGCGCGGGCGCTGGCCGAGGATGTGCTGACCCGCGTCGGTCTCGCCGACAAGATCGACGCCTGGCCGGAGCAGCTCTCCGGCGGCCAGCAGCAGCGCGTCGCGATCGCGCGGTGCCTGGCCATGGCGCCTCAGCTCATGCTGTTCGACGAGGTGACCTCCGCGCTCGACCCCGAACTCGTCGGCGAAGTGCTGAAGGTGATGGAAGCGATGGCAAAACAGGGCATGACGATGATCCTGGTCACCCACGAGATGGGCTTTGCCCGCAATGTCGCGGACCGCATCGTCTTCATGCACCAGGGCCGAGTCTGGGAACAGGGGCCGCCGGCAAAGCTGTTCGCCAGTCCTGACACGCCCGAGCTCGCAAGCTTCATCGCGTCGTCGAGATGACCATCGTTCACCAAATCCGCCACCAGGAGAGAGCCATGAGAAAACTGAAGTCACTCTTCACCATCGCAGCCGCGGCGCTTGCCGTTCTCGCAGCGCCGAACCTCGCGAACGCCGACAAGCTCCAGGACGTGCTCGGCTCAGGCAAGCTGCGCATCGGAATCCTCACCGATGCGGCGCCATGGGGCTTCAAGGACGACAAGGGCGAGATCGCAGGTCTCGACGCCGATCTCGCCAGGCTGATTGCTGCCGACATGGGCGTGAAGCTCGAACTCGTCCCGGTAACCGGCGCCGCGCGCATCCCGAGCCTGCTGTCGGACAAGATCGACATGCTGATCGCGGGCCTCGGCGCAACGCCCGAGCGCGCCCAGCAGGTGATGTTCTCGCAGCCTTATGCGGTGGTGAATCTCGGCGTCTACGGCGCCAAATCGTTTCCCGCCGCGACCGGCAAGAAGCCGGACAATCTCGACGGCCGCAGCGTTGCAGTGGCCAAGGGCTCGACGCTGGATGTCTGGCTCACCGACAATGCACCGAAGGTGAAGCTTGTGCGCTTCGAGGACACGCCCGCCGCACTCGCCGCGTTTCTCGCCGGCCAGGCCGAGACCTTCGCCGAGAACAGCGCGATCGCACTCAAGGTGCAGGAGCAGAACCCCGCCAAGGAAGTCGAGCTCAAATTCCTGATCCGCCAGTCGCCGGCCCATGTCGGCGTGCGCCAGGGCGAGCAGAACCTGCTCAACTGGATCAACACCGACATCTTCACCAACAAGCTCAACGGCAAGCTCGGCGCGCTGCAGTTGAAGTGGTTCAAGGAAGAGCAGTCGCTGCCGACGCTGTGAGCCAGCACGCGCTCCCGCGACCCCGCGGGAGCCACTGTCACGAGGAGGTATTTCAGATGATCAAACGTTACGTCGTGGGCTCGCGCATGAGCCAGGCCGTCGCCGCCGGCGGCATGGTGCATATCGCCGGCCAGGTCGCGGACGACCGCAAGGCCGGAATCGTATCCCAGACCCAGCAGGTGCTCGCCAAGATCGACGCGCTGTTGAAGGAAGCCGGCTCCGATTGCTCCAGGTTGATCGCGGTCAACGTCTTCCTGCCGCACATCATCGACTTCGACACCATGAACTCGGTCTACGATTCCTGGATCGATCCGGTCAATCCGCCGGCGCGCGCCTGCGTCGAAGCCCGCCTCGCCGATCCCGACCTGCGGGTCGAGATGACCGCGGTTGCCCTGCTGTAGCGGCGCCGCCCTTTCATTCAACCTTCGGCCGGCGTCGGCGACGACGCGGCCCCGAGGCAAGCCATGCATACCGGACTTTTCCACGACATCGATTTCGAGAAGGACCAGAAATGGTCCGGACATCTCGGCATTCCCTTCTCGATCGACCGCTCTCCTTACTACCAGCTCAAGATCCCGATCTTCCGGATCAAGAACGGTGCCGGCCCAAAACTCCTTTTGATGGCCGGCAATCACGGCGACGAATATGAGGGCGAGATCACGCTGACGCGGCTGTATCGCCGGCTCGATGACGCCGCCGTGAAGGGCGAGATCACCATCCTGCCCTTCGCCAACCTGCCGGCGGTGATGGCAGCACGGCGCCGCTCGCCGCTCGACGAGGGCAATCTCAACCGCGCCTTTCCGGGCGATTCCGGAGGCACGCCGACGTTCCGCCTCGCGCACTTCCTCGAGCACGAGCTATTTCCGCGGCACGATGTCGTCTTCGACATCCACTCCGGCGGCACCTCGATGGCGCATGTGCCTTGCGCGCTGATCGAGCGCCAGGGACCGCCCGAGATGTTCGGCCGCGCGCTGCGCCTGATGGAAGGGCTGGGGATGCCCTTCGCCTTCGTCGCCGAGAACGGCGCCACTGCGCCGACCTCGATGGCGGCCGCCGCACGTGCCGGCGCGATCGGACTCTCCGGCGAGTTCGGCGGCGGCGGCACCGTCACGCCGCAGACGATGGCCCTGACCGCGCGCGCCGTCGATCGCCTGTTGCTCGCGCTCGGCCTGGTCCAGGCCCCGGTGCTGGGGCCACATGCGCCGGTCGAGCGCGCCACCGAGCTGTTGGCATTGCAAAGCCATGCGCAAGCGGTGTTCGCCACGCGGCGCGGCTGGTTCGAGCCTGCCGTCACGGTCGGCGCGCGGGTTGCGGCCGGCGACGTCGCGGGCTGGTATCATGATTTCGAGCGCCCGGAGCTGGCCGAAGAGATACTGCGCTTTCCAGCCGACGGCATCGTTATCTCGCAAAGGCTGCACACCGACAGCCAGAGCGGCGACTGCCTCGTCCAGGTCGGCCGCGCGCTGGCACGCGATGAGGTGGGGACGCACTGAGCTTTGGAGACGGTACCGACTTCGATTAAAGCGCGATGAGATTGGGATGAATCGTCATCGCGCTTTAGGTTGTTATTTGAGCATGATCTTTTCGGAAAACCGCTTCACACTTTTCCGGATCATGCTCTAGCCTCGGGATTCGATGACCGATCCGGCAAAGCCGACCTATGACGACGTGGTGCGCATTCCGGCGCCGCCCGGCCGCAGCAGCGCGACCGGACGGCCGCCGCGCATCGCGGAGGTGGCGGAGCGCGCGGGCGTTGCGCCGATCACGGTGTCGCGGGTGCTGCGCCATCCCGAGAAGGTCAATCGCGAGACCCGCGAGCGTATCCTCGAAGTGATCGAGGCGACCGGCTATGCGTCCAACCCGCACGCGCGCGCGCTGCGCTCGGGCCGATCAAACGTGGTCATGGCTTTCGTCTCCAACATCCTCAGCCAGCAGTTTGGGCTGGCGGTGCGCAGCTTCGCCGCGACGCTGGAGCCGGAAGGCTTTGAAGTGCTGATCGGCCAGACCTCCTACTCCTATGCCAAGGAGGTCGCGATGATCCAGTCGCTGCGCGGCATCCGGCCTGCGGCCGTGATGTTCACCGGCGTGATCGAACTCGAGGAGAATCGCGCCGCGCTCGAAGAGCTCGGCATTCCCGTGATCGAGACCTGGGCGTTTCCGCGCGATCCCATCGACATGCTGGTCGGCCTTCCCAACGCCGATGCCGGTGCGATGGCGGCGCGAAGGCTGGCTGAGGCCGGGCATCGCCGCGTCGGTTTCATCGGACGCAGCGTTGGGCGCGGTGCGCTGCGCCGCGACGGTTTTCGCGCGGCCGCGGCACAGCTCGGGCTCGAGATCATCCATGAGATCGGTGTCGGCGAAATCACGGGGCTCGTCGACGGCCGCGCCGCCTTCACCGCCCTGCTCGACCGCGGCGACCGCATCGATGCCGTGTTCTGCGCCAACGATCTGCTCGCGACCGGCGCACTGATCGAGGCGCGCGGCCGGGGCCTGTCGGTGCCGCGCGATCTGGCTGTGCTCGGCTTCGGCGACAACGACGTCGCCGATCAGATCACGCCCGGCCTCACCACGATCTCGTTCGATGCCGCGGCTGTGGGGCGTATCGCAGGCGAACTGCTTCTGGCGCGCCTGACCGGCGCGCCACGGCCCGAGCAGCGACTTGCGGTCGAGCTGTTCATGGTCGAGCGCGGCAGCGTCTGAACGCGCGGATCAAGCGACGCTCTTGAGATCCTGCTGGATCGCGGCAAGCAGGGACTGCAGCGCCTCGCTACTCACCGGCTTGGCCCCGGTATTGGCAGGCTGAACATTGGCAGGCCGCGCGGCTTTGACGGGACGCCGGGGGAATGGCGGCGTGGGTGTCGGCATCGCGGATTGCGCGAACGCGTCGGCGTCCTCGGTGTGAACGAACTTGCCATGGATGACGTCGTCGCGACGGCCCATGACAAACATGGTCGCCCAATAACCGGCAGCCAGCAGGATTACGCAGAAAACAACAAGCTCTAACATCATCGCACCTGAAATATGCGCAATGATTCAATGCCTTCGCGGGCCCGTCAATGAACCGACGGTCACACCTGCGGCTTTTGCGGGCGGGTGTGGCCGATCGGTCACTGTTTGTTAACCATACCCGGCCCCCGAGGGGGGCCGAGGCGGCCGATCAAGCTTTGTCCGGCCCGACCCGCACCAGCTGCTTGCCGAAATTGGCCCCCTTCAGAAGGCCCATGAAGGCCTCAGGCGCGCTCTCCAGGCCCTCGGTGACGAACTCCTTGTACTTGACCTTGCCCTCGCGGACCCATCCGGACATGTCGCGCAGGAAGTCGCCATGGCGGGAGGCGAAGTCGGAGACGATGAAGCCGCGGAAGGTCAGCCGCTTGGTCAGGGTCGCGCGCATCATGCTGGCGGCCCATTTCGGCGGCTTCGCTTCAGTGTCGTTGTAATGGGCGATGAGGCCGCAGACCGGCACGCGCGCGAACGCATTGAGCAGCGGGAAGACCGCCTCGAACACGGCGCCGCCGACATTCTCGAAATAGACGTCGATGCCTTTCGGGCAGGCCTCCTTCAGCTTCGCCGCCAGATCAGGATCGCGGTGATCGAGGCAGGCATCGAAGCCGAGCTCCTTCACGACGTAATCGCATTTGTCCTTGCCGCCGGCGATTCCAACCGCGCGTGCGCCCTTGATCTTCGCGATCTGTCCCACGGCCGAACCGACCGCACCGGAGGCACCGGCGACGACGACGGTCTCGCCCGCTTGCGGCTTGCCGATATCGAGCAGGCCCGTGTAGGCGGTCATGCCGGGCATGCCCAGCACGCCGACGGCCGTCGAGATCGGCGCGAGCTTCGGGTCGATCTTGTTCAGCCCCTTGCCGTCGGAGATTGCGTGCGTCTGCCAGCCCGCGCGCGAGAGTACGATGTCGCCCTTGGCGAAGTTCGGATTGTTGGAGGCTGCGACCTCGCAGACCGTACCGGCTTCCATCACGCCGCCGACCGGCACCGGGGTCGCGTAGGACGGACCGTCGCTCATGCGCCCGCGCATATAGGGATCGAGCGAGAGCCAGATCGTGCGCAGCAGGACTTCGCCTGCGGCGGGCGTCGGTACAGCGAATTCCTCGATGCGGAAATCGGACGGCTTTGGCTCGCCGACGGGACGCGCCGCGAGAACGATGCGTTTGCCTTGGGACATGTTGGCTTCCTCCTGATTATGCTTCGGCGCGAACGGAAGCGGAGGGAGCGGAGCACGTCAATACAAAAGCGACGGAGCGTAGTTGCAGGACAGCGCCGCAAATGGAGTTTGGTACACACCAACCGCGCCCTCGCTGTCATCGCCCGACTTGATCGGGCGATCCAGTATTCCAGAGGCGGTCGTGGTTGAGCCGAGAGGCCGCGGCGTACTGGATGCCCCGGTCAAGCCGGGGCATGACAGCGGAATGTGGAGCGCCTAACCCCCGCCCGGATAGTTCGGCGCCTCGCGCGTAATGGTGACGTCGTGGACGTGGCTCTCGCGCAGGCCCGCGCCGGTGATACGCACGAACTGCGCCTTCTTGTGCAAGTCCTGGAGCGTGCCTGCACCGACATAGCCCATCGCGGCGCGCAGGCCGCCGGCGAGCTGGTGCATGACGTTGCCGACCGGGCCCTTGTAAGGCACCTGGCCTTCTATGCCTTCGGGCACGAGCTTGAGCGTGTCCTTGATGTCCTGCTGGAAGTAGCGGTCGGCCGAGCCGCGCGCCATCGCGCCGACCGAACCCATGCCGCGATAGGCCTTATAGGAGCGGCCCTGCCACAAGAACACCTCACCGGGCGTCTCATCGGTGCCGGCGAGCAACGAGCCGACCATCGCGATGTCGGCACCGGCAGCAAGCGCCTTGGCAAGGTCGCCGGAGAACTTGATGCCGCCGTCGGCGATCACGGGGATGTCGGACTTCTTCGCCGCTTCCACCGCATCCATGATCGCGGTGAGCTGGGGCACACCGACGCCGGCGACGATGCGCGTGGTGCAGATCGAGCCCGGGCCGATGCCGACCTTGATGCAGTCCGCGCCAGCATCGATCAGCGCCTGCGCACCCTCCGAGGTCGCGACGTTGCCGGCAACGACCTGCACGAAATTGGACAGGCGCTTGATGCGGTTGACCGCATGGAGCACGTGACGGGAATGACCGTGCGCGGTGTCGACCACGACGAGATCGACGCCCGCATCGATCAGCCGCTCGGTGCGCTCGAAGCCGCTATCACCGACCGTGGTGGCGGCGGCGACGCGCAGGCGGCCCTGCGCGTCCTTGCAGGCCAGCGGATGGGCGACCGCCTTCTCCATGTCCTTCACGGTGACAAGACCGACGCAGCGATACTGCTCGTCGACCACGAGCAGCTTCTCGATGCGGTGCTGATGCAGCATCCGCCGTGCCTCGTCCTGGCTGACATTCTCGCGCACCGTGACGAGACCTTCATGCGTCATCAGCTCGGAGATTTTTTGCTGGCGGTCGGTGGCGAAGCGGACGTCGCGGTTGGTGAGGATGCCGACCAGCTTGCCCGGCGTGGACTTGCCGGCACCGGTGACGACGGGAATGCCGGAGATACCGTGATCGCTCATCAGCTTGAGCGCGTCGTCCAGCGTGGCGTCGGGGCTGATGGTGAGCGGGTTCACCACCATGCCCGACTCGTAGCGCTTGACCTGTCGCACCTGGGCGGCCTGCCCTTCGGGATCGAAATTGCGGTGGATGACGCCGATGCCGCCGGCCTGCGCCATGGCGATCGCCATGCGGGCTTCGGTGACCGTGTCCATGGCGGAGGCCATGATCGGGATGTTGAGCGGAATGGCGCGGGTGACGCGAGAGCGGATGTCGACCTCGCCCGGCATGACGTCCGACAGGCCCGGCTTCAGCAGCACGTCGTCGAACGTGAGGGCTTCGCGAATGCCTTGTTGCACGGTGGCCATGTGCCAACTCCTTCCGCGGCCCTGCCGCAAATAGCTATGGATGAGCGCCGCCCTCGGCGTACCTTGCGGCAACGCCGGAGAATCGGAGCCCATCGGTGGGGTTGACGCGGGTCGATAGCACGGGTGGACGACGAATCAAAGCAAATCGGACCGCCGGCCAGCCATGCACAGGCTTTTTAGGCAAATTCAGCGGGGGATAGCCTCGCGGCGCCTCGTACTGGCGAACGGCGTCCCCGTGCCGGCCGATCATCACGGTCTCCGGCGCGGGCGCACTCACCTCGGGTCACGCAGGATTTAGGTGCTATGCGTCGATCCGCAATGGTCGCGGCCCAATGCCGGTGATAAGCCGCAATTCTCGCCCTTCCTTCCGATTTCCATTACCAATCCGTTATGGTCGACAAGCAACGCGTCATTCCGCTGATCGTGGCCACTGCTCTCTTCATGGAGAACATGGACTCGACGGTGATCGCCACGTCGCTGCCCGCGATCGCAGCCGACATCGGCACCAGCCCATTGACGCTCAAGCTCGCGATCACCTCCTATCTGCTGTCGCTTGCGGTGTTCATCCCGGCGAGCGGCTGGACCGCCGACCGGTTCGGCGCGCGCATGGTGTTTGCGATTGCCGTCGGCGTGTTCATGGTCGGCTCGGTCGGCTGCGCGCTCTCGACATCGGTCACCGATTTCGTGTTCGCGCGCATCCTGCAAGGCATGGGCGGGGCGATGATGACGCCGGTCGGGCGCCTCGTGCTGTTGCGGTCGGTCGACAAGAGCGCGCTGGTCAATGCCATGGCGTGGGTGACGGTTCCTGCCCTGATCGGCCCCGTGATCGGGCCGCCGCTCGGCGGCTTCATCACGACCTATGCGTCCTGGCACTGGATCTTCCTGATCAACATCCCGATCGGGTTGCTCGGCATCTTCATGGCCTTGCGCTTCATCGATCCCATCAAAAGCGAGGAACGAGAGCCGTTCGACCTCTACGGCATGGTGCTCGCGGGCCTCGGGCTCGCCGGCATCGCCTTCGGGCTGTCGGTTGCCGGACTCAATCTGCTGCCATGGAGCACAGTTGCCGCCCTGGTCGTCGGCGGATCAATCTCGATGACACTGTATGTCCTTCACGCGCGGCGAACGGGGTCGCCGGTGCTGGACTTCACGCTGCTGAGGCTGCCGACGCTACGCGCCGCCGTTCTCGGCGGATTCATGTTCCGGCTCGGCATCGGCGCGCTGCCGTTCCTGTTGCCGCTGCTGATGCAGATCGGCTTCGGCCTCTCGCCGTTCAAGTCCGGCCTCGTCACGTTTGGCTCCTCGCTCGGCGCCATGGGCATGAAGGCGCTGGCCGCACGCATCATCCGCGCCTTCGGCTTCCGCAACCTGATGACGGTGAACGCGATCATCAGTGCCGTCTTTCTCGCCGCCTGCGCCCTCTTCACCGTGACGACGCCGCTGCTGATCATCATGATCATCCTGGTGGTCGGCGGCTTCTTCCGTTCGCTCGAGTTCACCGCGATCAACACGGTTGCCTATGCCGAGGTCGAGCAGGCGCAGATGAGCCGCGCCACCACGCTCGTCAGCGTCAACCAGCAGCTCGCGGTCTCGGCCGGCGTCGCCGTCGGCGCCGCGTCCGTGGAGACGACGATGTGGCTCAGCCACGTCAGCGAGCTCAACGCCACCGTGTTCGCGCCGGCCTTCGTCGTGGTCGCGCTCACCTCGGCGGCATCGAGCTGGTTCTTCTGGCAGATGCCCGCCGATGCCGGCCACGAAGTCTCCGGCCGCAAGGCCGTGGAGATCGCGAGCCGCAAGGGTGCCGGCAAGGGCGCGGCCAAGGCGGCCGTCAAGGCGGCGACCGAGGATACGCAGGACGTGCGGGATCAGCGGCTAGGGTAGCCTATCTCGTCATTGCGAGCGAAGCGAAGCAATCCAGAATCCCTCCGCGGAGACAGTCTAGATTGCTTCGTCGCAAGAGCTCCTCGCAATGACGGAGTTTGTTGCTATTCCGTCGCCCCGCCGCGAAATCCCGTCGCCAGCACGTAGCGCTCCGAGGAATCTGCACGGCTTGCGGCCGGCTTGACGTGACGCACTGTTGCGAAATCGCGTTTGAGCTGGGCGAGCAACTCGGCGTCGGCGCCGCTCTGGAACGCCTTCGCCAGGAAGGTCCCGCCCGGCTTCAGCACATCGCAGGCGAACGCGGCGGCGGTCTCGATCAGGCCGACGATGCGAAGCTGGTCGGTCTTGCGGTGGCCGGTGGTGTTGGCGGCCATGTCGGACATTACGATGTCGGCGCCGCCGTCGAGCATGGCCTTGAGCTTGTCCGGCGCGTCATTGTCCATGAAGTCGAGCTGCGCGAACTCGACGCCGGCGATTTCGGGGATTTCCAGCAGGTCGATTGCGATGACCTTGCCCTTGCCGTCGACCGAGCCGACGCGCTTGGCGGCGATCTGGCTCCAGCCACCCGGCGCCGCACCGAGATCGACCACCGCCATGCCGTGCTTGAGTAGCCGGTATTTGTCGTCGATCTCCAGCAGCTTGAAAGCGGCGCGCGAGCGATAACCCAGCGCCTTCGCCTTCACCACATAGGGATCGTTGAGCTGCCGCTCCAGCCAGAGCTTCGACGACAATTTTCGCTTGCCGTGGGTCTTGACCTGAACGTGCAAGCGGCCGGTGGTGTCCTTGGCCATCTCACCAGCTCCTGAGCGCGCCGTCTTCGCGCATCATCTCGACCAGCATGCCTTCGCGGAGGCCCCGGTCGGCGACGCGCAGGCGCGGCAGCGGAAAGGCGCGGCGGATCGCGTCGAGGATGGCGCAGCCGGCCAGCACGAGATCGGCGCGCTCGATACTGATGCAGCTGTTGGCGGCGCGCTCCTCGTAGCTCATGCCGAGCAGCTTGTTGATAGTCGCGGTGACGTCGGTATCGTTCATCCAGACGCTATCGATGCGGCGGCGGTCGTAGCGCGCGAGGTTGAGATGGATGCCGGCGAGCGTCGTCACAGTGCCTGACGTGCCGAGCAGATGCATGTCGGCGAGATCGCCGCCATGCTGTTCGGCGAACGGCCTGATGTGATGGGCGACCTCGCGCTCCATCGCGGCGTAGATCTCCGGCGTCACGTCGCGTCCGCCGAACTGCTCGGCAAGCGTGACCACGCCGAATGGGATCGACATCCAGGCTTTGATGCGCGGCTCCGGATTTGCGGCGTCGCGCTCGATCCGCACCAGCTCGGTCGAGCCGCCGCCGATGTCGAACAGGATCGCGCCGCGCCCCCTGGGATCGACCAGCGGCGAGCAGCCCAGCACGGCGAGCGCCGCCTCGGTCTCGCGGTCGATTACCTCGAGCTCGATTCCGGTCTCGGCAGCGACGCGGCTGCGAAAGCCTTCGGCGTTCGAGGCGGCGCGGCAGGCTTCGGTGGCGATCAGCCGCAACCGCCGCGCTTTGCGCAGGTTGATCTTGTCGCGGCAGATGCCGAGCGCCACGATGGCGCGCTCGATCGCGGCCTCGCTGATGCACCCCGTTGCCGAGACGCCCTCGCCGAGCCGGATGATGCGCGAGAAGGAATCGACCACGCGGAAGCCGTCGTGGGTCGGACAGGCGATCAGGAGCCTGCAATTGTTGGTGCCGAGGTCGAGCGCCGCGTAGACGCCGGTTCCCGGCGCTTGCGCGCCGACGGCCGGTTCAGTGGCGAACGCCGCCGCCATCGACCCCAGCTCACCGTGCGGCGCAAGGCCGTCGCGGAGCCGCGTGTGGTCATTCATACAAACTGTCTTTCCGCGGCCGGTTAGGCCGAGCTGGAATTGCTTTTTCGCCTGAAACATTAGCAGCGCGCCAATCCTGCGCAACAACGCATCACATGGGACCATGCCCATTCGTGCGTTGTCGTGAACGGGCCGGTGGGTTATTTTTGAGGGGTCCGGTCCCCCAGGCGCCCCCCAAAACCGCGCAATTGCCGGCTTTTCAGGTCAATTCCATGCAAGAACACACCAAATCCTCCACGCTCGAAAACGCTATTGCACTGCAAAAATATGGTGTCGGGCAGCCGGTCCGCCGCAAGGAGGACGATACGCTGGTGCGCGGCAAGGGCCGCTACACCGACGATTTCAACCTGCCCGGCCAGGCCTATGCCGTGATCGTCCGCTCGACCCATGCCCACGGCGTCATTCGCGGCATCAACGTCGACGCAGCCAGGGCGATACCGGGCGTGCTGGGGGTCTGGACCGGCAAAGACCTCGATGCGGCCGGCTACGGCCCCTTCACCTGCGGCCTGCCGCTGAAGAGCCGCGACGGCTCGCCCCTGCTCCAGACCAACCGCCAGCCGCTCGCAACCGACAAGGTCCGTTTCGTCGGCGATCCCGTCGCCTTCGCGGTGGCGGAGACGCTGGCCCAGGCGCGCGACGCGGCCGAGGCGGTCGAGCTCGACATCGAGCCGTTGCCGGCGGTGACCGATCCCGAGCAAGCCGCAAAACCCGGCGCGCCGCAACTCTACGACCACATCCCGAACAATGTCGCGCTCGACTACCACTATGGCGACATCGAGAAGGTCAATGCGGCCTTCGCCAGCGCCGCTCACGTGACCAAGGTCGACATCGAAAACACCCGTGTCGCCGTGGTCTCGATGGAGCCGCGCGTCGGCCTTGCCTCCTACGACAAGAAGACCGAGCGTTACACCATCCAGATGCCGACGCAGGGCGTCGCCGGCAACCGCGCCAACCTCGCCAAGAACCTGAAGGTGCCGAACGAAAAGGTGCGCATCCTCACCGCCAATGTCGGCGGGTCCTTCGGCATGAAGAACGTCAACTATCCCGAGTACATGTGCATCCTTTACGCGGCCAAGGAATTGGGGCGGCCGGTGAAATGGCTGGACGAACGCTCGACCAGCTTCTTGTCCGACAGCCACGGCCGTGCGCAGAAGATTCACGCCGAGCTCGCGCTGGACGCCGAGGGGCATTTCCTCGCCGCCAAGCTCTCGGGCTACGGCAATCTCGGAGCCTACATCACTGGCGTTGCTCCCAGTCCGCTCTCGCTCAACACCAGCAAGAACTTTTCCAGCGTTTATCGCACGCCGCTGATGGCCGTCGATATCAAGACGGTGCTGACCAACACCACGCTGATGGGCGCCTATCGCGGCGCCGGACGGCCCGAGGCCAACTACTACATGGAACGGTTGATCGACCGCGCCGCCGACGAGATGGGCATCAACCGCCTGACGATGCGCAAGCGCAACTTCATCAAGCAAAACCAGATGCCCTTCGCCGCGTCCTCCGGTGTCACCTATGACAGCGGCGACTTCCAGGCTGTCTTCAACAAGGCGCTCGAAATCTCCGACCACGAGAACTTTGCCAAGCGCAAGAAGGAGAGCAAGAAGTCCGGCAAGCTGCGTGGCATCGCTGTCGGTTCCTATCTGGAGGTGACCGCACCTCCCGGCGTCGAGCTCGGCAAGATCGTGTTCGATCCCGATGGCTCGGTGCAGCTCATCACCGGTACGCTCGATTACGGTCAGGGCCACGCCACGCCGTTCGCGCAGGTGCTGTGCGAGCAGCTCGGCGTCCCCTTCGACAGCGTCAAGCTGGTGCAGGGCGACAGCGACATCGTGCACACCGGCAATGGCACCGGCGGCTCGCGCTCGATCACCGCGACCGGCATGGCGATCGTGGGCGCCGCCAAGCTCGTGATTGAAAAGGGCAAGCGCGCCGCCGCGCACATGCTGGAGGCATCCGAAGCCGACATCGAATTCGAAGGCGGCAGTTTCACGATCGCCGGCACGGATCGCAGCATCGACATCATGGAGCTCGCCAAACGCCTGCATGACAGCAAGATGCCTGAGGGGGTGCCCGACAGCCTCGACGTCGATCACACCAGCGAACCGGTGCCGTCGGCCTTCCCGAACGGCTGCCATGTCGCCGAGGTCGAGATCGACCCCGAGACCGGCGTGGTGCAGATCGTGCGCTACAGCGCGGTCAACGATTTCGGAACGGTGATCAACCCGCTGCTGGTCGCGGGCCAGCTCCATGGCGGCGTGGTCCAGGGCATCGGCCAGGCGCTGATGGAGCACGTCCGCTACGACGAGAACGGCCAGCCGATCACGGGCTCGCTGATGGACTACGCACTGCCGCGCGCCGAGGACGTTCCGAACATGACGGTCGGCGACCACCCGGTGCCGGCCACGACCAATCCGCTCGGCAGCAAGGGCTGCGGCGAAGCCGGCTGCGCCGGCAGCCTGTCCACGGTCGTGAACGCAGTGATCGACGCGCTCTCCGACTACGGCATCAAGCACATCGACATGCCGCTGACGCCGGAGCGTGTGTGGCGCGCGATCCAGGACGCGAAGGGGAAAGCGGCGTAGCGGGCGTCGCCAGAAACACCGCTGTCATCGTCCGCCTTGTGCGCACTTGCGCACTGGGGCGGACGATCCAGTATTCCAGAGACGGTCGTGGGATACGGAGAAGCCCCGGCGTACTGGATTCCCCGCCTTCGCGGGGAATGACTGCGAGGGTGAGGACGCGCTGTGCTCCTTCCCTACGCCGCCGCCTGCTCGCGCGGCTGGTAGATCGCGGTGTGCTGGCAGTGCGCCAGCGGCGTCGTGCCGTTTGCGACCACCAGCGCGTCGAGCTCGACGAAGCGGTGGCCTTTCTTCTCGTAATTCGCGGTGACTTTTGCCCGCGCGGTGATCTCGTCGCCGGCGCGCGCGGCTGACACCAATTGCATGCGGCTGCCGACATGGATCCACGGGCCGAGAATGGTGTTGTCCACCAGCACGCGGTTCATGACGCGCTGGATCAGGCCGGGGTGGCCGAGCCCCTCGCGCGCGAAGATCGGATCGGCCTCACGGATGTCGGCGAGATAGTCGGCGGCATCCTGCCCGACCCAGCGGCGCGGCGTCGTACCGAGCCATTTGCCGGTCTCGAATGTTGCCGGGCTGACCGGCTTGCGCTCCGCGACTGCTGGGACTGCGACATAGTCGCTCAACGACACCGCAGTCGCAATCGCCGGCAGCGACGCCGTCCCCGTCGCGCAGAGCTCGGTGCGGCTGAACACCTCGATGGTGAGCAGGCCGTTGTGCTCGGTCGCATCGATTTCGGCGGTCTCGCCGTCATAGACCGGCTTGATGAAACGCGCCTCGATCAGCCCGCGCGACAGGAAATCGCGGCCCCAGCGCGCCATCGGCACATGCATCATGTAGGCGAAGACGTCGACGCCGGGGACCAGCCCACCGGAAAACCCGAAGCGGCGCGCCACATTGTCGTCATGCATCTTGTTTTCGGACTGTTTGGCCGTGTTGTAGGCCTCGACACGATAGGTCTCGAGCCGGTTCGGCATGGCTTGGCTTTCCCCAATTTCTTGTCGTTTCGGGCCGATCGTAGGCCCTGAGGAACCGGGGTCAATCCCCTCGCCTTTGCGGGCCGAATGGGGTACCACGCGGCTGCTGCGGAACCGCTTCGCAAGCCCCATCTACGGACAATGACGAACCCTCAAAACACCACCCGCATCTATGTCGACGCCGACGCCTGTCCGGTGAAGGACGAGATCTATCGCGTCGCCGGCAGACACGGCCTGCCCGTGAGCGTGGTCGCGGGCAATTTCATCCGCGTGCCCCAGGATCCGCTGATCGAGCGGGTCGCCGCGGGGTCGGGCATGGACGCCGCCGATGACTGGATCGCCGAACGCGCCGGGCCCGGCGATATCGTCATCACCTCGGATATTCCGCTCGCGAGCCGCTGCGTGAAGGCCGGCGCCGATGTGATTGCGTCCAACGGCAAGGCGTTCACCGAGGAGTCGATCGGGATGACGCTCGCCGTCCGCAACCTGATGACCGATTTGCGCTCGGCCGGCGAAGTCACCGGCGGTCCGAAGTCGTATTCACCGCGCGACCGCTCGACGTTTCTGTCGACGCTCGACCAGACCATCCGCCGCATTCAGCGCCGCCGCGCCGACCAGGCCGCAACAAGACAGGACTGAGACACCGCATGGCGCCACCGCTGATTCAACTGCGCGATATCAAGCTGACCTTCGGCGGCACGCCGCTCCTGGCGGGCGTCGAACTGTCGGTTTCGACCGGCGAGCGCGTCTGCCTGATCGGCCGCAACGGTTCCGGTAAATCGACGCTGCTCAAGATCGCCGCCGGCCTGGTCGAACCGGATGGCGGCAGCCGTTTCGTGCAGCCCGGCGCCACCATTCGCTACCTGCCGCAGGAGCCCGATTTTTCCGGTTTCTCCACCACGCTGGCCTATGTCGAGGCAGGCCTCAATGCCGGCGACGACCATTATCAGGCGCGCTATCTGGTCGAGCAGCTCGGTCTTAGCGGTGAAGAAGATCCGGCGCATGTCTCCGGCGGCGAAGCGCGCCGCGCTGCGCTGGCACGCGTACTGGCGCCCTCGCCCGATATCCTGCTGCTGGACGAGCCGACCAACCATCTGGATCTTCCGACCATCGAATGGCTGGAGAGCGAACTGGAGAGCCGCCGCTGCGCGCTGGTGATCATCAGCCATGATCGGCGCTTCCTGGGCAATCTCTCGCGCAGCACCGCCTGGCTCGACCGCGGCCAGATCCGGCAGATCGACCGCGGCTTCAGTGCTTTCGAGGCCTGGCGTGACGAGGTGCTCGCGGAGGAAGAGCGCGACCAGCACAAGCTCGACCGCAAGATCGTCAACGAGGAGCACTGGTTGCGGTACGGCGTCTCGGGCCGTCGCAAGCGCAACGTCAAGCGGCTGGGGAACCTGCACGCGCTGCGCGACCAGCGCCGCACCCATCGCGGCGCGACGGGCAACGCCAACCTCGCGGCTGCCGAAGCCGACAAATCCGGCAAGCTCGTCATCGAGGCCAAGAATATCAGCCGGTCCTATGGCGAGCGAAAGATCGTCGACGGCTTCTCGATCCGCGTCCAGCGCGGCGATCGCATCGGCATCGTCGGCCCGAACGGCGCCGGCAAGACCACGCTGATCGAGATGCTGACCGGCGGCAGCGCACCGGACAGCGGCAGCATACGGCTCGGTGCCAACATCGAGATGGCCACGCTCGACCAGCATCGGGAAAGTCTCGATCCGAAGACGACGCTGGCCGAGGCGCTGACCGGCGGCCGCGGCGACCATGTCATGGTCGGCGGCAAGCCGAAGCACGTCGTCAGCTACATGAAGGACTTCCTGTTCGCCCAGGAACAGATGCGCACGCCGCTGGAGGTGCTGTCGGGCGGTGAACGCGGCCGGCTGATGCTGGCGCGCGCCCTGGCGAAGCCCTCGAACCTCCTGGTGCTGGACGAGCCGACCAACGACCTCGACCTGGAGACCCTCGACGTTCTCGAGGAAATGCTCAGCGACTACGAGGGCACCGTGATTCTGATCAGCCACGATCGCGATTTTCTCGACCGCGTGGTGACGTCTGTGATCGTGCCCGAGGGCAACGGACGCTGGCTCGAATATGCCGGCGGCTATACCGACATGCTCGCCCAGCGCGGCGCTGACGTGAAGCGCGCGACAGCGAAGGCCGTCGAAGAGACGAGAGAGCAGCGAACCGTCGCGCCTTCCGGCGTCGCGAAGCGACGGTTGACCTTCAACGAGCAACACGCGCTGGAGACGTTGCCCAAGACCATCGCCAAGCTGCAGGCCGAGATCGCCAAGCAGCAGCGCTTCCTTGACGACCCCGATCTCTTCCGCAAGGATCGCAAGCGCTTCGATCAGGCCTCCGACGCTCTGACGAAGGCGCAAAAGGAACTGGCCGAGGCCGAGGACAAATGGCTGGAGCTCGAAGTGCGGCGCGAAGAGATTGAACAGGCCTAGCGTGCATTTCGCAAAAGTGGGCACCGCTTTTGCAAACGGGATGCGCGCCAACTCAGAGACTTCCATGACAACGACCCTTGCCGCCAAGATCGCCCGCGAATACGGCACGCCCTGCGCCGTCATCGACATGGACAAGGTCGAGCGCAACATCGCGCGGATCCAGAAGGCCTGCGACGACGCCGGAGTTGCCAACCGTCCCCACATCAAGACGCACAAGAACCCCACGATCGCGAGGATGCAGATCGCGGCCGGCGCGAAGGGCATCACCTGCCAGAAGCTCGGTGAAGCCGAGATCATGGTCAATGCCGGGATCGACGACATCCTGATCAGCTACAATTTGCTCGGCGAAGAAAAGATGGCGCGGTTAGGGGCGCTGCAGGCGAAGGCCAACATGACGGTCGCCGCGGACAATTCGACTGTCGTTGCCGGCCTGCCCAAGGCCGCTGCGGCCTCAGGCCGACCGCTGTCGGTTGTGGTCGAATGCGATACCGGCCGCAAGCGCGCCGGCGTCGAGACGCCCGCCGAGGCCATTGCCCTGGCGCAGGAGATTGCTGCATCCAAGGGACTGCAATTCGCCGGCTTCATGATGTATCCGACCGAGACAGGCTGGGCGGACGCGCAAAAATTCTATGACGAAGCTCTGGCTGGCGTGCGCGCGCATGGACTCGATGCAAAAATCGTCTCGACCGGCGGAACGCCGAACCTGAAAAATCTCGGCAAGCTCAAGGGCGGCACCGAGCATCGCTTCGGCACCTATATCTACAACGACCGCATGCAGGTCGCGGCCGGCGTCGCCACCTGGGACGACTGCGCGCTGCACATCTATTCGACCGTGGTCAGCCGCGCCGCGCCTGAGCGCGGCATCCTCGACGCCGGCTCGAAGACTCTGACGTCGGACACCGGCGGCCTCGACGGCCACGGCCTCATCCTGGAGCACCCCGAAGCCAAGATCGCACGCTTCGCCGAGGAGCACGGCTTCCTCGACCTCTCCCGCAGCAACACCCGCCCCAATGTCGGCGACGTCGTGCGGGTCGTACCCAATCATGTCTGCGTCGTCGTCAACATGATGGACGAAGTCGTGATGGTGCGCGGCGAGGAGATCATCGGCACGCTGCCGGTGGCGGCACGGGGGAAGCTGCGGTAGCTAGCCCCCGATCAGCGCCTGGAGTTCCCGGACCAGTCCATCGCGGAAGAGCTTGATCGGCCGCTCCAGCCGACCGGCGGGGGCGCGATGCACCACCCATGCGCGCACCGCGGGTTTGAAGTCGCGCGCAGCGACCGGCTTGAGCTTGTCGCGAAATGCGCTGCGTTTCAGGGCGATCGGGGTGACCAGCCCGACGCCGAGACCACGCGACACCAGCGACAGGCGAAGCTCACTATCCAGCGCCTCGACCGCGATGTTGAACGGCAGATGCGAGGCATCGAATTTTCGCTTCAGCGTATCGCGAAATCCACAGCCATCCTGGTTGATTACCCACGACAGTTGGGACAGCCGTTCCAGGTCGACGGTGCGCGGGATCTTCATCTCGCGTGCGACGACGAAGACGACGGGCTGCGCGCCGAGATCGTCGGCCGCGAGATCGGCGGGCGGCACTGCACCGTCGGGGAGACAAATCGCGGCCGCATCGAGCTCGTTGCGGCAGACGCGCTCGAGCTGGTTCGGCGACCAACCGGAGACCACCCGCACGGCCAGCGCGGGAAATTCGGCACGCACTGCATCGAGTGGTGCGGTCAAGCCCGCTTCGGAGAGAAACGGCGTCAGACCGAGCCTGAACTCGCCGCGGACCATTCCGTCGTTGGCCACGCCCGACTTGAGGTCGTCCAGCATCCTGAGCAGGCGCCTGCCCTGCTCGTAGGCTTCATGGCCCGCCGCCGTCGGCTTCAGGGGCTTCGAGAGCCGATCCAGAAGCTGCGCCCCCAGCATCTCCTCGAGATTCTGGATACGTCGGGTCACGCCAGGCTGGGTGAGATTGAGACGCGCCGAGGCTGCGACAATCGATCCGGTCTCGACGACGGCGACGAAAGCGACGAGGTCATGGGTATTCATAACAAACCCGCATATTCTTTATCGGCTTATTTGAATTGTAGCATATTGCTCGGTCCGCTTAAAGGGTCCCGCGCCACAGCTGCGAGGTCCCATGACTATCTCCGAAACCACCAGGCCCGCGCCCCGAAACCAGCTCGCCGAGCGGCCGCTGATCTGGCTCGGCGCGATCACCGCCGGTGTCGTCGTCACCAATCTGTTCGCGCCGCAGATCCTGCTCGGCCTGATCGGCCGGTCAATGTCCATGCCCGCGTGGCAGGCGGGCCTGATCAGCACGCTGACCTTGCTCGGCTACGCACTCGGCCTGCTGCTGCTCGTGCCTCTGGTCGATCTGGTCGAGAACCGGCTTGTCATCCTCCGCACGCTTGGCTGCGCGATCCTCGCCGCCGTGGCGACGGCGCTCGCGCCGACGCCCGCGCTCCTGCTGCTCGCCACCTTCATCCTCGGCGCCTGCTGCGCGGCGATCCAGATGATAGTTCCGCTTGTCGCATCGATGGTGGCGCCGGATCGCCGCGGCCAGGCCATCGGCGAGGTGATGGGCGGATTGATGATCGGCATCCTGTTGTCGCGACCTGCGGCGAGCCTGATCGCCGATCTCTGGAGCTGGCGCGCCTACTATGTCGTCTCGGCCATTCTGATGACCCTGCTTGCCTGCGCGCTCGCCCGCTACCTTCCAACCCTTCGACCGACGGGACGCGCGAGCTACGCCGACTTGCTCCTGTCCTTTCCAAGACTGCTCCGCGAAGAGCCCGTGCTCCGCGTGCGGGCCTGGACCGCATCGCTGGTCATGGCTTCCTTCACGGCGTTCTGGTCGGCGGTCGCGCTGCGGCTGCCGGAGGCGCCGTTCGACCTCGACGCCAAGGGAGTTGCCGCCTTCGCACTGATCGGCGTGGCGGGCGCCGCGGCGACACCGATGGCCGGCCGCTGGGGCGACAGGGGCCGGGCGCGGCCGATGTTCTTTGCCGCCCATCTGCTCATCATCGGGTCGCTTGCGCTCTGTGCCTGGGCGAGCGTGCTTGAATCCCAGATCACCGGTCTGCTGGTCCTGAGCCTCGGCACGATCCTGCTCGACGTCGGCATCACCACCGACCAGACGTTGGGCCGTCGCGCCATCAACCTGTTGCGCCCCGAGGCCCGCGGTCGCATGAACGGCCTGTTCGTCGCGCTGTTCTTCATTGGCGGTGGCGTCGGCGCGGCGGCGGCATCGCTGGCCTGGAGTTTTGGCGGCTGGACGATGGTCTGCGCAGTGGCGGCAAGCTTCGGCGTGCTCGGCCTCCTCACGGATCTCGCAACCCGGACCGGAACGTCATGACGGGATGGTCAGGGCGACAATTGGGCGAGCCGTCGCAACACACCCCTACCCGCCGCAGCCCCCGTCGCGAACGAGGCCTGGAGCAAATAGCCACCCGTCGGCGCCTCCCAGTCCAGCATCTCTCCGGCCGCGAACACGCCCGGCAGCTTGCGGATCATGAATTCCGAGTCGAGTTCATCGAAGGAAATCCCGCCGGCGCTGGAGATCGCGCGCGCGATTGGCGCGACGCCCGTGAGCTTGACCGGCACGGCGTTGATGAGCTCCACCAATCGCTCAGCCGACATCGCCGACAACGACTGGCCGGCACTGATGGCAGCTTCCTGCAACAGCCCGACCGCGACCGGAGACAGCTGTGCAGCCTTGCGCAGGAAATTGGAGAACGATTGCTTGCCGCGCGCGGCGGATAGGCGCTGGACGAGTTCGCCATGATGGACATCCGGCCGCAACGCGACGTGCAGGACCGCTTCGCCGTTCGCCGCAATCGCCTCGCGCAGTTCGGCCGACAACGCATAGATCGCCCCGCCTTCGATCCCGCCGGTTGTGATCATGGCCTCGCCGCGCGCGCGCTGTGGGCCGAAGGACAGCGCGATGGCCTTGAGCGGTTGGCCTTCGAAGCGCGTGCTGAAGATTTCGGACCAGGCGACGGTGAAGCCGCAGTTCGCCGGCCGCAGCGGCGAGATCGCAACGCCTTTGTCGGCGAGGATCGTCGTCCAGCCGCCATCGGAGCCTAGTCGCGGCCAGCTTGCGCCGCCGAGTGCCAGCACCGTGGCATCCGCGGCGATGGCGGCGCCGCCGCCGGGTGTGTCAAAGACCAGTTGTCCGTCTCTATCCCACCCCATCCAGCGCTGGCGAAAGGCAAAGCGGACGCCGGCCGCATCGAGGCGTCGCAGCCAGGCGCGCAGCAAGGGCGACGCCTTGAACGCTTTCGGAAACACACGCCCGCTGGAGCCGACAAAAGTCGGCTCGCCCAGCGCCTCGCTCCACGCGCGCAGCGCGTCCGGCGGAAACGCGTCGATCGCAGCCTGCAACCTCTGCGCCGCCTCGCGGTAGCGCGTGATGAACTGCGGCAGCGGTTCGCTGTGGGTGAGATTGAGCCCGCCGCGGCCGGCCATCAGGAATTTCCGGCCAGCGGACGGCATCGAATCGTAGACGGTGACGCGAGCACCACCCTGCACGAGCACTTCGGCCGCTATCAGCCCGGCAGGGCCGGCGCCGATGACGGCGACGGCTGTCAGAGTTTTACCCCGGCACGCGCAGCGGCTTGCGCCACATATTTCTGCGTCTGCTCGAAAGCCCCCTGCAGCGCCTTCGCCTTCGACATGTCGCTGATCTCGGCGAAATGCGCCGCGACCGCGTCCGGGGTCCACTCGGATTCCGGCAGGTTGATGCCTTCGCTCTCGACGATCTTGATTACCGCGAACGAGCCGGCGCCGGCGCCCATGATGGTGCGGGTCGGCGCGTCCTCGCTCAGCATGTACTCGACCGCGGGCGTGATCGCGTTCGGCTTCATCAACTGCAGCGCCTGCGGCGGCAGCAGCTCTTCCGTCATGCGGGTTGCCGCCGTCGGCGAGATGATGTTGACACGGATGTCGGTCTTGCGGCCCTCTTCCGCCAGCACGTTCATCAGGCCGACCATGCCGGACTTGGCCGCACCGTAATTGGCCTGGCCGAAATTGCCGTAGAGGCCGGAGGACGACGTCGTCAGGACGATGCGGCCATAGTTGCGATCGCGCATGCCGGCCCAGGCCGCCTTGCAGCAATAAAAGGTCCCGACGAGGTGCACGTCGAGCACCTTCTGGAAATCGGCCGCTTCCATCTTGCCGAACGACTTGTCGCGCAAAATGCCGGCATTGGCACACAAGAGGTCGACGCTGCCCCATTCCTTGGTGGCGCGCTCAACCATCGCCGTGACCTGCTCGAAATTGGAGACGTCGGCGCCGTCGGCCATGGCGATGCCGCCCGCTTTACGGATCTCCTCGACCACGGCTTCCGCCGGCGACAGCGAACCGCCGCTGCCGTCGCGCGCGCCGCCGAAATCGTTGACCACGACCTTGGCGCCGCGGCTTGCCAATCCCAGCGCATGCGCGCGCCCCAGACCATTGCCCGCGCCGGTGACGATGGCGACGCGTCCGTCGAACCTGATTGCCATGAGTGCAGTTCCTGCTTCTTCTTCCTTCTCCCCTTGTGGGAGAAGGTGGCGCGAAGCGCCGGATGAGGGGTCTCTCGCAACGGATGTGCTCGCGGAGAGAGACCCCTCACCCGCCTCGCGTTCCGCGAGGCACCCTCTCCCACAAGGGGAGAGGGTTCGAGCGCACCGATTTGGACAGCTTTTGAGCAGCGATGGGTTGCCGGGTCAAGCCCGGCAGCGTCAGGCGAAATAGATCAACCCGAGCCAGTCCGCGACCAGCGCGGGCTTGTCCTCGCCTTCGATTTCCACGGTGACGTTGGTGCGCGACTGCAATTCATTCGGCTTGCGCAGCTTGGCTTCCGCCAGCACGAAACGGCCGCGAACGCGTTTTCCTGAACGCACCGGCGAGATGAAACGCAGCTTGTCGAAACCGTAGTTGACGCCCATCGTGGTGCCCGCGATGACGGGCATCACCTCGTAGGACATGATCGACAGCAGCGACATCGTCAGGAAACCGTGCGCAATGGTGGTGCCGAACGCCGTCTCCTTCTTCGCACGCTCCGGGTCGACGTGAATGAACTGATGATCCTCGATCACGTCGGCATAGGTGTCGATGCGTGGCTGATCGACCAGGTGCCATGACGACACGCCGATCTCCTTGCCGACCATGGCTTGGTAGGCCTGAAGCGTAATCGGCGGCTTCTTCCAGACTTCGTTCACTTAGGTCTCACTCCGTGTTTTCGGCAGCTCCGGAAAATCCTCTTCGCGGAATTCCCGGCCGCGCAGGGGATCGTTGCGATCGTCGTCACGCTCGAGACGTCTGAGCTGGACGCGGCGGATCTTACCCGAGATCGTCTTCGGCAGCTCCGTGACGATCTCGAGGCGGCGGATGCGCTTGAACGGCGCCAGGCGCGTGTGCAGATGCTTGAAGATGGAGAGCGCGGTGTCCGGCGAGCGCTCCGCGCCGGATGTCAGCAGCACAAAGGCCTTGGGAATCGCGAGCCGGATCGGATCCGGGCTCGGCACGACTGCGGCTTCCGCGACGAGCTCGTGCTCGAGCAACACGCTCTCAAGTTCGAACGGGCTGATGCGATAGTCGGAGGATTTGAACACGTCGTCGGACCGGCCGACGAAAGTGAGATAGCCGTCATCGTCCTCGAACACGACGTCGCCGCTGCGATAGAGCTCGCCTTCGGCGCCGGACAGCCCGCCGTTGTCGCCCTGATAGCCCTGCATCAGGCCGGCGGGACGGTTTTCGCCGAGCACCAGAGCCACCTCGCCCTCCTTGGCCGGATGACCATCGGCGTCGCTGACCTGCACGCGATAGCCCGGCAGCGGCCGGCCCATCGAGCCGATCTTGATCTTTTGCCCCGGCGAGTTGCCGGCGAGCGCCGTCGTTTCAGTCTGGCCGTAACCGTCGCGAATGGTGAGGCCCCAGGCGGCCTGCACCTGGTCGATCACCTCAGGATTGAGCGGCTCGCCGGCGCCGCAGACCTCGCGCAAGGCCACCTTGAACGACGCCAAGTTCTCCTGGATGAACAGCCGCCACACCGTCGGCGGCGCGCACAGCGTAGTGACGCCGCAGCGGCCGATGGTGGCAAGCAGCCCCTTGGCGTCGAAGCGCGGCTGATTGGCCACAAAGACGGTTGCGCCCGCGTTCCACGGCGCGAAGAAGCAGCTCCAGGCATGCTTGGCCCAGCCGGGTGAGGAGATGTTGAGATGGACGTCGCCGGGCTTCAACCCGATCCAATACATGGTCGAGAGATGGCCGACGGGATAACTGCGCTGGCTGTGCCGAACCAGTTTTGGCTTTGCCGTGGTGCCCGAGGTGAAATAGAGCAGCATCGGGTCGTCAGCGTTGGTCGGACCGTCCGCTGCAAAGCTCTCCGACGCCTCTGCCGCGTCATCATAGGAAAGCCAGCCATCGGAGGCCTCGCCTACGACGATGCGGACGATATTCTCGGCGCCAAGACTGGCAAACTTCGCAACCTGGTCCTGCGCTGCCACCACCGCCTTCGCCTTGCCGCGATCGAGCCGGTCGCGGAGCTCGTCGGCGGTGAGCAGCGTCGTTGCGGGAATCACGACGACGCCGAGCTTCATCGCGGCCAGCATCGTCTCCCACAGCGGAACGACATTGCCGAGCAGCAGCAGGAGATGATCGCCGCGCTTCAAGCCCTGTGCTCGGAGGAAATTCGCGACCTGGTTGGAGCGGCGTGACAACGCCCCGAACGAGAGCTTGGTCTGCCGGTCCTGCGCGGCATCGACGATCCAAAGCGCAGGACGATCCTTGCTGTCCGCATTCGCCGCCAGCTCGGCGTCGAACCAGTCGAGTGCCCAGTTGAAGGGGACCGGATCAGGCCAGCGGAAGTCCTTGACCGCTGTCTCATAGTCCGTGCGGTTGTGAAGCAGAAGCGCGCGCGCTTCCTGAAATGTCGTCATCAAGCTTTCCCGGCTAGACTCCTAACGTGCTCGATAATTCCGGAAAAATCCACCCCGCCGTGGCCGGCTGCGTCGAATGACTGATAGATCTCCTGCGCATGCTTGCCGAGCGGGGTTGCGGCGCCCGCGGCCTTCGCCGCGTCCTGCGCCAGCGTCAGATCCTTCACCATCAGCGCCGAGGCAAAGCCCGGCTTGTAGCCGTTGTTGGCGGGCGAGGTCGGCACTGGACCGGGCACCGGGCAATAGGTCGTCAGCGACCAGCACTGGCCCGACGAGGTCGAGGCCACATCGAACAGCGCCTGGTGCGAGAGCCCGAGCTTCTCGGCCAGCGCGAACGCCTCGCTCACGGCGATCATGGAAATGCCAAGGATCATGTTGTTGCAGATTTTTGCCGCCTGGCCTGCGCCGGCCCCGCCGCAATGCACGATCTTCTTGCCCATGTTCTCCAGCACGGGCTTTGCCGCTGCAAACGCGTTGTCCTCGCCGCCGCACATGAAGGTGAGCGTCGCACCCTTGGCGCCGCCGGTGCCGCCGGAGACCGGCGCGTCGACCGAAAGCACGCCGCTTTTGGCCGCCAGCGCATGCGCCTGGCGCGCGCTCTCGACGTCGATGGTGGAGGAGTCGATGACCAACGCGCCCTTGGTCATGACAGGAACGACCTCGCCCCACACGCCGAGCACATGCTTGCCGGCCGGCAGCATGGTGACGACCACATCGGCGCCCTTCACGGCGCCCGCCGCGCTGTCGGCGATGCCGGCACCGTCGGCCTTGGCCTGGTTCCGGGAGGCCTCGGCGAGGTCGAAAGCGACGACCTTGTGGCCGGCCTTGACCAGATTGGCGGCCATGGGCCCGCCCATGTTGCCGAGACCGATGAATGCGATCGTGGCCATCTTGGTTTCCTCCGCTGAACGTTTCGTTGGTTAGTTGAACTTCAATTCGTCGGCGCCAATCTCGGCGAGATACGGCGCAAGCAGGTCCGGAGTGACATCCTCGATGCGGGGCGGCGACCAGGTCGGATTGCGATCCTTGTCGATCACGGCGGCGCGCACGCCTTCGCGAAAGTCGTCGCTGCGGAAAACTTCCAGCGCAGCGCGATATTCGCGCACCAGGCATTCTTCCAGGCTCGACGCGGTGCGCCCGAGCCGCAGCAGCTTGAGCGTCACCACCATGCCGCGCGGCGATTTTTCGTTGAGCCTCTTCAATGTCGCCAGCGCGAACTCGGAACCGTCGCGCTTCAGCGCGGCAAAAATGTCTTCCATGCGGTCGAAGCCGAACAGTGCGTCGATCGCCGGCTCCTTTGCGGCGACCGGCCCCGCGGTCTCCCCCGTCGCAAAACCGTTGATGAGCTTGCTGACATCGGCCGCGGTGACGCCCTGGCGAACCTTGGTCAGCGCGTCGCGCAACTCGGGCCATTTGGCCGCCGGTACCTCCGCATCGGCAAACCTGGCGTGGATCGCATCGGGGCCGTTCATGGTCTGGCCGGTCAGGCCAAAATAAGTGCCGATCTCGCCCGGCGAGCGTGACAACAGCCAGGTGCCGCCGACGTCGGGAAAGAAACCGAGCCCGACCTCGGGCATCGCAAGCCTGGTGCGGTCGGTGACGATGCGATGGCTCGCATGCGCCGAGAGTCCGACGCCGCCGCCCATCACAATGCCGTCCATGAAGGCGACATAGGGTTTCGGGAATTTCTTGATCCGGGCGTTGAGGATGTACTCTTCTCGCCACAGAATCTTGCCGAGATCGCCGTCGACCTTCGAGCTCTCCCAGAGCGCGCGAATGTCGCCGCCGGCACACAGGCCGCGCTCGCCGGCACCTTCCAGCACGATCACGGCAACGGCTGGATCGGCCTCAAAACGGTCGAGCGCCTTATCGATGTCGCGAAACATCTCCAGCGTCACGGCGTTGATCGCCTTCGGACGGTTGAGCCTGACAATGCCGGCCGAGCCCTCGACCCGTGCGACCAGATCGCCCTCCTCCACTCCACTCATCGTGCGCCCTCGATCAATTTGCGCGCCACGATCAGCCGCATGATTTCATTGGTGCCTTCGAGAATCTGGTGCACGCGCAAATCGCGCACGATCTTCTCGATGCCGTATTCGCTGAGATAGCCGTATCCGCCATGAAGCTGGAGCGCCTGGTTGGCGACCTCAAAGCCGACATCGGTGCCGAAGCGTTTGGCCATCGCGCAGAGCATGGTGGCGTCGGGGTCCTTGCGATCCAGCGCGGCGGCGGCACGCCACAGGAACGTGCGTGCGGCCTCGAGTTCGATCGCCATGTCGGCGAGCTTGAATTGCAGCGCCTGGAATTCGTCGAGACGCTTGCCGAACGCTTTGCGCTCTTTCATGTAGGCGCGCGCCTTGTCCAGCGCGGTCTGCGCGCCGCCGAGCGAGCAGGCCGTGATGTTCAGACGGCCGCCGTCGAGGCCGGCCATCGCGATCTTGAAGCCGACACCCTCCTCGCTCAAGCGATTGGCGACCGGCACGCGGGCGTTCTCGAAGATCACGGCGCGGGTCGGCTGCGCGTTCCAGCCCATCTTGCGCTCGTTGGCGCCGAACGAGACGCCCGGCGTCTTGCCGTCGATCACCAGCGTCGAGATGCCGCCGGGGCCATCGCCGCCGGTGCGCACCATCGCGACCAGCAGATCGGTGCCGCCAGCGCCGGAGATGAACTGTTTCTGGCCGTTGAGGACGTAATGATCGCCGTCGCGCACGGCGCGGGTGCGCAGCGCTGCCGCGTCCGAGCCGGCGCCAGGCTCGGTCAGGCAGTAGCTAGCAATCAGCTCCATGGTGCAGAGCTTGGGCAACCATGTGTGGCGCTGGGTGTCGCTGCCGTAGGCATCGATCATCCAGGACGCCATGTTGTGGATGGAGATGAAGGCCGAGGTGGTCGGACAGCCCGTCGCCAGCGCCTCGAAGATCAGCGCCGCGTCGAACCGCGACATGGCGGAGCCGCCGACATCGTCGCGGATATAGATGCCGCCCATGCCAAGCGCTGCTGCCTCGCGCATCACTTCGACGGGAAAATGCTTCTCCTCGTCCCAGCGCAGCGCGAACGGCGCGATCTTTTCCGCCGCAAACGCCAACGCCATGTCGCGAACCGCGATCTGATCCTCGTTCAGAGCGAACTGCATGATGGGCTGCTCACTGTTCTCGTCATTGCGAGGAGCGAAGCGACGAAGCAATCCAATGTGTCCGAGGAGAAAGTCTGGATTGCTTCGCTACGCTCGCAATGACGGGCTGGGCTACAGCCTTACTTCATCAGCGGGATCGAGAACTCCGCGCCTTCCTTGACACCGGACGGCCAGCGCGAGGTCACCGTCTTGGTCTTGGTGTAGAAGCGGACCGAATCCGGACCGTGCTGGTTGAGATCGCCGAAGCCGGACTTCTTCCAGCCGCCGAAGGTGTAATAGGCGATCGGCACCGGGATCGGCACGTTGATGCCGACCATGCCGACATTGACCTTGGCCGCGAAGTCGCGCGCGGCATCGCCGTCGCGGGTGAAGATCGCAACGCCGTTGCCGTAGTCATGCTCCGACGGCAGCGCCAGCGCTTCCTTGTAGTCATGCGCGCGCACGACCGAGAGCACGGGGCCAAAAATCTCTTCCTTGTAGATTCGCATGTCCTTGGTGACGTTGTCGAACAGCGAACCGCCGAGATAGAAGCCATTCTCGTAGCCCTGCATCTTGAAGCCCCGACCGTCGACGGCGAGCGTCGCGCCTTCCTTGATGCCGATGTCGATATAGCCCTTCACCTTCTCGACCGCCTCGCGCGTCACCAACGGACCGTAATCGGCCGACGGATCGATCGAGGTGCCGATCTTGAGCGACTCGACGCGCGGGACCAGCTTTTCCATCAAGCGGTCGGCAGTGGACTTGCCGACCGGGACCGCGACGGACACGGCCATACAGCGTTCGCCGGCCGAACCGTAACCGGCGCCGATCAGTGCGTCGACCGCCTGGTCCATGTCGGCGTCGGGCATGATGATGGCGTGGTTCTTGGCCCCGCCAAAACACTGGCAGCGCTTCCCGGTCTGGGCGGCGCGTTCGTAGATGTATTGCGCGATCGGCGTGGAGCCGACGAAGCCGACGGCCTTGATATCGGGATCGTCGAGGATGGCGTCGACCGCTTCCTTGTCGCCGTTGACGACATTGAGGATGCCGGCCGGCAGGCCCGCCTCGATCATCAGTTCCGCGAGCATCATCGGCACGCCGGGATCGCGCTCCGACGGCTTCAGGATGAAGGCGTTGCCGCAGGCAATCGCAGGCGCGAACTTCCACATCGGGATCATCGCCGGAAAATTGAATGGCGTGATGCCGGCGACGACACCGAGCGCCTGGCGCATCGAGTAGATGTCGATGCCGGGGCCGGCGCCTTCGGTGTATTCGCCCTTCATCAGATGCGGGATGCCGCAGGCGAATTCCGCCACTTCGAGGCCGCGCTGGATGTCGCCCTTGGCGTCAGGAACGGTCTTGCCATGCTCGCGGGCGAGCAGTTCGGCCAGTTTGTCGTAGTCGCGCTGCACCAGCTCAACGAACTTCATCATGACGCGGGCGCGGCGCTGCGGGTTGGTCGCAGCCCATTCCGGCTGAGCAGCGCGGGCGTTTTCCACGGCGGCGCGGACCTCGGCCTTGGACGCCAGCGCCACCTTGGCCTGGACGTCACCGGTCATCGGCTCGAAAACGTCGGCGGTGCGGCCCGAGGTGCCCTTGACCTCCTTGCCACCAATGAAATGTCCGACTGAACGCATGGAATCGTCTCCTTAAGGCGAGCTTGAACGCTTTGACAAATCCTATCGACCTGCATTTTATAGGATTCAAGTCTGAGATAATGCACCATAGATGTGCGAAAATGCTGGATCAAGGCGCTATCGACTGGGATGACTTCCGCTTCGTGCTGGCCATCGTGCGGGGCGGCTCGGTTTCGGCTGCGGCGAAGCAGCTCGGCGTGGACCATGCCACCGTGATCCGCCGCGTCGACCAGCTAGAAAAGCACCTCTCGGCCAAGCTGTTTGACCGGCGCAAGACCGGTTACCTGCTGACAGAGGCCGGCCAGCGCGTCGCCGACAGCGCGGAAGCGATGGAATCGACCATTGTCGCCAACCAGGAGCAGGTCGGTGGCTCCGTGGCGCGGCTGACCGGCACGGTGCGGATCGGCGCCCCCGACGGCTTCGGGACCGCCTTCCTGGCGCCGCGGCTCGCTCAGTTCGCCGACCGGTATCCCGATCTCGATTTGCAACTTGTGGCCACCGCGCGGCTGTTCAGCCTCTCCAAGCGCGAGGCCGATATCGCCATCAGCCTGACCATGCCGAAGGAAGGCCGCATCGTCGGCCGCAAGCTGCTCGACTACCGCCTCGGACTCTATGCCGCGCCCGCCTATCTCGACCGCTTCCCGAAAATCACCTCGCGCGAGGTCCTGCCGCAGCATCGCTTCGTCGGCTATATCGAGGAGCTGTTGTTCACGCCCGAGCTCGACTATCTGCCGCAGGTGTCGCCGAAGATCTCCGCACGCTTGCGTAGCGCCAATCTGATCGCGCAACTCAACGCCACGCTCGCCGGTTTCGGTATTGCGGTGCTGCCGCACTTCATGGCGGCCGACTATCCGAAGCTGATTGCGGTGCTGGCGGAAGAGGTCTCGATCACCCGCACCTTTTGGATGCTGATGCACGCCGACAGCAAGGACCTGGCGCGGATCCGCGCGGTGGCGGATTATATTTCCGAGATTGTGGAGCGCGAGCGGACGTTGTTTGCGGGGCGGACTTCGTAGGGTGGGTTACGCCTTCGGCTAGCCCACCCTACGCATTCAACGGCACCTCGGCCTAGCTCTGCTTCGGCTTCTTTGCAACCGCAGCCTTCGGCTCACGCCGCGCGCCGTCCAGCGCGCTGTCCCTGCCCGTCTTCAGCACCTCGTCCGACAGCTCACTCGACCCGGCGATGCGCGCGAGCAACATGGTGCCGGCCATCGTCGCCAGCGTCGCGATCGCCTGCTTGCGCGCAGCCTTGCGCGGCAGATTCGGGATGAAGTCCGTGATCATCTCGATCATCTCGTCGAGCTTGCCGGCAAAGGCCTTTCGCGTCTTCGGGCTCTCGCGGGCGATCTCCGCGCCGAGCGCGGGGATCGAGCAACCGTGACCGGGGTTGTCGCGATGCACCGTCGAGAGATAGGTCTCGACGATCTGAGTGAGCTGCTTCTCCGGCGCGACCTGATCGGACTGCTTGCGCCAGTGCTCCATCGAGCGATTCATGGCGTAGTCGAAGGCCTCGATCACCAGCGCCTCGCGGGAATCGAAATGGGCGTAGAAGCCGCCATGGGTCAGGCCCGCTTCCTTCATGAGGTCGGCGACACCGATGCCGTGGGCGCCCTTTTCGCGCAGCCGCACGGAGGCCTTCTTCACGATGCGGTCGTGGGTTTCCTGCTTGTGTTCCCGGGAATAGCGCATGCGGATCTCATTGGATGTCGGAGGTCATCTAATAACACGGATATCGGCAGGACGGCGCATTAATTCCCGGTAAAATTGTTGCCGATCATGGAAAAGGTCGCCGTTGCGTGCACAGCAAGCGCCCCCTTACCGTCGCGGACGGAGCCCTCGGTGTAGCTGGTCTGGCGTCCCAGCTTGATCACCTTGCCTTCGGCGGAGATCAGCCCGGACCGGACCGAGAGCGGACGCAGGAAGGTCATTTTCAGATCGAGGGTGACGGAGCCCTGCCCGGGCTCCAGCCGGGTCGAGATCGCACACCCCATGGCGGTGTCGATCAGCGCGGCGGCTGTGGCTCCGTGCAGGAGGCCGATGGTGTTCTCGAGATCCTCGCGCGGTTCGAGTTCCATGACGATCCGGCCCGGCTCGACCACGGCCATGACGAAGCCGATCAGCTTGGCAAAGGGTGGCGGCGGCAGCCTTCCGTCGCGGATGCCCAGCATCGCATCCATGCCTGACAGGCCCATCGCCACTTTCGCAACCGGCGCAGGCACCTGCCACTCCACCACCCGCTCGCGCCGCTGCGCGGGCGAAAACAGGTCGAGTTGATCGATGTTGGTCATTGCGGCCTCTTTGTATGATTTACATCATATTATGCCGCGGACTTCGCGCTGGCAACTCCCTCCCCGCCCGCTTGACAAGCAATGCGTTTCGGCCCGGAAGTGTGATCCGACCGGCGTATTCGCGCGTCCACGAACTCAGAGATCCCCTCATGGAAATGCTCAACCACCACTGCGGCGTGACGCGCGATGCGCGCGGCGTCGTTCATGTCGCGATCTGCAACGCCGGCTCGCTGAACATTTTGGGCTCGCCCATCACCGATGCGGTGCGCGAAGGCTTGCAGCAGCTCTCGTCCGACCGCAGCATCCGGGTCGTGGTGCTGCGCGGCCAGAGCGAGAAGAGCATGATCGGCGGCGCCGACATCAAGGAGATGGCCAGGCTCGACCAGAAGTCCGCCGAGGCTTTCATCAGCCGCCTGCGCGACCTCTGCGAGGCCGTGCGCGCCTTCCCGGCCCCGATGATCGCGCGCATGCCCGGCTGGTGCCTCGGCGGCGGGCTCGAAGTCGCGGCCGCCTGCGATTTCCGCATCGCCGCCCATGACGCGCATTTCGGTATGCCGGAGGTGCGGGTCGGCATTCCCTCGGTGATCCATGCCGCGCTGCTGCCGCGCCTGATCGGGTGGGCCCGCGCGCGCTGGCTGGTGATGACCGCTGAGAACATCGACGCGGCGACGGCTCTGGCGTGGGGACTGGTCGACAAGGTCGCGCCGGAGGGCGGGCTCGATGCCGAGGTCGAGCATCTCGTGAAGGCCCTCCTCGAATGCGGCCCCGAGGCGCTGCGCTCGCAGAAAGCGCTACTGCGGCAATGGGAGGAGCTGCCGCTGACGGAGTCGGTGAATTTGAGCGTCAAAGTCTTCGGCGAGTCGTTCCTGACGGACGAGCCGACGCGGCTGATGGGCGCGTTTGTGAATCGGAAGCGGTAGAGCCATCAGCAACGGTGTCATGCCCCGCGAAGGCGGGGCATCCAGTACTCCGAGCGCCATCGGTTCAATCACAACCGCCTCGGCGTACTGGATCGCCCGCCTGCGCGGGCGATGACAGCAGGTTATGGGACAACCTCTTCCGTTCGCACGACCAAATCTCATGCGAACCACAAGATTTTCTCATGCCGACGCAGTTGCATTTTTTGCGCCGCATCATATGATGATCATAATCTTACATATGTGACATTTTAGGGAGTCTCCTCCATGGCCGAAGCCGCCGATCCCGTCGTCATCGTCTCCGCCGTCCGTAGCCCGCTCGGCCGCTTCATGGGCGAGCTGTCGCCGCTCCCCGCGCACAAGCTCGGATCGCACGTGATCGGCGCGGCACTCGAGCGTGCCAAGCTTGCGCCGGAGAAGGTCGACGAGGTCTTCATGGGCTGCGTCCTTCCCGCGGGTCAGGGCCAGGCCCCGGCGCGCCAGGCCGCGCGTGCCGCCGGCTTGCCCGACGCCACCGGCGCGACCACCGTGAACAAGGTCTGCGGCTCCGGCATGAAGGCGACCATGCTGGCGCACGACATCATCCGCGCCGGCTCGGCCGAGATCGTCGTCTCCGGCGGCATGGAAAGCATGAGCAATGCGCCGTATCTGCTCGCCAAGGCGCGCGGCGGCTACCGCGCCGGCCACGACCGCATTATCGACCACATGATGATGGACGGCCTCGAAGACGCCTACGAGACCGGCCGCTCCATGGGCGATTTCGGCGAGGCTACCGCCGAAGCCTATCAGTTCACCCGCAAGGACCAGGACGCCTATGCGATGGAAACATTGGGCCGCGCGCGCAAGGCGGTCGAGGGCGGCGCGTTCAAGGCCGAGATTGCGCCGATCACGCTGAGCGAGAAGGCAGGTCCCCGCATCGTTGCCAATGACGAGCATCCGATCAAGGTCGATCCCGCAAAGATCCCCGGGCTGAAGCCGGCGTTCCGCGCCAACGGCACCATCACGCCGGCGGCCTCCTCCGCCAACGCCGACGGCGCCGCCGCGCTGGTGCTGACGAAGCGCTCGCTCGCCGATCGCAGCGGCCTGCCGGCTCTCGCAGAGATCAAGGGCCACGCCACCCACAGCCAGGAGCCGCAATGGTTCACCACGGCGCCGATCCCAGCGATCCGCAAGCTGCTCGACAAGATCGGTTGGAGCGCCGGCGATGTCGATCTGTTCGAGATCAACGAAGCCTTCGCCGTGGTGGCGATGGCGGCCCAGCGCGATCTCGGCATTCCCCGCGACAAGCTCAACATCAACGGCGGCGCCTGCGCGCTCGGCCATCCCATCGGCGCCACCGGCGCACGGCTGATCGTGACGCTGCTGCATGCGCTCGAGGCGCGAAACCTCAAGCGCGGCGTGGCGGCGCTCTGCATCGGCGGCGGCGAAGCCACCGCGATCGCGGTGGAGCGCCTGACGCACTGACGTAAAAGTCCGGAAATGAGGGAACTCCGTCATTTCAGACGGACGCGTCCCGTGCCATTCTGCAAACTCGCGCAGGTGTTTCAAATCCTGCCCATCAAGATTGAGGCCCAATGATCTCGAACTGGCTCGCGGCGACGCTCGGCCGCCGCAATATCCACTACGGCTGGGTGATGGTCGCCGTAACCTTCCTCACCGCGCTGATCAGCGCCGGAACGGTCGGCGCGCCCGGCGTGTTCATCGTTCCGCTTCAGAAGGAGTTCGGCTGGAGCACGGCGGAGATCTCCTCCGCGCTGTCGATCCGCTTCATCCTGTTCGGGCTGATGGCGCCGTTCGCGGCTGCCCTGCTCAACCGCTACGGCCTGCGCAACGTCACTCTGACCGCACAGCTCATCGTGGTCTCGGCGCTGGTGCTCTCGCTCGGCATGACAGAGGTCTGGCAGCTCGTCGCGCTGTGGGGCGTCGTGATCGGGATCGGCACCGGCATGACTGCGCTGGTGCTGGGCGCCACCATCGCGACGCGCTGGTTCGCGGCACGGCGCGGCCTCGTCGTCGGCATCATGACCGCGAGCGTCGCCACCGGTCAGCTCGTGTTCCTGCCGCTGCTGGCAAGCCTGACCGAACGTTTCGGCTGGCGGCTTGCGCTCGGCTTCGTCTGCATCGCGCTTGGTGTTTCTGCCCTGGCGGTCCTGCTCGCGATGCGCGACCGTCCGAGCGATCTGGGCCTGCGCCCGTTTGGCGACAAAGGCACCACACCCCTGCCCGCGCCGCCCGTCAGCCATGGCTCGATCACGGGCGTTGCACTCGGCACGCTGCGCGACGCCTCGAAGAGCAGCGCGTTCTGGGTCCTGTTTGCGACGTTCTTCGTCTGCGGTGCATCCACCAATGGCCTGGTGCAGGTGCATCTGATTCCGATGTGCCTCGATTTCGGCATCCCGCAGGTGCAGGCCGCGGGCTTGCTGGCCGCGATGGGCATCTTCGACTTCTTCGGCACCATCATGTCGGGCTGGCTGTCGGACCGCTACGACAACCGCTACCTCCTGTTCTGGTACTACGGCTTGCGCGGGCTCTCGCTGATCTTCCTCCCCTTCAGCGATTTCTCGTTCTATGGGCTCTCGATCTTCGCGATGTTCTATGGGCTCGACTGGATCGCAACCGTACCGCCCACGGTGCGCCTCACCGCGCAGAAATTTGGGCCCGAGCGCGCCAATCTGGTGTTCGGCTGGATCTTTGCCGGCCACCAGCTCGGTGCAGGCACCGCCGCCTTCGGGGCCGGTTTCTCGCGGACGGTCTATCAGAGCTACCTGCCCGCCTTCTTCATCGCCGGCGCGCTCTGCGTGTTCGCCTCGCTGATCGTGCTGACGCTCTCGCGACAACCGAAGCCAAAGCCGCAAGCCGCGATGGCTTAGTACCTGATCGTGGTGGTGACGCCGAAGACCGCGGCGTCACCAATCCGCGCAACACCGCTCGGGTCGTCCGGATTCGGGATGCCGCCCGAGGGACGGAACACATATTGGAAGTACGGCGCGATCAGCCAGCCCGGCTTGATGTGCGCCTCATAGATCATCTCGATCAGGGTCTCGTTGCTGCGCACTGGGCTCTGGATGCCCGTGAAGAATTGGGTATCGACGTCGAGGTTGCGCGCGGAGTTCGAGATGCGCATGTAGGCCGCCGCCACGCCGAAGCGATCGAGCGGACGACCGGATACGAAGCCGACAAAGCCGATGCCGCCGTCGAGATAGAGATCGATCAGGTTGCGGTCCGGCGGGCTGTAGGCGATGCGGCCGAACGCGGTGACACCCGGGATCGAGGCCGAAGTGGTGCTCTCCCTGACCTCCGGCGGCCGGTACAGCACCTGCTCGATCACCGCGAAGATACCGTAATTGCCGCGAAGCTTTGCCGGAATGCCGCTGCCGTCGGCATCGGCGATCGACCGCCCATCCGTGGCGAAGCGCTGACTGTCGAACGAGCCATAATGCTTCCAGGCGCCCGGCGTAAAATTGCCGGCGAGCGAACGGCCGCCGATATCGAGGTCGTAGTTGAAGCGGACCTGCCCGATCACCCAAGGCGGGTCGTTGACGCGGAAGGCAAGACCATGATGGTCGCGCAGCTGCGGATCCTGATTGCCCGGGCCTGACGGATCGCCATTGAACACGGCACCGAACGCGGTGATCTGATCGGTCAGCGCGGCCTTGATGCGAATGCCGGGGACTGCGATTGGCGGTGCCGGGCCGCCGGCCGGGAGATTCGAGGCCTTGATCGCGGGCCAGCCGAAGGTGCCGTTGATGAAGAGATCGTCGGTCTGGCTGTCGAAAAACTCGACATCGGCGGCCTGCTGGCCGGCCCTGATGTTCAAGCGGTCGTTGAAGAAGCTCTGCTCGAAATAGGCATTGTAGAGCCGCTGGTCCGGCAACGCCTCGATCTCGCTGATGGTCGCGAGATTCATGATGTAGTTGCGACTGAGGCCTCGCCCGTAGATCACGAACGCGTTGGCGTAGAAGCGGCCGCCGCTCCAGCCGACCAGCTTGTCGAGATCGGCATCGACCGAAAGATCGAGCCGGCCGAAATGGATAGCGCCGCGCCTAACGCCGCCGGACAAATTTCCAATGTTGTCGGCGATGTAGGCGGCGCCGAAATTCAGGCCCTTGTTGGCGAGGCCGTCATGCCACTCGTTGAACCATTTTGGAGCTAGCCACTCCGCCGCGTTCTCGTCCTTGGCGCCGGCCAGCGCGCTGGTGCTCGCGATCGTCCAGGCCAGCACAATCGCGGCCGCATTTCGCAGCGGAAATAGATGTGCGGTCCCGATCACGGCTGATACCGACTGGCGTGCTTTACTTGAAGATACCGGTACGCCGCATGAAGAGATAGGCCGCGCCGACCGACGAGGCCATCAGGAGAGCCGCCCAGAAAAATCCACTCTCGACCTCGGTCAGAGGCAGGCCCTTGGTGTTCATGCCGAAGATGCCGGTGATCAGCGTCGGCGGAAGCAGCAGCGAGGTCACGATCGAGAGCGTGTGGAGGTGGTTGTTGCTTTGCTCCTCGTTCTTGAAGCGCAGCTCCTCCTCGAGCAGGCGGCTGCGTTCGCGCAGCTCCACGATGTCGTGGTCGAGGCCGTCCAGCCGCTGCGCCAGCTTGCCGGCCTGGATACGCAGGTCCGGCGAAAGGTGGTCGGTGTTCTTCTGGTCGAGGCGATGGAACAGCGTACGCAGGCCGGTGAGCTGGCGATGCAGCCTGACGCAGGTCCGGCGCAGCCGGCCAAGATTGCGGCGCATCTCCGGCTTGGCGTCGTCGGCCAGAATCCGCTCCTCGATCTCGTCGATCTCCTGACCGAGCTTATCGGCCATCCTATCAAGCGTGTCGGCGACCTCATCGACGATCTTTTCGAGGAGATGGGCGACATTGTCGACGCGGTAGCCGCCTTCGAGCACCCGGCGTGTCGCATCCGCCGAGCACAGCGCCTGATGGCGGCCGCTGATCAGGAGCCGCTCGGTCATGGCGAAGCGCAGGAACGCGGTCTCCTCCGTCGCGCTGCCGATGTCGCGCACGAGGTCGGAGAACACGCCGTAGACGCAGTGGTCGATGACGTGAAGCTGCTGGAAGGTGTCGTTCGAGAGCAACAGCTCGCGCGCCAACGGCGGCAGTTGCGACGCGGCGATCCACGGCCGTGCGCGCGTGTCCGTGAGGTTGAAATGCAGCCAGAGCCGGCCGTCGTGGCTGAACTCGATCGGCTGGTCGACCGGTAGCGCCTCGGCACTGCCGTCGCCGTGGAGGCGGAACGCCCACACCAGGCCGGGAATGCCAGGCACGGCATCCGATATCGCGCTGACAAGCTTCGCCGGCTCAGCCATGACCAACCCCAACCGTCAACGAATGCCCCGCTCCGGAAGATTGCTGACGGCACCGTCCGGATCCATGCGGGTACTCAATTACGGCATTGTTACAGTTTGATGATAGCGCCCTACTCGGCCGCCAGCACGGTCGGAGCCGCCGCCTCTGCTTCCCTGATGTAGTCGTGCACGACGCGGCCGAACGGCAGCGTCAGGTCGGCGATGTAATGATGCGCGCCGAGGCAGCGGCGGACCGGGAAATCGGCGACGGGCGCATTGACATGCGGCACCAGATGCAGCCGGCCGGGCCCCATCCAGGAGCCCTTCGGCACGATGTCGATGAGGTTGATCGCGACCAGTTGGCAGATATCGAGGCGGCCATCGACGCCGGGAATCATCTTCAGATTGATCTGCGTCTTCGACAGGGTCGCACGGGTGAGGTCGCCATTGCCGGCCATGCTCTCGTGCTTGTAGCCCATCGTGCCCATGGCGACGAGCTGGCCGGCATATTCCAGCCTGCCCGTCAGCGTATCCTTGACGATCTCGAGTTTGGGATGGGCGTATTTCTTGGGAAAGCCCCAGATCTCGCGGCCGGCGGCGATCGGCGGATCGTCGTCCAGATACATCTGCGAAACGAAGTTGACCTCCTCGCCGTGCAAGCGCGCGGGGATGACGAGACCGGATTCGGTGTAGCTGCCGAAGCCGGAGGAATCCGGCATCTTGATCCATTCGTAATGCACGATCGGCTGGTCGATCGGCTCCAGCGGCTCAGGCAGGCCGGCGCGGATGAGGTCCGGATCGGTCTCGTAGGTGATGACGAGGAATTCGCGGTTGACGAAGCGATAGGGCCCTGCCGGATAGCTCGGCCCAGCCGCCGGCATGGATGGAAGCCTCAGTAACTCTTCCCTACGCATCGCCGGTCTCCTCTCGTGGTGCTCATGTGATGCCCGCCCGACAGCGTCAGGCGGCGATGCAGATTGCTAGCCGCCGTCATTGACTGCGATGTGAAGGATTTCCGTCAGCCGCACGACCGCAGCCATTCCCAAGGCGGCGATGGCGCATGCAAGCGATGCGTCGACGCCAGAATTGTCATCACGGCGTCACCGCGGAACGCAATCGTTTGAAGAAGCAGGAGGCATCACCATGGACGCTCGCACCTCGCAACCGCCCCATCAGACGCATCAGCCTCCCGCACGAGGCTGGCGGCCCGAGCGTTGCGACCGCGTTGCGCTGGTGCTGCAAGGTGGCGGCGCGCTCGGCGCGTACCAGGCCGGCGTCTACCAGGCGCTGCACGAGGCCGGCATCGAGCCCGACTGGGTCTGTGGCGTCTCGATCGGCGCGATCAACTCCGCCATCATCGCGGGCAACAAACCGGAGAAGCGGCTCGAGGCGCTGCGCATCTTCTGGGAGCGCATCACCAACCGCAAGATCTGGCACTACACGCCTGACGGAGACATCTTCCGCCAGTGGCGCAATCTCACCAGCGCGTGGATGACGTCGGCGATGGGCCAACCGGGCTTCTTCAGCCCGCATCAGGTCAATCCCTGGCTGAGCCCGGTCGGCGCCCGGACCGCCACCAGCTATTACGACACGATGCCGCTGAAAGAGAGCCTGCTCGAGCTCGTCGACTTCGACCTCATCAACGAGAAGAAGGTTCGCTTCGCGGTGGGCGCCGTGAACGTGCTCTCCGGCAATTTCATCTATTTCGACAATTCCCACGACGAGATCGAGCCGGAGCACATCATGGCTTCCGGCGCCCTGCCGCCGGCACTGCCGATGGTGCGGATCGGCACCGATCATTTCTGGGACGGCGGCATCGTCTCCAACACGCCGCTTCAGCACCTGCTCGACCAGGAAGACGCGCTCAATTCGCTGGTGTTCCAGGTCGACCTGTTCAGCGCACGCGGCGTGCTGCCGCGCTCGATCCAGGACGTGATGGCCCGCCACAAGGACATCATGTATTCCTCGCGCACCCGCCACAACACCGACGTCTACCGCCGAACCCACAACCTCAAGGTCCTGCTCTACAAGGCCTTGGCCAAGCTGCCCGACGAGCAGCTCTCCGAGGAGGAGCGCAAACTCAAGTCGAGCCTGCGCCACATGCCTGAGATCGCAATCCTGCATCTGATCTACCAGCAGAAGGCCTACGAGGGCGACGCCAAGGACCACGAATTCTCGGGCACCTCGATGCGCGAGCACTGGACCTCCGGCTACGAAGACACCAAGCGCACCCTGAAGCGCCGCGACTGGATCAAGATGCCCGACGAAGGCATGGGCCTCGTGGTGCACGACGTGCACCGGGAGACGGAGAGCGCGTAGCTCTATCGTCCCGTCGCGATCACCCAATTCCCGTTCCCGGCTTGCAGGCACACTTTCGCATTCTCGCGGCTCATTTTGCCCGAGCTTTGCTCTAGTCTTAGCACCCTCTCGAAAGAAAGGGCGCAGGGAAGGCCGGGCGCCGGCTGGCACCCGTAGTCCCGTGTGCGAGCAAGACGCGCACGGGGTGGACGACAGGTGACGCCGGCAACCGGCCTTCCCTGCGCGAATGGTTTTACGGCTTATGACGCGCTCTCCCCGGGGAGCGATGCACTATTGCCCCCGTCGCCTTGCGGATGGCTGATGTGCTGACCCGGTTGGGCAGAGCATCACCACAAGACTTGACGCACAGACCCCGGGCGTCAGGACCACACGATTTTGCCGTCCGCGCACCTCCCCGCCCCTGTCCTCGATGCCTGGCGTGCGCTCGCCATCGAGACCGAACGAGGAGGCTGTCAGCGCCGTGTCGTACCGCGTGTGCAGCTGCTCACGGGAAAACCCGCCCTGCAGCCTGCCCAGCGCGTCGACGCAGTCGCGGCCACCGCCTCCCGGCCCACGTCTCGTGACGATCGCGAAACGCCCTTGTAGCAGGCTGGGATGCGCACAAACTACGCCTTATCCGAACTTCTATAAATACGAATATTACTTCAGTGCGGGGTTGACAAGGCGTTTCGCGCGATGGCGCACCAGGTCTCGTGACGCACCTGTCGCCCGGCGTCTCAAGCGACCGAACCGCCGCGCGGGTTGACGATCGTGTAGCCACGCAATGAACGCGCATGCATTCGCGTCGCGTGTCCGCCCGAGTTGGCGTCGTAAGCCAGCCAGGTATCCCCGCTTAGGTGTTGCTCGAGGACGAACACATGTCCGTGTCGGGCTGCGACCATTCCCGGTGCGGGTGATGTCCGCGGGAAGCGCAGCCAGTTCGACGCAAGATTCAATTCCGGCACGATACGGCCGAACACGCGCAGAGCAGCCCCGCAGCCGCAGAAGGAGGAAGGGCAACCTGCGGGACGACTACCGACGATGCGACCGCCCGAGAGGCTCGCCGTCGCGGCGCCGCCTGCGTCGGCCGCTGTCAGTTGCGTCGCGCGATAGGATTGGAGTGAGGACCTGGGAGTTAGGAACGACCTGGAAGTCCTCTCACGGCGCGTTTGCGAATACGAGAAGTCGCAGGGCATCGTGACGTTGCATTCGGCTGCTTGATGAATGCGATAGGGCCGTGCTTCAGAAGCGACGAAACTAAAGGCAACGACGAGACACGCGGAAAGAACCGACTTGAACATTGCAGGGCTCCAAACTGAAGGTCCCTGCCCCTGCAAAGAAACCAATAACAGTTTGGCTGAAATGGTCTCAAATAGCGACTGAAAGTGGCTGCATTTGCGGGCCGATTTTGGCAATCATCACAGCCCAAGCGTAGCGGCGGAAATGTTTAACCCGCAGAGGACGAATGCGTGTCTTCGCAACCGAGAGGCGACCGCGTTGCATTCGTGCGTCGCATTGTTGTACGCCGCGGCACGATGGCCGAGCGCACAATTGCGGAGGGGCGCCCGCAAGCCATAGCCCCGCCGTTGATTGTCGCGCGAATGGTCAGCCCCGAGTCTTCGCTAAGGCAGATCCTGCGGTTGTCGCAAAGTCCAACTTTGCAGCGCTGAGCGCTGCGGCGAGCTCGTCGATGTGGTAGGGCTTCGACAGGATCCGGATGCCGGCCATTTCGGCGTCGTGAACCGCGGCTTCGGCGTATCCGCTCGTCAGCAGGACCGGGATGTCGCTTCGCCTTCTCTTGATCTCGGACGCGAGTTCGACACCGTTCATGCCGCCCGGCATCATGATATCGGAAAACACCAGATCGACGGAGCGGCCGTCCGCTAGGGCACCGAGAGCCGCCGCGGCACTGGCCGCGCGCGTGACCTGGTAACCGAGCTGCGCAAGCATCTCGCTGACCAGCGCGGCGACCTCGTCGTCGTCTTCGACGAGAAGAACCCGGCCATGATTAGCCCTCTTGGGACGCGCCCTGTTCAGGTCGATGAGATGCCGTTCACCCGAGGGGACATTCCTGGATCGCGGCAAATAGAGCTCAATGCTGGTGCCCTCGTCGACGATCGATTTTATTCGAACCATTCCGCGTGACTGCGTCGCAAATCCGTGGACCTGAGCAAGCCCCAGGCCTGAGCCTTTACCGACGTCCTTGGTCGTGAAGAACGGTTCGAAGACCCGCGCCAGGATCTCGGGGCTCATTCCAACGCCCCTGTCGACCACGGACAGGCGAACGTAATCGCCCGCGATCTCGTTCTCGTTCAGGCCGGCCAGGTTCTCGCCACGGACGACGATCGTGCCACCGTTCGGCATCGCATCGCGGGCGTTGACGGCCAGGTTGAGAATGACCAGTTCGAGCTCTCCCGGATCAACCTCCACCGGCCAAAGCCCCTCCGGAAAATCGAACTCGACGTGAACGTCGCCTCTCAGGCTCCGATCGAGCAATTCGCGCATGCCGCCGATCTGCGCCGGGATGTCGACGGCCTCGGGCCGGAGCTTCTGCCGCCGTGAAAAAGCCAGAAGCTGCCTGGTCAGGCCCGCACCACGCTGCGCCGCCTGAACCATTCCTTCCAACAGCCGACGCCGCCGATCAGGATCAGTCTGCCGGTCGAGCATGTCCAATCCGCCGGAGATCACCATCAGCAGATTATTGAAGTCGTGAGCTACTCCGCCGGTCAATTGTCCGATGGCTTCGATCTTCTGGGCCTGACGAAGGGTCTCCTCGACGCGGGCGCGCTCTTCCATTTCGGCCCGCAGATGCTTGTTGGCCTCCTCGAGGGCACGGGTGCGCTCGACCACGAGCTTCTCGAGCTCCTGGGCCGTCCGCTCGCGCGCCTGCAGCAAGGTTCGAATTTCATATTGCCGCCGGCGGGCCCGCATTGCGGATTGAATTGCGCTCGTCAGCGTGATCGGCTGAACCGGGCGCTCGAGCAGCGACACGTTGCGGAGCGTCTCGACGATGCTGCGGCGCCAGGCAACCACCGCCGGCTGCTCGCGGTGGCTGGTGAGAATGACAAAGGGCAGGTCGGACCAGGGCGGCTGCCGCTCGATCCAATGTGCCAGCGGCTGGGTATCCTTCCCGAACAAGCCCTCCTCGGCGAGAAGGACCGCGCCCACGCCCGCCGACATCTCGCTGACCAGTTCAGGCAGACCACGACAATTGATTGCCAGGAGATTCGAATTACGGAAAAGCTCGACCGATGCCGGTCCATCGCGGCCGATCGGAGCAAACACGAGGACGCAATGATCGCGGTCGGCGCTCATTCCGACAGCCCTTCCGGCATCTCCGTGCCCGAGTAACGTGGATTCCCGGAAAAGATGCCGCTGAACCCGCTCAGCGGAGGACCTACCGTGATGCCGGCACTGCCAAGACGAAACTCGCGGATGGAATTTTCATGATTGCCGCTGCGCTTCTTCACGACCGAGAGGGCACGCCGCACCGCTCCGCCGACTTCGAAATAGCGCAGCATGAGCACGGCATCGCTCAAATAGCTGATATCGAGAGCCGTCTCCATCGGACCGACCAGCCCATGCTGAGCGAGGATCAGGACGGTCAGCACGCCTTTCTGTCCGAGATAGCTCAGCAGCTCGTGCATCTGGAGGATGAGAAATCGCTCATCCGGCATTGCGTTGAGGTAGCCGTTCAGACTGTCAATGATAACAATTCGGGCGTTATCCTTTTCGACGCTGTTGCGCACATTGGCGGCGAATTCGCCGGGCGACATCTCGGCGGGATCGATTTGCTTAAATCGGATGAGTCCCGATTGCAGATGGCTTTCAAGGGGCAGGCCTAGCGTTCGAGCCCGGGCCTCCACCGTACCGCGACCTTCATCGAAGGCAAAGAACACCGCATGCTCACCGCGATCTGCCGCTGCGATCGCATAGGTCAGCGCGAGAGAAGACTTGCCGACACCGGCGGCGCCCAAGAGCAGTGCACTGGTGCCGCGCTCGAGCCCTCCTCCCAGGAGCTGGTCAAGTTGCGCATTGCCGCTCGGCGTCAACTCACCGATAAACGAGGTGTGATGTTCCGCTGCCACCAGACGGGGGAATATCCGCACCCCTCCCGCCTCGATTGTGAAATCGTGGAAGCCGCCGCGAAATCGAATGCCGCGCATCTTGATCACGCGAAGCCGCCGGCGCTCTGCCCCATAATCAATGGCGAGCTGTTCGAGCATCACCACGCCATGCGCGATCGAATGGAGCTGCAGATCGTCTTGGGACGATGAGAGATCGTCGAGGAGGATGACCGTGCAATTGCGGTTGGTGAAAAAGTGCTTCAGGGCCAGAACCTGGCGCCGGTACCGCAGCGGGTTCTGCGCAAGGAGGCGCAGCTCGGACAGGCTGTCCAGCACCACGCGCGCGGGATTGATCCGCTCGACCTCCTTGAATATCAGGCCCGTGGTTTCGCTCAGCTCCATTTCGGCGGGGTGGAAGACGGTGAGCTCGCGTTCCGGATCGAGCGTCGTCTCCGGCGGCACCAGTTCGAAGATGTCGACGCCTTGCAGCGACCAGCCGTGCCGCTGTGCAACCAGCGTCAACTCACGCTTGGTTTCCGACAAGGAGATATAGAGCACGCGTTCACCGCAACGGGCGCCCTCGAGAAGGAATTGGAGTGCCATTGTGGTCTTGCCCGAGCCGGGCCGGCCCTCGTAGAGGTACATGCGATTGGGATCGAGCCCGCCGTAGAGGATATCGTCGAGACCGTCACTGCCGGTCGAAATCCTGGGCAACTCTCCGGGCTCGCTGGTTTGCGCCCGGCTCGATGAATTGATCATTGAACCCCCGTGAAGCTCCGTCGCCGAAAATGCGCTCCGGCCCCGAGATGGGACGCGCGATCAGCGGCCCTGTCTCAGCCGTAAGGCGAAATCTGGCAAAGAACGCCCAAGCCGGGTTCCAAGTTCCGCCTCCCGGGCGCATGTCCGCCAGACCGTCGGCCGCGGAACCGTTCTCGCCCACCATTTCAGCTATTGCGGTCCGACTAGCGGTCCTGGAGGGTCAGCATCGACAAGGCAGTCGCCGGCGCGAAAAGCCATGCCAGCTCACTGCATGATCGCGGCTGCGATCTTCTCCGCCGACATCAGGACCGGAAAATTGGTGTTGGCGCACGGCACCACCGGGAAGATCGAGGCATCGACGACGCGCAGGCCCTGCACGCCTTTGACGCGCCCCTCTGGATCGACCACCGCCATCGGATCGTCAACCCGGCCCATGCGGCACGAGCAGGAGGCGTGCCACACGCCGATGGTCGCCTTGCGCACGAAGGCTTCCAGCGCCTCGTCGTCGTTGATGACGTCGTCGAAGGTGAAGCCCTCGACCACGAAATTGTCGATCATGTAGTGGCGCAGCACTGCCGGTCCGTCCATCAGGGCCGCGGCGATCCTGGTGAGAATCCTGTTTTTGGTGTTGACCACGCCGATCTTGCGCACGCGGTCGGTATAGGAGGCCGGGAACGGCTTGTCCGTCACGGCCCTGACAACGTCGCTCATCTGCACGGCCGCCATCTTGCGGAAACCGCTCATCAGCCGATCGAGGTCGCGCCGGTCGGACAACAGGTTGAACTCGACGATCGGCTCGACGACCGGATCGCGCGAGGCAAGCTTGACCTGTCCGGTCTCGGAATAGGTCTTGTTGACGAATGTCAGCAGCGATCCGATCTGCTCACCGACGGCGTGCCAGGCCGATTTGCTGAGCAGGACGACGAACATATCGCCTTTCGGTACGCCTTGGAGCCCGGACGAGTAACGCAAGCCAAGCTGCATGTGGCGCCTGGTGTGCTCGTTCATTCGCGCGCCGCGGCGGACAAAGGACGACAGCGAGATCGAGGGATGATCCATCAGGCGCTGGCCGACGCCCTGCAGCCCCATTAGCACGGGAATGCCCATATCCTTGAGGTGACCGACCGGGCCGATGCCGGCGCGCAACAGATGCGCCGGTGAATGGATGGCGCCACTGGAGAGAATGATCTCGCGGGCGCGGAATTCCTGCTCTCGTCCGTCGACCACAGCCTTCACGCCGACGCATTGCGTGCCTTCGAACAGCAATTCCCTGACTTGCGTGTTGGTGGAGATCGTGAGGTTGGCGCGCTTGCGCGTGTCGCGATCGAGATAGCCCATGGCAGCCGAGACGCGTTGCTCGGCCTGGTTCGAGTGCGTCACCGGGAAAAACCCGTCGACGAATTCGCCATTCTGGTCGGGCAGGAACTGATGTCCGGCCTGCTGGAAGGCTTGCGCAAACGCCTGCGAATGCCGCGTCCAGTGCTCCCTGGGGATTCGGCGGACCGGGATCCGGCCGTCCTTGCCGTGGTAGGGACCGTCGAAATCGAGGTCGCGCTCGACCTTCTTGAAGAAGGGCAGCACATCGTTCCAGCTCCACCCCGCAGCGCCGCGCGCGTCCCATTCGTCGTAGTCGGTCGGCGCGCCGCGGTTGGCCATCTGGCCGTTGATCGAGGAGCCGCCGCCAAGCACGCGTGCCTGCTCGTATTTGCGTAAGGGCGGACGTCCTTCGTTCGGATTGTTGTGGCTGACGATCTGGGTCGTGACCTTGAGCTCGGTCCAGTGGAAGCGCGGATCGAAATAGGCCGTCCCCGGATAGCTGTCCCTGATCTCGGCCGGCTCGTCTCCGGGCGGTGTGTCCTGTCCCGCCTCGCAGAGCAGGACCTTGTTGGCGCTCCTCGCCGAGAGCCGGTGGGCCAGCACGGACCCCGCCGAGCCGCCGCCCACGATAATGAAGTCGTACACGATTGGCGCTTCCCTTGTTCTTGCCCGGGAAGCGTAGCGCGTTATTGTTTTGAGGTCACGTCATCGCTGCCACGGCAAAGCGCGAGCACAGATGCCGGCGACGCCGAAGGCACCGCCCGGCGGCAGGCATCCGCCGTCCGGTCAGCAGGTGACGAGGGGGCGAACCCAGGGCGCTTTACGGCTTCCTCACGAAGCCCGCGCGCAACCGCTCGGCAAACCAGACTACAAAAATTGCAGCGAACGACAGACAGAAAAATATAGCCGTCCAAAGCAGCGCGTTACCCGCATTTGTCATGACGTCTCTCCCTCGTTCCAAACGAGACGCTTGCAGACAATGGGACGCGTGGCGTTGCGCTAGATCAATTTTGCCCAAATGCAATTGGGCTGAGGTCGGCATCCGCGGCTCGCAGGGGCCGCTGAAGCTACGGCCTGATCGAAAAATTCCCCGGCGGCCCTGGCTTTCGCAATGGCTCCGCCAGCCGCGCGAACTCGCACAGCAGCGACCGCGTCTTCCTGGGATCGATGATCTCTTCGACCCAGAATTTTTCGGCGGAGCGGAACGGCGAGCGCAGCTTGTTAAGGCGGTCCTCGATCTCTTTCAGTTTCTCCGCCTTGTCTTCGGCCGCGTCGATGTCCGCGCGGTAGGCGGCTTCGATGCCGCCTTCCAGTGGGAGCGAGCCCCAATAGGCCGACGGCCAGGCGTAGCGGATCGAGAAGCGGTCGGCCGGCTGATGCACCACGCCGGCGACGCCGAAGGCATTGCGCAGGATCACCGTGCACCAGGGCACCGTGGTCTGGTTGACCGCGGCCATGGCGCGAACGCCATGGCGGATGGTGCCCGCCTTCTCCGCATCGAGCCCGATCATGAAGCCGGGGCAGTCCATGAGATAGACGATCGGCAAATGGAAGGTCTCGGCGAAGTCGACCCAGCGGACCACCTTCTGGCAGGCGTCCGCCGTCCAGGAGCCGCCATAGTGAAAGCTGTCACTGGCAAGCACCATCACCGCCCTGCCCTCGAGCCGCGCGAGACCGACAATGATCGGCTTGCCGAAATTCTTGCCGACCTCGAAAAACGAGCCCTTGTCCACGACTTGTTCGACGATCGGCCGTATCTTGTAGACCTGCTTGCGATTACGCGGCACTGCGCTCATCAGCGCCTCTTCGGTGCGCTCCGGATTGTCGGTGCAGGGCAAGGTCGGCGGCAGCCCGTCAACCGACGACGGCAGATAAGACAGGAATCGCCGCGCGCAGGCAAAGGCCTCCTCCTCGGTGTCGACAGCATGATCGACCGCGCCGGCGCGGGTCTGGATGTCGGCGCCGCCGAGCTCTTCCTTCGAGAGGTCCTGCCCCAGCGCCTTCACCACCGGCGGGCCTGCGACGAACATCGCGGACTTCCGGGTCATGATGGAATAGTGGCTGGCGGCAAGACGCGCGGCACCGAGCCCTGCGACCGAGCCGAGGCCGAGCGCGACCACGGGCACGCGCGACAAATTCTCCGTTGTGAAGCGATACCAGCGTGTGCCGCCGATGCCACCCGGCAAGTTCGCCGCGCCCTTGGTCTCGATGGTCTTGACCGAGCCGCCGCCGCCGGAGCCTTCGATGATGCGGACGATGGGCAGGCGGAGATCATGCGCCATCTCCTCCGCCATCAGCGGTTTTGCGGAGATGGACGCATCCGCCGAGCCGCCGCGCACGGTGAAATCGTCGCCGACCACGACGACGGTGCGGCCCTCGACGCGCGCGCGGCCGAACACGCAGTTCGCTGGCGTCAATTTCTGCAACTCGCCACTGGAATCGTATTCGCCGACGCCGGAGACGGCGCCGATCTCGTGAAAGCTGCCTTTGTCGCTCAGTCTGTCGATACGTTCCCGAACAGTCAGTCGGCCCTGGTCATGCTGACGCTTGACCTTGTCAACGCCGCCCATCTCCCGCGCGAAGGCTTCGCGCCGGGCGAGCTCGTCGAGTTCCGGCTTCCAGTTCATTCACTCCCTCCGAATTGATCGGCTTGTTATTGTTATGGACGGCCATGGCGACTGGTTTACGCGGGATGCGGGCGTTGAAGACGTCGCCCTCTGCGCCGTCCATCAGGCTGCCGAGCGAACGGCCGAGCGCGAGCATCAGCGGCGCGACTTCGGCATGCAGACGCTCTTCGTCATACATCGCCGAGAGCAGACCGATCGTGATGACAACGAAGGTCTGGTACTGCGGCGACCAGATCGGCATCGCGAGGCCGTTGATATGTGGGCTCCACAAGCCGCAGGCCACGACATAGCCGCGCTCGCGCAGCGACTGCCGGTTGGCCTCGATGCGGGGCTTGAGGATCTTTGCAGCCTCGGGAGCTTCCCGCTCCATGTCCGCGATGAAGGCATCGCCGACCTCGGGCGCTAGTGCCGCGGTATAGGCCGCGCCCGCAGCGGTCGAAGCCATCGAGATGCGGCTGCCGGTGCCCTCGTGCAGGCCCAGTGCAGTCGCCGAACGCGCGAACTGGAGATAGACCAGATGGAAGCGATCGGGGACCACGAAGCCGACGGTGCCCGGCAATTGCTCTGCGACTTCCTGGAGCCGCTGGCGAATCATGCTGCGCAGCTGTGCGCCTTTCATCATCGAGGCGCTCATCGCCACAGCGCTTGGACCGATGCGGTATTTCTGATCACGCGGCAGGTACACGAGCTGACCCATCCGCGTTAGCGTGTGCGTGAGCCGCGACACGGTCGAGCGCGGCAGGCCGCAGCGGTTTGAAATTTCGAGATTGCCGAGCCTGCTATCGTGGCCCTCGAAGCATCGCAACACGTCGAACGCGCGCGACACCACCTGGATGACATCGCCCTCACCGGCTTCGCCAGCGAGCGCACCTTGCCTACTCAACCGCTCCGAACGTCGTCCCATGATCCCTACCGCTTGTTCCGCTGTGCGGAATTAAATTCCGCTTGCAGAAGAAACTACCTCAGGCATTTTGCGACCACAACAAAAAGGCGATGGCATGCCAGAAATTAAGATCGTCACGGATATCGCGGGACGCGTCTGCGCAACTCCCGTGCAAGTTGGAGGAACCGTTGCGGATGGCGATGAGATTGTGGTGGTCGAAGCGATGAAGATGGAGATACCTGTGCTTTCTCCTGTGAGCGGCGAGATCACATCGCTTCTGGTGAAGCTCGACGACGTCGTTGCCGAGGGACAGGCGATCGCGATCGTCGCGAACTGACTGCATTATCCGTCGTTTCCGCGACAATCTGTCAGCTTCATTGCGGCGTTCGCGCTACGGCGTTGCCATCGCCTGATCGCGATGACATGATCCGTTTCAAACAAAACCTGTTTCAAACAAAGAAAGAAAATCGTCGCGGCAAACGCGAGGATCATTGGAGGGAAACATGCGTCGTGGGCTGGTCATGCTCGCGCCTGCTTTGGTGGCGGGCCTTTCTTTTGCGTCTACACGCTATGCATTCGCCGAAGATATCAAGCTGCCGGCGACATTGACGTTCACCGCCTACGACACTGGCACCGCCGGCTTCAACATCGCGGTCGGCGTCGGCAAAATGATGAAGGACAAATACTCAACCGACGTGCGCGTGCTCCCCGCAGGCAACGACGTCGCGCGTCTCGCGCCGTTGCGCGCCAAGCGCGCGGTTTCTTCCGCGATGGGATCGGGTACCTATTTCGCGCAGGAAGGCGTGTTCGAGTTCGGCTCCAGGGAATGGGGCCCGCAACCGCTCCAGATCATGCTCTCATCCGTCGACTGCAATTGCGGCACGCTCGGCGTGGCCGCGGACACAGGCGTGAAGGAGCTCAAGGACCTCAAGGGAAAGCGCGTCGGCTTCGTCGTCGGCTCGCCGGCGCTGAACCAGAACTCGCTCGCGGTGCTCGCCTTCGCCGGCCTGACGCAGAAGGACGTCAAGGTCGTCGAGTTCGCAAGCTACGGCGCGATGTGGAAGGGCCTGATCAACAACGACACCGACGCAGCCTTCGGCACCACCATCACCGGCCCCGCCAAGGAAGCCGAGACCTCGCCGCGCGGCCTGATCTGGCCGCCGCTGCCCGCCAAGGACAAGGAAGGCTGGGCGCGGATGCAGAAGGTCGGCTCGTTCTTCTTCCCGCAGACCGCGACCTGCGGCGCCGGCATCTCGCCGGACAAACCGATCGAGCTCGGCAACTACCCCTACCCGATTTTCGTCGCCTACGCCTCGCAAGCCCCCGACCAGGTCTATGCGATCACCAAAGCGATGATCGTGAACTACGATTCCTACAAGGACGCCGCACCCGGCGCCGGCGGGCTTGCGGCCGATCGCCAGACCAAGAACTGGGTGGTGCCGGTGCATCCCGGCGCGGTAAAGGCGCTGAAGGAAGCCGGGCAATGGAGCGACGCGCAGGACACGCACAACAACAGACTGATCAAGCGCCAGGAGGTGCTTGGCGCAGCGTGGACCGACTACGGAAAGTCCAACCCGCCTGCGGATGACAAGGCGTTTCTCGACGGCTGGATGAAAGCGCGTGCCGCAGCGCTTGCGAAGGCCGACATGCCGAACGGGTTCGAGGAATAATTTCGCGATGGGCCTGATGGTTGCCACCCGCGAGCTGCGCTCCCTCTCCCGCTTGCGAGGGCTTTGCTTAATTGGCCGAGCGGGAGTGAGGCTCGATATGGGGTATTTTTTTGTGCGGC
>NZ_JBVVPM010000035.1:0-75496 GCF_055811255.1 Bradyrhizobium sp. MI1.11
CGCCGCAGCCGACCAAATCATGAACGACTGTTACCCATCCATCCGGTCTGTTTTGTTACCCATCCATCCGCTGGACACACCGCGTAGCGGCGAGACGGGTGAGGGGTTCTCTCCGCGAGTATCCCTCTCGTATTCGAATTCGCTGAGGCAACCCCTCATCCGGCGCTTCGCGCCACCTTCTCCCACAAGGGGAGAAGGGGAACAGCGTTCGCCGGGCCTTCCTTGAAACGTTTCTTCTGCACTTCGCATTGACGACAACAACCCATTGCTATTTGCAGGACCTCCCTTGCAGCACGCCTGGTCCCCTCAAAAATCATCCAGACGACCACATCGGGAGACCGGCCATGGGCCTACAAGAAACAAAAATCGAATCGCTTCCCTTCGTCACCGCCGAACTCAACTATCTCGCGCCGACATCGGGCAAACCCCGCACCTATGCCTTCGATCCGCCGCCCGGCGAGCCCAAAAGCACGTCGCTGCCGGAGCCGCACCAGGTCCCGATCTTCGATGCGCGCCTGATTGCCAACAACATCTCGCTTGATCGCGAGGGCTTTGCGCTGGTGCGCCATCCGACCCAGGTGAAGGACTTCTCCAACGAGGAGGAAATCCGCACGGTCTATTATCCCGCCGTCGAGGCCTTCCTGCGCGCAACGCTGAAAGCAGACCGCGTCGTCATCTTCGACCATACCGTGCGCAGGCGCGTCGAGGGTGCCGCGGACATTCGCGACGGTGGCCCACGTCAGCCGGCAACGCGCGTCCACGTCGACCAGACCGCAGTCTCGGGCGCCAACCGTGTGCGCGAGCATCTGCCCGACGAGGCCGAGGAGTTGCTAAAGGGCCGCGTCCAGGTGATCAATCTGTGGCGGCCGATCCGCGGTCCCTTGCGGGATTCGCCGCTGGCGATGGCCGACGGCACGACGGTCGCGCCTGACGATCTCGTCGCCTCCGATCTGATCTATCCTAACCGCCGCGGCGAGACTTACTCGGTGAAATACAATCCGAACCATCGCTGGTTCTATTTCCCCGAGATGACGGCGGACGAAGCGCTGTTGCTGAAGTGCTACGATTCCGCAACCGATGGCCGCACCCGCTTCGGGCCGCACACCGCGTTCGTCGATCCTACCACGCCGGCCGACGCGGCGCCGCGTGAGAGCATCGAAGTCCGCACGCTGGTCTTTCACAAACAGTAACAATGTGTGATGGCGCCGCCGGGCGTAGCCCGGTGGCGGCCCAGGAACCCACGGGAACCAACAAACGTTGCTGCGCGGGGCAGGGCCAACCGGGAGCGGTGCCGTGCGAGCGCAGACCACGCTATTTTCTTGCCTTGCTACTTTTTCGCTTTCTGCAGTTTCCTTCGCCCAGGCCGAAAGCGGGCTTGCCTCCTATTACGGATACGGAAAAGCCGGGAAAGGTGAGTTGACCTGCGCGCACCGGACGCGCCCGTTCGGAAGCGTGCTGAGGGTGTCCTACGGCAGCCGCTCGATTCAATGCCGCGTCAACGATCGCGGCCCCTTCATCCGCGGCCGGATCGTCGATCTCTCCGTCCCTGCCGCCAAGGCGCTGGGCATGATGAGTGCCGGCGTGGTGCGGGTCTCGGTGGAATAGACCTGCCAGCGCGTTATAGTGCCGCCTAAAGCATGGGTCAGGGGGCGCTATGGCCAGGATCAGGGTGGGACTCGTCGGCTGCGGCTTCGTGTCGGAGCTGCATATGTATGCGTTCCGGCGCGTCTACGGCGTGGATGTCGAGGTCGCGGCGGTCGCTGCGCGCGGCGACCACGTCGTCGAATTTGCACACCGCCACCAGATCCCACGGGTCCATCGCAGCTTCGCCGAGCTGATCGCGGACGGCGAGCTCGATGTCATTGACATCTGCACGCCGCCCAATCTTCATGCGGGGATGATCGTCGCCGCCATGCAGGCCGGCAAGCATGTCATCTGCGAAAAGCCGTTCGCCGGCTATTTCGGCCGCGACGGCGACCGGCAGCCGATCGGCAAGCACGTGCCGAAGGCGCTGATGTATGAGCGCGTGCTGGAAGAGATGGGCGCCACGCGTGCCGCGATCGAGCGCACCGGAAAGCTCTTCATGTATGCCGAGGACTGGATCTACGCACCCGCAGTGACCAAGACCGCGGAGATCATCAAGGCGACGAAAGACAAAATCCTGTTCATGAAGGGCGAGGAGAGCCATTCCGGCTCGCATGCGGTCCATGCCGCGCAATGGGCGATGACCGGCGGCGGCTCGCTGATCCGAATGGGCTGCCATCCGCTCTCCGCCGTGCTGTATCTCAAGCAGGTCGAGGCCAAGGCGCGCGGTGAAACCATCCGCGTCGCCAGCGTCAGTGGCGATGTCGGCAATGTTTTGGCCGTCCTCAAGCCGGAGGAGCGTACTTACATCAAGGCCAATCCTGTTGACGTCGAGGATTGGGGCACGCTGACCGCGACATTTTCGGACGGCACCAAGGCCACCGTGTTCTCCGGCGACATGATCATGGGCGGCGTGCGCAATCTGATCGAGACCTACACGTCAGGCGGCTCGCTGTTTGCCAATATCACGCCGAACAATCATCTGATGAGCTACCAAACCTCCGAGGAGAAGCTCGCCTCGGTCTACATCACCGAGAAGGTCGACCGCAAAACCGGCTGGCAATATGTCTGCATCGAGGAGGAGTGGACCCGCGGCTATCTCCAGGAGATCCAGGACTTCATGGAATGCGCCGCGACGGGACGCCAGCCGCTGTCGGACCTGGCGCTGGCGTATGAGACGATCAAGGTGAACTACGCCGGCTATTGGGCGGCGGAGGAGGGACGGCGGGTGGTGTTGTAGAGCCGCGGTGAACTCACTGACCCAGCCGCAGGCACGCTGCTAATCCTTCTCCCCTTGCGGGAGAAGGTGGCGCGAAGCGCCGGATGAGGGGTTCTATCCGCAAACGCAGCTGCAAGAGGATCGCTCGCGGAGACAACCCCTCACCCGTGGTTGGGGGGTGGGGGGGGGGGCCCCCCCCCCCCCCCACCGGGGGGGGGGGGGGGGGGGGGGGGAAACAACCAACCCCCCCCCCCCCCCCCCGGCCCCCCCGGGGGGGGCCCCGCCACCCTCTCCCGCAAGGGAGAGGGACGCACCGTCTGCGCGGCTTGAACCTACGTCCCGTAGGTCGATCCCTTCGGCAGCGGAAACACCGGGTCCCGCGTCCTGATGTTCGTCGGCCACACCACCGAGATGTGCTCGCCGGCATTTTGCATCACGACCGGGGTCGATCGCTCGTTCTGGCCGGAGAGCGGCGTGCCCGGCGGGAAGAATTTCACGCCATAGCCCTGGATGGTGCCGCCGGCGGGAATGTCGACGTCGAGCGCGGCCTTGCGAATGGCCTCGGGCTCGAAGCTGCCGTACTTCTCCTTGGCGACCGGCAGCACGTTGTTGAGCAGGATCCAGGTCTGGTTGAAACCCATCGAGCAATGCGGCGGCACGTCGGTGGCGCCGGTCTTGGCCTGGTAGCGCGAGACCATGGTCTTGGTCAGATCGCCGATTCCAGGCGCAAGCTTGGCTGGATCGAGCAGTTGCGCGGGCACCGGATCGATGTTGCAGAAATTATCGATGTCGGGGCCGAAGGTCGCGCGCAGCTTGTCGAGCTGGCTGTAGCCGGCGCCCGCGCCGAACAGCATCTTGAACCGCAGGCCGCTCTCGCGGGCCTGACGCAGGAACAGGGTGATGTCGGGGTTGTAGCCGGCATGCGAGATCACATCGACCTTGGCGCGCTTGAGCTTGGTCACAAGCACCGACAGATCAGGGGCGGAAGCCGAATAGCCCTCGCGCATCACGACCTGGATGCCCGCCTGCTTGGCATAGGCCTCGTCCGCCGCCGCGACGCCGACGCCATAAGGGCCGTCCTCGTGAATCAGCGCAACCTTGACGTCCTTCGGGTCCATGCCGAGCTTGCCTTGCGCGTGCTCGGCGACGAAGCCTGCGAAGGCCTGGCCGTACTGATCGGAATGGATCTGCGCGCGAAACACATATTGCAGGTTCTTGTCCTTGAACACGGCGGTCGAGACCGCGGTCGTGATCCAGAGGATCTTCTTCTGCTGCTCGACCTTCGCGGCCATCGGCACCGCATGCGCGCTGGAATAGACGCCGTTGATGATGTCGATCTTCTCCTGGCTGATCAGCCGCTCGGCCTCGTTGATCGCGACGTCGGCCTTGCTCTGCGAGTCCGCCGCGACCGGCACGATCTTGGTCTTGCCGCCGATGCCGCCCTTTTCGTTGACGAGGTCGATGGCGATCTGTGCGCCGACCGAGGAGGCGACCGAGCCGCCGGCGGCGAACGGACCGGTGAGGTCGTAGATCAGGCCGATGCGCAAATTCTCGGCTTGCGCCTGGGCGCGTGTCCAATCGAGGCTGAGTGCGGCGGCGGCAGCCGCCGAGCTCTTCAGCAGCTGCCTGCGTGAAGTCGGCATCCTATCCTCCCTCAAAACCGTTTTATGATTTGGTCTTGTTATTCTTTTTCGAATTATGGGGAGCGGGGCGGCGGAAAGTCAACATCGCCCAAGGTCGATAGGCGGTGCGCCGCACAACGCATCTGCGAAAGACAAAGAAAAGCCCACCGTTCCCGCGGAGCGATGGGCTCGACGTCAGAGCGGGCCGGTTACTGCGACAGCTTCACGAAGCTCGGAAACTTCAGCTTGCCGTCCGCGATCTTCTCGGGCCAGACCACGACCTGCTTGGAGTCCTGCCACTGGAAGACCAGACCCGAAACGGTCGTCGGACCGGACTTGATGCCGTGGGTAAACTCGTCGTCCTTGCCGTAGAACTGGATGCGGCCGATCGTGCCCTCGTAGTCGGTCTTTTCGAGTTCAGTGACCATCTTGTCGGGATCGGTCGAGCCCGCGCGCTTGATCGCCTCCGTGATGAAGTAGACCTCGTCATAGGCGGTGTAGCCGGTATAGGCCGGCGGCGAGCCGAACTTGGCCTTGAAGGCGGCCGCGAACGGCTTCGTCTTGGAGGTCACGGCGACATCGGGCGTTGCGACCGCCAGCGACGGGACGCCGTCGGCGGCGCCATTGGTGTCCTTCCAGAAGGTCGGGCTCAGCGCCTGCGCGCTGATACCGAACATCGGGATCGGCACCTGCTGGTTCTTCCACTGCACCGTCGGCTGCACGCCGACATGCGAGATGCCGGTGACGATCACGTCCGGCTTCTTGGCCTCGATATTGTTGAAGATCGGCGTGAAGTCGGTGGTATCAGGCGAGAACCGCACGTGCTCGACGACCTTGAGGCCCGCGTTCGGGAGACAAGCCTCGTAGCCGACGTCGAGCGGCTTGGTCCAGGCGGCGTCCTCGCTCATGATCGCGACCGTCTTGAACTTGAGCTTGTCGACCAGGAGATCCTTGGCGGCGTCGCAGACGAGCTGGGCTTGCGCGGCCGAGGTCAGATAGCCGTGGAAGGTGTACTTGTTCTTCTCGTAGTCGTTGTGGATCGCCTTGGTGATCTCGTTCGAGGCCGCGCCGGGCGTGATCAGCGGCATCTTCAGCCGCGCCGCCCAGGGTTCGAGCGCGAGAACGACTTCGCTGATATAGCTTGCGATCACGGCAGAGACCTTGTCCTCGCTCACCGCGCGCTGGAACGCACGCACCGAGTCCGCCGAGGAGCTCTTGTTGTCGTAGGTCACGATCTCGATCTTGCGGCCGAGAATGCCACCCTTGGCGTTGATCTCGTCGGCAGCGATCTGCGCGCCGCCGGGCGTCGCGGCCCCCGCGATCGACTGCACTTCGGCGATGACGCCGATCTTGATCGGGTCGTTCGACTGCGCGTAGGCGGGAGCGGCGAGGCACAGCGCCAGCGCGGAAGCGAGGAGGAAGCAGCTGCTCAAATTCGGGGATGGTCGCATGGTCGTTTTTCCCTTTGCTTGTTTTGTTGTTGGTATGGGCGAATCAGAGAAAATCGGCGCCAGCCTCCGCGGCGAAGCGGCCGGGATCGCCCTCCCAGACGATCCTTGCATGCTCGAGCACATAGACGCGGTCGGCATGTGGAAGCGCGAAGGTCACGTTCTGCTCGCCGAGCAGCACCGTGATCGACGTCGTCTGCCGCAGCCTCGTGAGGGCCTTGGACAAGAGTTCGAGGATGACGGGGGCGAGGCCCAGCGTCGGCTCGTCCAGGATCAGGATCTGCGGCTGCATCATCAGCGCGCGGCCGATCGCAAGCATCTGCTGCTCGCCGCCGGACAGCGTTTGCGCCATCTGGCCCTGACGCTCTTTCAGGATCGGGAACAGCTCGAACAGCCAGGCCAGCTGTGCCGCGCGCTTGTCGTCGGCCAGATGTTGCCCCCCGAGATCGAGGTTTTCCCGCACGCTCATCTCGCCGAACAGCTCGCGCGATTCCGGGCACTGCACGAGGCCGCTGCGGGCGATTTTCGCTGGGCTCGTTCCGCGCAGCTTCTCGCCGTTGCGTACGATCTCACCGGTATAGGGCAGGAAGCCGGAGATGGTGTTGAACAATGTGGTCTTGCCGGCGCCGTTGAGGCCGACGATCGAGACGAACTCGCCCTCGTGGACGTGGATCGAGACGTTCTCCAGCGCCTGCGCCTTGCCGTAGAACACGCTGACATTCTCGACCTGGAGCAGCGGCACCTTGTCCTTGAAGCTGGTCTCGGGCCGCGCATGGGTCTCGATGGCGCCGCCGAGATAGACCCGCCGCACCGTCTCGTTCTTCATGACGTCATCGGCCTTGCCGGTGACGATCTCCTCGCCGAGATACATCGCGAGCACGCGGTCGACCAGCGCCGCGACGCTCTTGACGTTGTGGTCGACCAGCATCACCGCGCGGCCCTCGTCGCGAAAACTGCGGATCAGGTCGGAGAAGATTTCAACCTCGGCGCGCGTTAGTCCGGCAAAGGGCTCGTCCACCAGCACGACCTTGGGATCGCGCGCGATCGCCTTGGCAAGCTCGAGCCGGCGCAGGTCGGCGAAGGGCAGCGTCGGCGGACGGCGGTTCATCACGTTGCCGAGCCCGACGCGGTCGGCGATCCATTTGGCGCGCTCGAGCAGCGCCTTGTCCGGAAACAGCATGAACAGGCTGTCCGGCAGCAGCGCGACCATGATGTTCTCCAGCACGGTCTGCCGGTTCAGCGGCCGCGAATGCTGGAACACCATGCCGAAGCCTTTGCGCGCGATCTTGTGCGCGGGAAGGCCGGCGACGTCCTCGCCCTCGAAGATCACTTCGCCTGATGTCGGGCGCTCGATGCCCATCACGCTCTTCATCGCGGTCGACTTGCCCGAGCCGTTCGGCCCGATCAGGCCAAAAATCTCGCCGCTATTGACCTCGAAGCCGAGGTTCTTCACCGCCGTCAACCCGCCGAAGCGCTTGGTGAGGCCGCGGACTTCGAGCACGGCCCTGTTTGAAGATCGCATATCCATCACGAGCGCGCCTCACGCGAGAGGGCCGCTCCGAGGAAGCCGCCGGGGAAGAACAGCACGACGAGCAGCGCGACCGCCGAGACGATGAAGGTTGCGAGCTCGCCGGTGGGGCGCAGGAATTCGCCGGCGACGATCAGGAAGATCGCGCCCAGCGCCGCACCGAGCACGGTGCGGCGGCCGCCGAGCACGGCCGAGACGATCACGTTGACGCCGACCGCGACGTCGACCACGGTGCCGACCGAGGCGGTGCCGAAATAGAACACCAGCAGCGCGCCTGATAACCCCGAGAAGAACGCGCTGACGATGAAGGCGGCGAGCTTGTGCTTGACGATGTTGAAGCCGAGCGCACCGGCCTGCACCGGGTCCTGGCCGCTGGCTTGCAGCACCAGGCCAACAGGCGATTGCGAGAGGCCATAGAGGATCGCCGCCGAGATCGTCATGAAGCCGAGCGCAATCCAGTAATTGACACCGGCGTTAATGGAGATGACGTCGGGAATGGTCAGGCCGATCTCGCCGCCGGTCAGGTCGGCAAACACCACGATGAAATTCTGCAGCATCAGCACCGCGACCAGCGTGGTCAGGCCGAAATACGGTCCGCGCACCCGCAGCGCCGGCAGCGCCAGCACGAGGCCGGCGATGACGGAGGCGAGCGCACCGAGCACGATGCAAGCGTAAACCGACCAGCCGAACTGGGCATTCAGGATGCCGGCGGTGTAGGCGCCGACGCCGATCAGGAAGGTCGGGCCGAAATTGACCTCGCCGGCGAAGCCGAACAGCAGGTCCCACGCCATCGCGAACACGCCGAAGTAAAAGGCGACGGTGAGCAAGCCGAGCACATAGCCCGAGACATAAAGCGGCAGCGTGGCTGCGATCACCACCAGCGCGAGCGAGATGAAGAACAGGCGGGTCGTAAAGAAGCTGGCCATCTCAGCGCCTCCCCAGAAGGCCCTGGGGCCGTATGTACATCACGAACACGAGCAGCAGCAGCGCCGGAATGGTGCGGTAGGCCGGCGAGACCAGATAGGCCGTGAGCGTTTCGAGATAACCGACCACAAAGGCCGCGATCAGCGAGCCGGAGACGCTGCCGAGGCCGCCGAGCACGACGATCGAGAACGCGCTCGCGGTCAGCGGTCCGACGCTGTAGGAGCTGACGCCGAGGAACATTCCGAGCAGCACGCCGGCGATGCCGGCGAGAATGCCGTAGATCGCCCACACCACGACGTAGATGTTGGTGAGCTCGAGGCCGAGCAGGGTGACGCCGCGTGGGTTCATCGAGGCCGCGAGCACCGCCTTGCCGGTGCGGGTGCGGTTCACCAGGAGCCACAGCAGCGCGATGACGAAGCAGCACACGATCGCGGTAAAGATCTCGTTGCTGGGCGTGCGTACGCCGAGGATCTCGACGACGCCCTCGACGATCGGCAACACGGTCTTGGCGTTGTTGGTGAAGAAATAAGCGATCACCTCCTGGATCATGATCCCCCACAGCAGCGTGCCGGTGAGGACGAAGATCTCCTTCTCTTCATTCGGGATGCGCCGGGAGTCCTGGATCGGCTTCACCACCGCAAAATAGGTGGCGAAGGATGTCAGGAGAGCGACACCGACCCCGATCAGTGCGCCGGCATAGGTGCCGACATTCAGGATGCTGGCGGCGGCCCAGGCCGCCACCGCTGCTGCCACCATGATGGCCCCATGAGAGAGGTTGAGGACGCCGGACACGCCGAAGATCAGCGTGAAGCCGGTGGCACCGAGAGCATAGAGAGCGCTGATGGCAAAGCCATCGATCAGAATCTGGAAAGCACGCATCTAAGGTTGGCAATCTGATTCATGAGAGACGATGTTGCTGGGGCAACGTGCTGCGGGAGCCGCATGTGGAAGCTCCCGGGAGCTGGTCCCGGGAGCGTGTCCTGCTAGTTCGAGAGCTTGATGAAGCTCGGGAACTTGATGTCGACCTTGGCGACTTCCTTGGGCCAGACCGCGCTCTGCTTGCCGCCCTGCCATTGCAGCATCAGCCCGGTGATCAGGCCCTTGCCGTATTTGATCGAGTGCGTGAACGGATCGTCCTTGCCGTAGAACTGGACGCGGCCGATCGTACCTTCCCAGTCGGTCGTCTCAAGCGCGGCGACCAGCTTGTCGGCGTCGGTCGAGCCCGCGCGCTTCACCGCGTCGGCGATGTAGTAGACCTCGTCATAGGCGGTGTAGCCGGCATACGAGGGATAATTGCCGAACTTCTTCTTGAAGGCTTCGGCGAACGGCACCGATTTGGGCGTCACCGCGACGCCCGGGCCGGAGACGCCCTGGTAGAGCACGCCTTCGGCCGCCTGATTGGTGTCCTTGCCAAAAGTCTCGTTGGTGGCCTGCGAGGCGATGCCGAACATCGGGATCGGCACCTGCTGGTTCTTCCACTGCACCGTCGGCTGCACGCCGACATGGGAGATGCCGGTGATGATCACGTCGGGCTTGGAGCCTTCGATCTTGTTGAAGATCGGCGTGAAGTCGGTGGTATCGGGCGAGAAGCGGATGTGGTCGAGCACCTTCAGCCCGATCTTGGGCAGGCATTCCTCGTAGCCGAGGTCGAGCGGCTTGGTCCAGGCGGCGTCCTCGCTCATGATGACGGCGGTCTTCATGTGCATCTTGTCGACCAGCAGGTCCTTGGCGCCGTCGCAGACCGAGAGCGCCAGCGCGGCGGAGGTCAGATAGCCGTGGAAGGTGTACTTGTTCTTCTCGTAGTCGGCATGCACGCTCTTGCTGATTTCGTTGGAGGCTGCACCGGGCGTGACGAACGGCGTCTTCAGCCGCGAGGCCCAGGGCTCCAGTGCCAGCACGACTTCGCTGATGTAGCTGGCGATGACCGCGTTGACCTTGTCCTCGTTTACCGCGCGCTGGAATGCGCGCACCGAATCTGCCGAGGAGGAATGATTGTCGTAAGAGACGATCTCGATCTTGCGGCCGTCGACGCCGCCATTGGCGTTGATCTCGTCGGCGGCGAGCTGTGCCGCCTGGGGGATGGAGGCGCCGGCAATCGCCTGCGCTTCCGCGATCACACCGATCTTGATCGGGTCGGCCGCAAGTGCCGCGCCTGACGTCATCAACACAGCGGCCGCGGCGGTACCGAGTGTTATCCGCAACGCAACAGAGAGCGGTTTCTTCATCTTGTTCTCTCCCTTAACAGGCCTCTTATGAGCCATTATGCGCGCGACTATACCGGCGGAGACATTCTCGGCAAGTGAAACCGCGTCCAGGATTGTGAGGCACGGACTAAAGTCTAGCGCTGCGCAAATAGCGGGCAGGAAAGCTGTCGGACCCGTTTCACGCGCAGGCATGCAGATTTCGTCGGTAGGCATGCGCAGCTATCGCAGGCGCACAGCAACCCGATCGCTGAATGGCGATGCCGTCGCGTCGGCTCAGCGCGCTTGCAGCAGCGACGGATCGAGCGGCGCGAGGCGGGCCGGATCGAATGGCGAGATGTCGACGTTGCGTGTCGCACCCTCCGCGATCAGTTGCGCCATGGCCTCGCCCGTGGCGGGCGCATTCAGGATGCCCCACACATTGTGCCCGGTCGCAACGTACAGACCTTCACTTTGCGGCACCTTGCCGATCAGCGGCAGGCCATCCTGTGTCACCGGCCGGAAGCAGGCTTGCCGCGCAATGATCCTCTCGGATCGGAACCGTGGCGACAGCCGCTCGGACATGGTTTGCAGGCGCGCGATCGCGTCGTGGTCCGGCGTCACGGCAGCCGGATCGAGAGGCAGCGGCGCGATGTCGGAGAGAGCGGTGATATGCGTGCTGCCGTCGGCGCGAGGAAAGACCTCGATCGATACGGCACTGCCATTCTCTTCAGACTCCAGGAACAGCGCATCGGTCGGCGCATCCGTGCCGGTGTCGTACACGATGCTCGGGCTGCGCTGGCCGTAGACGGCGGGCAGGCTCATCCATTGCGCGGCGAGCAGCGACCATGGTCCCATCGCGATCACGATGGCGTCCGCCTCGACGATGCGGCCGTCGACCTCGACGCCTGTCGCGGTTGTGCCATCTGCATCACGCATGATGCCGGTCACCTGGCCGGGACGAAACTCGGCGCCTTCCGCGAGCGCCGCGTTCATCACGGCTGAGGTGAATTTCTTGGGGTGAACGATCGCAGTGGACTCCATCGTGCCGATGCGCTGCGCGATGATGACGCCGTTGCTGAGCCAGCCGAGCGCGGACGGTGCATCCCGGCGCGGATGGCCATCGGCGGCAACGAAGCCGCTATAAGCGCTCATCGGGCGATAGCCCCAATCGCCTGCGATCTCGTCCGGCAGTTGCGCATGGATCGCGAAGCTCCGTCGCGCCAGCGCATCGAGCGGCGAGCCCTCGCACCAGTCGCGTGCGAGGAAGCCGCCCGCCTTGCCTGACGCCGCGGCCGCGACGTCCGCCCGCTCCACGACGACGACGTCGATGCCGCGGCGGCGGAGAAACCAGGCGGTGCAGGCGCCGATCACGCCGCCGCCGCAGATCACAACGCGCATGAACGCTCTCTTACACAATGAAATCCTTCGCATGGAGATCCGCGGTATGGACCCCCTCCAGCGTAATCGTATCGGTCGCCGTCAGGTGGATCACCGCATTTCCTGTGCTGTCATCGCTGATCAGGCTTTTTAGCGCCGCCCAGTCTGCGAAGCCGTAATCGTGCAGATTGATCACATCGTGCTCGCGCGCCGTGCTGCCGACAGCCTTGTTGCCCTGGTCGAAATCGTTGATCACGTCCAGGCCTGAACCTTTGTTGAAGACGAATCTGTCGTCGTTCGGTCCGCCCCAGAGCTGGTCATTTCCGCGACCGCCATTCAGCATGTCCTTGCCGCCCGTGATCGAGCCGGCCGTGAACGGAGCGTAGGTCTGTGCATCGCCATACAGCAGATCGTCGCGGCTGCTGCCGAGGAGGATATCATCTCCGCCGCGCGCATTGCCTGACATGTTCGAGGCATCCCCGACGAGCACGATGGACGTGGAGTCCGGGTTGCCGTCGACGGCAGCGATCAGGATATCGTTGCCGCCACGGGTATCGTCGCTCATGTAGCCGGCGTCTCCGACCAGAGACGCGCCTCCGGATTGGGCGGCGGCACCGACGGTGTAGATGAGGATGTCGTTGCCGCCGTGCGCATCGCCGCTCATGGAGACGAGGGCGTCGCCCGATATCGAAGCGCCGCCGTAACTGCCGACCTGGGTCACGCTGAGGATATCATTGCCGCCGCGAGCATGATCGCTCATGGAACTACCGGAGTCTCCGCTGAACGTGCCGGACGCTCTGTTTCCCATCGATGCAACGACGACATCATTGCCGCCCCTCGTGTCGGCCGACATGGCGGTTTCGGCGTCGCCAAAAACACCGAGGGTCGCGTAGATCGATGTCGATGCATCGACATGAAGTACATCGTTGCCGCCATGGGCGTCGCCGGACATCGCCTGCGCATCGCCGTCCAGGAACACGTAGTCCCCGAAGCCTGTGACGGTCGCAGCGAGCTGGTCGTTTCCGCCGTGAGAATGTCCTTGCAGGGTCTGGTCGTCCCCAACGAATATCAGGACCGCGTTGCTCCCATCGACGGTCGCGATCATCTTGTCGCTGCCGCCGCGGCCGTCGCTCGGCAGGCCCGGGTCCCCGAACTCAGTGACAAATTGCTGGTCCCCAACGCTGACGATGATGGTGTCGTTTGGCATACGGCGCATCGCGCAACTCCCGGTTCAAGTCGGACGCGAGAACGAAGAGCATCATGCCTTCGCACCGCGCTGCGGCTTTGCCGCGCGATTCAATCTTCGTTGGATTGATGGCGGAGATTTGCTCGGGGCGTAGCTTGATTGCGATCAGGGAACCGCGGGCGCCGGCGGTCCACGCCGACGCCCGTGCTTGCGATCGCGCGCGCGGGCTCAGCCCGGGCCTGCGCCTTGCGTGGCGGTATACACCGCGTAGAGCGATTGGCTCGCGGCCATGAACAGGCGATTGCGCTTGGGGCCGCCGAAGCAGATGTTGCCGCACACTTCGGGCAGCCGGATGCGGCCGAGCAGCTTGCCCTCCGGCGACCACGTCGTCACGCCGCTGTAGCCGACGGCGCGGCCGGCATTGCTGGAGGCCCAGACGTTGCCGTTGACGTCGCAGCGCACGCCGTCCGGCCCGCACTTCACGCCGTCGATCACGCACTCGCTGAATCGCTTCTGGTTCGACAGCTTGTTGTCGCCGCCGACGTCGAAGACGAAAATCTCATCCTTGCCGCCGGGACTGGTGTCGCCGGGTCCCTTGCCGGTTGATACGACGTAGAGCTTCTTGAAGTCCGGCGAGAAGCACAGCCCGTTCGGGTCGGGCACCTGCTCCTCGGTGACGACGAGGTCGACACGGCCGCTAGGGTCGATGCGATAGCAATTGGTCGGCAGCTCGCGCTTGCCTGGTGCAAAGCCGGCCGGCTGTCCAATTCGCGGATTGAGCTTGCCGCCGGAATTGCTCGGACCGCCCGCGGCGTCGGGCTCACCTTCGTAGAGCTGGCCGCCATAGGGCGGATCGGTAAACCAGTAGCTGCCGTCAGGATGCGCGACGACGTCGTTCGGCGAGTTCAGCTTCTTGCCGTTGTAATTATCGCAAAGCACGGTCGCGGTGCCGTCATGTTCATAACGCGTCACCCGCCGGGTCAAATGTTCGCAGGAGAGTTGACGGCCCTGGAAGTCGAACGAGTTGCCGTTGGAGTTGTTGGACGGCGAGCGGAACACGCTGACGCGACCGTCGTCTTCGCTCCAGCGCATCTGCCTGTTGTTGGGAATGTCGCTCCAGAGCAGATAGCGGCCCTGTGCACTCCACGCCGGGCCTTCAGCCCACAGCAGGCCCGTATAGAGACGCTTGATCGCCGTGTTAGGCTGCGCGAGATCGTTGAAGGACGGATCGACCGCGATCACGTCGGGGTCCCAGAAATAGGTGGTCGGCGCGCCGTGGGGACCGAAATCGCGTGGCGGGGTGGTGATCGTCGTCGGCGGCGCGGCAGGTCCGGTCTGGGCCAGCGCGGAGCCGGCGCCGGCAAGAGTGGCGGCGCCGAGCGCAAGTCCCTGAACGAGCGTTCGTCGTGAAAGCGCAGCATCCTGGTCACGCTGCTTTTGGCGTGTCATCGCATCCTCCCGGTCATGTTCGGCTAGCCGGTTGATCCGGCCGAGCAGGGCAAGGTTAGTCCGGTCCGATGACGGTTGCGAGGGGGAGGTACGCATCCTCAGCGAGAGCGGGGCGGCAAAAGCGCTGCAACGTCGAACATGGAAACGACAAATTCATCCGGCGTGACGGGGTTTACCGGAATTGCGTTCAGGGCATCGCCGAGCTGTGGAGCATGTCAAGCCTTGACCTCCCGCGCGATGCTGGCAGAACGTTATTCGGGGGCGTAAGTCGGAGTTCACTGTGGTCGCTGTCGTCGTACTGGTTTTGCTGCTCGGGATTGCATTTGCGGCCGGCTATTTCACCCGCGACTACGTCTCCCGCAAAAGGCGAGCCGAGGCGCGCCGCTGGCGTGAGTACAGCGAGCCGGATTGGCTCAGTGCCAACGCACCGGCCAACACCAACGAGATCGCGATCGCCGGCAAGGCTGCGCCGGTTGCCACCGGCGAGCTCGGTCAGATGCTGAACCGCTGGGAGAGCAGGGCTCGCGCCCGCCGTACGGCGTAGCTCGACGGTCTCGCTTGGGTCCAATCGGGCAGACACACCGGCACCGGGTCCTTCCACGCATCCGGCGGTGCGATCATGTCAGCCCTTCTGTCCATCTTTTGGCGTTGCGGTTGCGGCCATTTCTCGTCTAGAAACGACGCATCGAGCCTCCCGGCAACCAACCGTCAACGGTTTTGACCGAGGATTTGAGGGCTCAAAAGGGTCTGGCAATGCTGATTCGCGGCCAATGCGATGGGATTTCGAGGGAGGTGGCTCTGGCCGCCGCCACGATCCCGGCCGCGCTGCTGCCCACCCTCCTGATTGGCGGGCTTCTTCTTACTTGCCCCTGAGGGCCGGCTGGGCGCCATGCGCCTGGGCGCTCAGGGGTTGGTCGAGATCACCGGACACCTCAAGCGCCCAGAAGACTGACGGCGCAAAAGCTCAAAAGGAATTTTCGAAATGGCCATCGTGAACAAGTCCGAGAAGGACCGCGTCATCATTTTCGACACCACCCTGCGCGACGGCGAGCAGTGCCCCGGCGCCACCATGACCTTCGAGGAGAAGCTCGAGGTAGCCGAGATGCTGGACGATATGGGCGTCGACGTCATCGAGGCCGGCTTCCCAATTACCTCGGAAGGCGACTTCCAGGCGGTCAGCGAGATCGCTCGCCGCTCCAAGAACGCCGTCATCGCCGGTCTGTCGCGTGCCCATCCGGCCGACATCGACCGCTGCGCAGAAGCGGTGAAATTCGCCAAGCGTGGCCGCGTCCACACCGTGATCGCGACTTCACCGCTGCATATGCGGGTGAAGCTGAACAAGACCCCGGAGCAGGTGCTCGAGACTTCGGTTGCCATGGTCGCGCGCGCCCGCAACCAGATCGACGACGTCGAATGGTCGGCCGAAGACGGCACCCGCAGCGAGATGGACTATCTGTGCCGCATCGTCGAAGCCGTCATCAAGGCCGGCGCCACCACGGTGAACATTCCGGACACCGTCGGTTACACCACGCCCGACGAATACACCCACTTCATGAAGACGCTGATCGAGCGCGTGCCGAACTCGGACAAGGCGGTGTTCTCCGTGCATTGCCATAACGACCTCGGCATGGCGGTGGCGAACTCGCTGGCCGGCGTCGTCGGCGGCGCGCGCCAGGTCGAATGCACCATCAACGGCATCGGCGAGCGTGCCGGCAACGCCGCGCTGGAAGAGATCGTGATGGCGATCAACGTCCGCAACGACAAATTCCCGTTCTGGAACAAGATCGACACCACGCAGCTGACCCGCGCCTCGAAAGTGGTGTCGGCGGCGACCTCGTTCCCGGTGCAGTACAACAAGGCGATCGTCGGCCGTAACGCGTTCGCGCACGAGAGCGGCATCCATCAGGACGGCGTGCTGAAGGACGCTTCCACCTACGAGATCATGCGGCCCGAGATGGTCGGCCTGAAGCAGTCCTCGCTGGTGCTCGGCAAGCATTCTGGTCGCCACGCCTTCGTGCACAAACTGGAGGAGATGGGCTACAAGCTCGGCCCGAACCAGCTGGAAGACGCGTTCACACGGATGAAGGCATTGGCCGACCGCAAGAAGGACATCTACGACGAGGACATCGAGGCGCTGGTCGATGAGGAGATGGCGGCTTCGCACGACCGCATCAAGCTGACCTCACTGACGGTGATCGCCGGCACCCATGGCCCGCAGCGCGCGACCATGAAGCTCGACGTCGATGGCCAGATCAAGATCGAGGAGGCCGAGGGCAACGGTCCGGTCGATGCGGTGTTCAACTGCATCAAGCGCTTGGTGCCGCACGAAGCCAAGCTCGAGCTGTACCAGGTCCACGCAGTGACCCAAGGCACCGACGCGCAGGCCGAAGTCTCGGTGCGGCTGTCGCATGAGGGACGTGCGATGACCGCGCGCGCGGCGGATCCGGATACGCTGGTGGCCTCGGCAAAGGCCTATCTCGGCGCACTGAACAAGATCGTCATGAAACGCCAGCGCGACACCGTGACGACCGCGGCGGCAAGCTGACGAACGAAGTTCGTCATTCCGGGGCTCGCGAAGCGAGATCCCGGAATCTCGAGATTCCGGGTTAGGTCCTAACGGACCTCCCCGGAATGACTCTGCATGTGGCGGCGAATAGCTGCCCTGCTAAGGGCCAATAGCGGCTCCGCCTTCCAGCCGCTATTGATGCAACCGGTATAGGATCGGCCGCCCGCGCGCCGGGTGGCCCAAACAACAACAGGGAGAGATTATGCGCACCTTCGCGATCGCTGCGTCCATGGCGGTCCTGGCACTTGGCTTGACCGGGCCGGCGTCGGCCCAAGCGCCTATCATCATCAAGTTCAGCCACGTGGTGGCCACCGACACGCCGAAGGGCAAGGCGTCGGAGAAATTCAAGGAGCTCGCCGAGAAGTATACCGGCGGCAAGGTCAAGGTTGAGATCTACCCGAACTCGACGCTCTACAAGGACAAGGAAGAGCTCGAGGCGCTCCAACTCGGCAGCGTGCAGATGCTGGCGCCGTCCAACTCCAAGTTCGGCCCGCTCGGCATCCGCGAGTTCGAGGTATTCGATCTGCCCTACATCCTCCCCGATCTGAAGACGCTGCGGAAGGTGACGGAAGGTCCGCTCGGTGCCAGGTTGCTCAAGCTGCTCGAACCGAAGGGTATCACCGGCCTTGCCTATTGGGACAACGGCTTCAAGGAGATGAGCGCCAACAAGAAGCTGGTGACGCCGGCCGACTATCAGGGCGTCAAGTTCCGCATCCAGTCCTCGCGCGTGCTCCAGGCCCAGTTCAAGGCGCTCGGCTCGCTGCCGCAGGTGATGGCGTTCGGCGAAGTCTACCAGGCGCTCCAGACCGGCGTCGTCGACGGGCAGGAGAACACCTGGTCGAACATCTATACCCAGAAGATGCATGAGGTGCAGAAGTACATCACCGAGAGCAATCACGGCTACATCGGCTACGTCGTGATCGTGAACAAGAAGTTCTGGGACGATCTGCCGGCCGACATCCGCGACCAGCTGACGAAGGCGATGAAGGAAGCGACCGACTTCAACAATACGCAGTCGCAGAAGGAGAACGAGGACGCGCTCGCCGAGATCAGGAAGAGCGGCAAGAGCGAGATCATCAAGCTCACGCCGGAGCAGGATGAGGCGATGCGTAAGGCCATGGAGCCGGTCTACAAGGACGCCGCAGGCCGCATCGGCCAACCGTTGATCGACGAGTTCCAGAAGGAAGCGAAGAGCACGACGAACTGATTTGAACGGACCATGAATGGAGCTTCCGTGCCGGGCGCGGAAGCCCCTTTTGTTGCGAATGATTTCCGATTGCGACTGAACTAAAATTCAGGAGCGTTACATCTTCGAAAGAACGCGCTCCCTGTCCAAGTTGTAAGTTGCGCGTAAGCCGCGCTGCGCCCATCCTCACGGCATCCTTCCAGAGGAGAGTTCGCATGAGGAAATTCACCATCGCCGCCATCGCCGTGCTCAGCATCGCCGGCTCGGGCGCGGTCTATGCCCACTATCATCGCCCGTGGATGCACGAGCACACGCGCCACATCCGCATGAACCCGGAAGACCGCGCCGCCATGGTCGACGCGCGGATCGCCGCCGTCCATGCCGGGCTGAAGCTCAACGCCGATCAGGAGAAGCTGTGGCCGCCGGTCGAGGCCGCCGTGCGCGACTTCGCCAAGCTGCGCATGGACCGCGCCAATGCGCGGATGAATGCCGGTCCCGGCGATGCCGGCAAGGACGCCAATAAGGACGCCAACAAGGATGCCGACAGGCCGGAAGATCCGGTCGCCCGCCTGCGCCAGCGCGCCGAGGACATGGGGGCGACGTCGGCGGCCCTGAAGAAGATCGCCGATGCCGCCGATCCGCTCTACAAGACTCTGGACGAGGGCCAGAAGCGGCGCCTCGCCGTGCTGACCCGCCACCGCGGCCCGTTCGGCGGTGGCGAAGACGGCCCGCGCGGCCACTTCATGGAGCGTGGCATGGACCGCATGATGGAGCGCGGTATGGACCACTTCCACCGTGACCGTTTCGACCGCGACGGCGGCTCAGACGGGGACCGCGAGGGCCGGCTCTGAGCCTGCAACGGTGGCCGCGATCAACCCTGGCGAAGCCGCTGGAATCCAGCGGCTTTTCGCTTTTTTGGGGGATGTGGGCGAGCTCTCGGCATACCCTTGTCATAGCCTTGGAAAACTTACGTGCCATCGCTTGCCAGACCCGGATCGCTTTGCTAAACGACCGGCCTCGCAAGGCTTTAACCGCCTTTCGGGCGCATAGCTCAGTTGGTAGAGCAGCTGACTCTTAATCAGCGGGTCCCAGGTTCGAGCCCTGGTGCGCCCACCACCCTTAAGAGATTGGCCCGCAAGGGCTTTTTTAAATTCCTCCGCAGAACAAGCCGGGTCTCGTGCGACGCTTTTGATGGTCGCACGCCGTGCGACGAGTCGGATAATTAGGACCCAAGCCCCTCCACCTGTAACACGAAATCTACCGGTCTGCGTTCAGCTCTTCATACCGTCCTTCAGCACCTGCAATTCAAGCCTATCGATACCGAAATCGGCGCGAGCCGCATTGCGGGCGCGGCAGTGCTTCACGATGGTCTGCGCGCTTCGGTATGAATGTCCAGTAGAAGGCGCGGAGCTTCGGTTTGCACCTGAAGCGAAGGTCGGTATCGGCTGTTGCGCCTCCCCGATGTGAATCTATCGGGGGCGCTTCGCGACGCTCTCCGGTCCGGTGGTCCGCCAAGGCTTCGGCCCATTTTTCCTGCCGGCCGGTCAAACAGTGGGTTTTGCTCTACCTACGAAGCTCGAAAATGCCATATCCATTAATGAGGGCGAACCTACAATTTTGTACGTTCGCGCGCTTAAGGACGTTGCCAGCGAGTCTATTTCCGGCGGAGACCCTCGTCAGCTTCTTCAGGTCGAGGCGACATCGGCAAAAACGACGGCTAATTTGTTGAGCTTATATGGCCAAATTGGCGAGAGCACGTTAGTGACCTCAACCATTTCCATGAATCGGCGCCAAGCCGTTGCCCGTAGAATAAGGGCGAGCACCGGCGTCGGAAACCAGCGCCGATCAACGATTTGCTTCTCAGCTCAGCTCAACGCGTGAGCGGCCAATCCGTAGACCCACGGCTCGTTTTCCTTTCGGTTCAGGAATCGCCGTCCCTTGGACATGGTTGTGACCGTCTCGCTTATAGCGAGGCGGCTCTGCTGAAGATAATCAGCAAATAGGCCCGTCTGCTCCCGAGTATCGACGCGGGCGAAACGGCCGGTGAGATCCTTAAGATGCACGGCCGTGAGATGGATCGCGTCATAATCATTGCTGGCGACAATGGGACCGATCACGTGACCACGCCCGAACTCGCGCTTCATGGAGTAGCCGACTGTCTTGCCGTCGCGGCGCAGTACACAGATTGACGCACCTTCCGAAAGCAGAGCAAGCAGCTCCCGGCGGCTCGTGCCGAACGCACGCTCATCCAGCGCTGCAATCTCATTGAGTGTTTCGGCTGACGCCGATCTCAATTCGCCATCCAGAACTGATATCGGTGGAAGGGGTGATACGACCTCTCCCTGCCACTGATACACGACCGCTTCCTTGGTGAAGCCCAGCGACAGATAAAGATGATAGGCAGCATCGGTCGAGTTCAGGGTAAGATTCCGATCCCCACACCGTTCGAATACCTGTTCCATAAGCCATCGGCCGGTACCTTGTGCTTGGGTGCGCGGCGATGTGAGTACCAAGCCGATGGTGGCGAATTCGCTTCCGTGCGGGAACCACATCGCGCTTCCGAAAACGCGCCCGATGCCGTCAACAGCGACGATGCCTTGACCGGCGCGGCGCAGGAAATCCCAGTCCTTTGGCCGATGCGGCCAGCCGACCGCAATCGAGAGCGCGTGGAGCAGCTTCACATCAACGTCTCGAATGTCGCGCGCGACCAATTCGAAGGACTTCAGGCGTACGGATCGTCCCATCTCAGTTCATTCCTTCGCGGAATGCCAAAGTCTATGGCTTGGCGTGCTTTATGAACCTGCTGCCCAGTTGCGACAGCAAACGTGTTTGCCGCAGCATTGCACGGAAGGCCAGCAGGTTTCACCTGTTTTGGTACAAGTGTTCGAAATGTTCGGCATATAGCGCACCGAGATTCGGCAGAGAAAGCTTCTGCTTGCCGCTAGGCTGTAGATGTCCGGCGAGCTCGCTGCGCGCCAACAAGTCATTGAGCATCTCGCCGCGTGACACGAAGGGTCCCTCGATGGGGTTTCTTTTCAATTCCGATGCCGCTCGGGGCGCAATATTCCGCCAGATATTTGCGCGCGAGCTCCCCGATCTGGAATTCTACCAGGGGAGGAAAAGCATCGACCCGGAAAAGGTGCGGTATCTGCTGACCTGGAAAGTGCCGGACGACGTCTCGCGTTATCGCAATTTGGAGGTGCTCTTTTCCATCGGTGCCGGAGTCGACCAGTTCGTGCCCGAGATCATACCCGACCATGTGATGCTGGTGCGTATGGTCGAGGATGGCATCATACGCATGATGCAGGAATACGTCGTGCTCGGCGTGCTGGCGCTCCATCGCGAGATGCTCGCATATCGGGAGCAGCAGAGAAGGGGCAGGTGGCAAGATCTTGTCACCCCACAGGCGACCGAACGCCGCGTGGGTTTCCTGGGCGTTGGGATGCTGGCGCAAGCGGCAATCGATCGCCTCAAGCCCTTTGGATTTCCCCTTGCCGCATGGAGCCGCAGCAAAAATGTGGTCGAGGGCGTCACCTGCTTTCATGGCGACGATCAGCTGGGCAGTTTCCTGAGAGGAACGGATATTCTCGTCTGTCTTCTGCCCCTGACGGAGCAAACCCGCGGCCTCCTGAACTCAAAACTCTTCTCGTTTTTGCCGATGGGAGCGCGACTGCTGCATGTCGGCCGCGGCCCGCAGCTCGACCAGGCCGCACTCATCGAGGCGCTCGACGGCGGCCGCCTTGCAGCAGCTATGCTCGATGTCACCGACCCCGAGCCGCTGCCGGAAGGCCATGCGCTCTGGTCGCACCCGAAGGTGATGATAACTCCGCACATCGCATCCGTGACGCAACCGCATTCGGCGGCACAATCCGTCGTAGAAAACATCCGGCGCCACCGCGCTGGAAAAAATCCGATCGGGCTTGTCGATCGAACACTCGGCTATTAACCAAGGATGATGTCATGTCCCTTCTGATTTCTATCGATCCCGATCCGGACTTCGCACCAAAGAACGCCTTGCCTGTTCCGGAACGGCTCATTTCGGGCAATCCATCCTTCAAGACCTGGGCGCAGGACGCCTCCAAAGCCGAGAAGGTGCTGACCGGCGTCTGGGAAGCAACGCCCGGCGAGACCCATTCCATTAAGGGCACCACTTACGAGTTCTGCCACATCATCTCGGGTCTCATCGAAATTGAGGAAAAGGGTGGTGAGACGAAGACTTACCGCGCCGGCGACAGCTTTGTGATGAAGCCGGGCTTTGTCGGCATCTGGCGCACGATCGAGACCGTGCGAAAGATCTACGTCTGCGCTTATGACTGAGCACAAAGCTCGAAGTGCGCTCCTAATATAGGCGCGCTGCCAGAATAATCGGCTTTTCGAGTCGCGTTTTATGCGATTCAACGCCGCCAGGCGCTTAATTCTCGATGAAAAATGCGGCGTTCGATCCTGTATTGCTCGGATGAGAAGATTCGATCTCACCGATGGCAAATCCAACAGCGTGCTTGTCGAACTCACGTCGAGCAGACTCGCTCGTGGACAAGGAACATGAGCCGATTACGCATCGCTGTGATGGCGGGGTTGGCCCCGAAGGGAAAAGAAGATGATCGCATTGAAGGACAAGGATCTGTTTCGCCAGCAGGCGTTGATCGGCGGCAACTGGCGGGATGCGAACGCGAAATCGACCGTTGATGTCATCGATCCTGCCAGCCAGAACGTCCTTGGCACTATCCCCGACATGGGGCGTGACGAGACTGCGGCTGCAATCAACGCTGCGGCTGATGCGTTCAAACGTTGGAAGAAGACTACTCACGCAGAACGCGCGGCACTTTTGGAGCGTTGGTATGAGCTCATGCGGCAGCATGAGCAGGATCTGGCGCTCTTGCTGACTTTGGAACAGGGCAAACCGCTTGCTGAATCGCTCGGAGAAATCCGCTATGGGGCATCCTTCGTAAAATGGTTTGCGGAAGAGGCTCGCCGGATCAACGGATCGACCATCCCGTCACCTACTGCCGATCGCCGCATTCTGGTGCTGAAAGAGCCGGTCGGCGTCTGCGGGATTATCACGCCCTGGAACTTTCCTAACGCCATGATCACGCGCAAGGTGGCACCTGCGCTTGCTGCGGGCTGCACCGTGGTCATCAAGCCATCTGAATTTACGCCGTTTTCGGCGCTCGCGATCGGCGTACTTGCGGAGCAGGCAGGGATCCCGGCGGGCGTCATTAATATAGTGACGGGCATGCCCGCGGAAATCGGCCAGGAATTGATGGCCAATGAAACTGTTCGCAAGATCTCGTTTACCGGGTCGACTCGCGTCGGCGCATTGCTGATGAAAGGCGCCGCCGACAACATCAAGAAGCTCAGCCTCGAGCTCGGCGGCAACGCGCCGTTCATCGTCTTTGATGATGCCGATCTCGACCGGGCCGTTGAGGGCGCGATTGCGTCGAAGTTTCGTAATGGTGGACAGACCTGCGTTTGCTGCAATCGCATTTTGGTACAATCAGGCATTTACGATGCCTTTGCAGAAAAGCTGGCCAGACGGGTTGCGAAAATGAAGGTCGGGGCCGGCACCGAAGAAGGCGTCGAAATCGGACCAATGATCAATGGCGCGGCGATAGAAAAGATCAAGCGGCACATCACAGACGCTCTGGACAAGGGCGCGAGGATCATCTCGCAGAGCGAATATATGCCGGAAGGTAGGCAATATGCCCGCCCCGTCGTGCTCGGTGAGGCAACGGCTGACATGCTCTTGGCCTCAGAAGAGACGTTCGGACCAGTCGCGCCGCTTTTCCGCTTCAAGACGGAGGACGAAGCGATCGCGATCGCGAACGGCACGCCCTTCGGTCTTGCCGCCTATTTCTATACGGAAAGCCTCAAGCGCTCATGGCGCGTTGCCGAGGCGCTGGAATTCGGCATGGTAGGCCTGAACACCGGCCTGATCTCGACCGAGGTCGCGCCTTTCGGCGGCGTAAAACAATCGGGGCTGGGGCGCGAAGGATCCCAGCTCGGGATAGATGAATATCTCGAGATCAAAACGCTTCATGTCGGCGGATTGGAATAAGGGGACGATTCCTGGTTTCAGGAGAGGAATCGAAGGGTTCTTCGATTTTGCGGCGGACCGCGTCCGCGCGATAAACAGCATGATGCCTCAACAGCGAAGTAACACAATTCTGTCGGATGAGTAGTTCAAACACAGAAAAAGGGGGCGGTTGAACCGCCCCCTTTATTCATCACGCAACAGTCTCTACTGAAATTTTCGAAGGTCTACGTGCCGCGAAAGAGCCCGAAAAGGATACGCCTTCACGCGCTTCTTCGAAGGGGCTCCAAGCCGACTGCGGCGGCGAGCCCGCCGATGTCCGCGACCTCAGTGTATTCATAGAAGGGGTTCGCGGGCTCGTGACCGCGGTTCACCCACACCTTGCTCTTGATGCCCAGGTCGTAGGCCGTCATCAGGTCGTACCGGAAGGACGAGGAGACGTGGGTAATATCTTCCGGGCCGCAGCCCAGCTTGTCGAGCATGTACTCGAAGCCCTTCATGTGCGGCTTGTAGGCGCCGGTCTCCTCGGCCGTGATGATCATGTGGAAGGGCGCGCCGAGCTTTTCGACGTTCGACATGATGAGGTTCTTCATGGAGTTCGACAGGATCACCAGCGGTAACTCCGTGGCGACTTTGGCCAGACCGGCCGGGACGTCGGGATGTGGACCCCATGTGTGGATCTCTTCATTGATGCGCTGGGCATCCTCCGGCCGAAATACGACACCGTTGCGCTTGCACGCGCGCTCTACCGAATTATGCACGACCTCGAAGTATGACTTCCACGCGCCAAGAACCTCGTCCAGGCGATAGGCAGCGAAATCCTTGATGAAACTTGCCATCGTCGTGGCAGAAAGCCGGGAGCCGTAGACTCGCCTTGCCGCACCGGCCATGTCGAAATTCGTCAGCGTGCCATAGCAATCGAAAGTGATATATTTCGGTCGGAACTTGGTCATGACGTGGAATCCTCCAATCTTCTCGGCACCGCGCGCCGGTACGACAAGCATCATAAGGAGCATCTCGTAAGATAAAGCGCCGCTTTCGCTGAAGCCGGAAGCAGATTGTGTCGTACCGGATCGAAGCTTTGGCAGAGAGTTGCGCCAAGCAACCGCTCGCGTTGAGCAGCACCGTCATGCGCCGGGCCTGCTCCGGCATAAGCTGCGGCATCGATCACCAACGAAAGTCAAAACTCCTCCGATCCGGGCGCGGCTTGGGAGGAACTGCCGTCCTGGATATCCTAATCTGCCTTCGGGTTGATATGGAGGACGACATGTTGAGCAATTCGCTGATCGAGCTGGATCGTGCGCATCTGGTTCACCCGGTCTCATCCTATCGCACTCACGAGGCCTTGGGTGTGCGGGTGTTAAGATCGGCGAAGGGCGCGACGCTGACCGACGTCTCGGGCCATCAATTGCTCGACGGCTTCGCCGGCCTGTGGTGTGTCAATGCCGGGTACGGACAAGACAGCATCGTTGATGCAGCCACGAGACAACTGCGCGAACTGCCCTATGCGACGGGCTATTTCGGGTTGGGCTCCGATCCAGCCATCCGGCTGGCCGCCAGGTTGGCCGAATTAGCGCCTGGCGATTTGAACCATGTTTACTTCACGCTGGGTGGCTCCGATGCCGTCGACAGCACGATCCGATTTATTCGGTACTATTATCATGCCAAGGGTACGCCGGAGAAGGATCAGTTCATTTCCGTCGAGCATGGCTACCATGGATCGTCGACGGCAGGGTCCGGCTTGACCGCGATCCCTGCCTTTCATGCGGGCTTTGGGGTACCTTATAGCTGGCAGCACAAAATTCCGTCGCACTATGCCTATCGTAATCCTGTCGGTTCCCATCCTCAGGCTATCATTGCTGCGTCGGTTGCGGCCCTGCGAGCCAAGATCGCCGAACTGGGCGCAGACCGCGTTGCGGCTTTTTACGTCGAGCCAATTCAGGGATCAGGGGGTGTCCTCGTGCCACCGCCGTCTTGGCTGAAAGCCATGCACGCTGTTTGCCGGGAGAACGATATTTTGTTCGTTGCCGATGAGGTCATCACTGGCTTTGGTCGTGTCGGCCCATTTTTCGCATGCGAAGAAGACGACGTCGTGCCGGATTTCATGACCACCGCAAAGGGTCTGACGTCGGGCTATGTGCCGATGGGAGCCGTTTTCATGTCCGACCGCGTCTACAATACGATTGCGGACGGAGCCGGCAGGACGGCGGTCGGCCACGGCTACACCTATTCCGCACATCCCGTCAGTGCAGCGGTCGGACTCGCGTGCCTGGATCTTTACGAAAGCGGCTTGTTGGCAAACGGCCGGAAGGCCGGGCACCGCCTGATGGAGGGCCTTCGCGCGCTTGCAGATCATCCACTTGTCGGCGATGTCCGTGGTCGCGGCATGCTGGCCGCAATCGAGCTCGTCACGGACAAGGAGCGCAAGACGCCCCTGCCGGCGGAAGCCGACGCGGCGCGCCGCATCTTCGACCGCGCATGGGACAACGGTCTCGTCATCCGCGCCTTTGCCCAGGGCGTGCTGGGTTTTGCGCCCCCGCTCTGCTGCACGGATGGGGACATCGACGGCATCATCGAACGAACTCGCATGACGCTCGACCAAACCCTCGAAGACAGCGACGTCCGCGCGGCGATGAAATGATGATCACTGCGCCTGTCATTCCGAGGCCAGCAAAAGCCTGAGCCGTAGCGCGACGCGACGATCTGTCCATGCCCCCCGAGGTGGAGGATTGTTCTTCAGCTATTGAATATGCTTTCGAGAGGCAGATGGGATTTCACGATCGGGGACTTCAGCACGACAAAACTGAAGTATTTGTCGATTCCGATATCCATCTCGACGAGACGTTCCATCAGCGCCTGATATTCGCTGATTCCCGCTGTGATAAACTTCACGAGGTAGTCATATCCGCCCGAAACCAGATGGCATTCGACGACTGAATCTATCTTTTCGATAGTCGTGAGAAAGCGCGCGAAATCGATCTGGCGATGATTTTTGAGCGTGATCTCGGCGAACACAGTCAGAGTTTGTCCGAGCTTGGAGACGTCGATCTGGGCGGAATAGCCGGTGATGAAGCCCTCCGTCTGGAGTCTCTTGACGCGCATCAGGCAGGGGCTCGGGGAAAGGTTTATAAGCTCTGCGAGCTCGACGTTGGAAGTCCGCCCGTTCTTCTGCAGTTCGCATAAAATCCTGATGTCGATCTTATCGAGCTTCATAAGCAATGCCATGAGATGGGAGCCATAGCGGCGTCAAGGCTTTGAGGCTTCAGCGTCATACGCACTGTCATAGCACCAACCAGCTTCCTTTCCCACCGGGCGGAGAGATTGCTTTTCAGAACTCGGCGACCTTGCCCCAGGCACCCGTTTTCAGCCGCTCCGGCCTGTATGGACGCGGGTCGACGATCGGCGCAGTACCCGTAATGATGTCGGCGATTAGGTGCCCCGCGCCGGGGCCAATCCCGAAACCGTGGCCGCTGAACCCTGCCGCAAGGATAAAGCCTGGAATCGCCCCCACCTCACCGATTGCGGGAACGCCATCCGGTGTGCTGTCAATATAACCGGCCCAGACATTGGAGATTGCGACGCGACGGAGTTCAGGCAGCAATTCGCAAGCTCGTTGATGTGTCAGCCGAATCTGCCGCATGTCGGGACGGGGACTAAGTGTCCGGTTCAGCTCCATCGGGGTCGTCTCATCGAGCGCCCACTTCGCCAAGGATTCATGACCTTGGCGCATGCCCTCGAATGCTCCAGGGGCGAGACTGCGCCAGCGTCGCGCGAACATAGGCACGAATTCGCGAGCGAACCTGAATTGCTGCGGCGTTGGATCGACGCGCGCACGCCCGCCGATCGCCGCAGTGTATCCGCCGTTGCTACGTCGCGTAAGCGACACGAGTGCGGTGTGCAGGGCATCAGGCAGGCCGGCTGCGCCAGGAGCCACGGCGAGAATGGACTGGCGCACGGACGCCTGCGGGAAGCGAATGCCGAGCTGGTTGCAGAACGAAGAGGCCCAGGCCCCTCCTGCCATGACCACCGTGTTGGTCCGGATTGTGCCTGTTTCGGTCACTACGCCGCTCACCCGGCCGGCACGGAGCTCTATGCCGCGAGCGGCGCAGTGCTGGTGCACCGTGCCGCCAGCCGTCATGATCGCACGCGCGACTACGGGCACAGCCTTCGAAGGGTCTGCCGTTCCGTCGGTTGGAGAGAATACGCCGCCTTTCCATTTGCGGCCCGTCGCTTTGCCCCTCTCGCTCGCTTCGTTCGTGCTCAACATCTGTGTCGTAACGCCGACCGTCTTTGCAAAATCGCGCCACTTCGCCCAGCCGGTCAGCTCATTTTCGTCATTCGACAGATAGAGAAGCCCGCAGCGGCGGAACCCCGTGTCTTCCCCGGTCTCCTGTGCTACTGTCTCCCAAAGATCGAGACTCTTGGTGGCAATCGGTAGCTCGCGCGCGTCGCGATTCTGTTGACGACACCATCCCCAATTGCGACTGGACTGCTCGGCGGCGACACGCCCCTTTTCGAGCAAGGCGACCTTAACGCCGCGGCGGGCGAGATAGTACGCCGTGAACACGCCCACCACGCCGCCGCCAATGACGACGACGTCAGCCTCTTGAGGCAGAGACGGGCTTGATTCAATATGGATGAGCGGCGCACTCATGAAGCGAGGACTCCCGGCGTTTGACCTATCGTAGCTGAGCATTCGCGGCAGGTGCTCTGCGGGAATTTGTGATTAGACGGAATATTCTGCGGTTTGCCGACTTCTGTTCAAGCTATTATTGTGAGAACACGTCGCTGGCGCCCACCTCATTCGCCAAAGCACCAGGGCATCAAGCTTTGAGCGCGTGCGGCCGTGCCGTGCACAACGATAGTGCGCTTGTGCGTAAAAGACAGGCCGCCTGAGAGTTCTCTCGTCGCGGCGGCAATCTCAATCTAGTCCGGTTCGGTAATTGATCTCCGACGTTTGGCGGCGCAGACTGAAATGCCAGATGGCACTTCGTTTTCAGAACTTCCTGCTGCCCATACGGCGCGTTTCGGCGACTCTGGGGTGATTGAAGCAGTCAAACTCGCGAATGCCGGGTCAATGTCGATCAATGGCAGAAGTTCTAAAGGGAAGCTGGATGAGCCTTGTCCAGGAACAGACCTCCACAAGAGCAATCAAGCTGGATGGGATTGTTAGCTCCAAGAACTTCGATTCAGTGATCGAGTTGGCCGCTCGTCCGATGTTTTGGCTTGAGCGACAGCTTTTTTTGCTGTTGAGCACCAAGCTTTGAATCATGTCGCACTCTCCGAACAGGGAATGGCAAAATGAGCGGCGAATTTTCGACCTGTCCGATCGTCGCGGCGCCAACAATGGCCGAAGAGCCAATCCGCAGCAGAACGACCCAACGCCGTTGAAAGGGGAGACTGTTCAAATGGCCTCTGCCTCTCAGGCTGTAGCTTCGGAAGATGTGGCACTCTCGGTGCGTGACCTGACCGTGAGCTTGCCGGCCGGGATGGAGCGGGCTCACGCCGTCGAGAACGTCTCCTTTGATCTGAAGCGTGGTCAGATACTGTGCATCATTGGAGAGTCCGGATCGGGCAAGTCGGTCACAGCCAATGCGATCATGGGGCTTCTGCCCAAGGCGATACGTGTTACCTCGGGTTCGATCGACCTGAATGGGACCAACATCGTAGCCATTTCGCCCGATAAGCTCCGCAACCTTCGCGGCCGCGTCGTCTCGATGATCTTTCAAGATCCGCTCTCAGCGCTCAATCCGCTGATGACCGTGGGCGCGCAGATCGAGGAAGTGATGGCAGCGCACGACGTTGGGACCGCGAAATCCCGTCGCAGCCGCGCCATAGACTTGTTGGTTGAAGTCGGTCTTCCCGATCCGCAACTCATGTATCACCAGTATCCATTCCGGCTTTCGGGCGGGCAACGGCAGCGGGTGATGATTGCCATGGCCCTGGCTCTTGAGCCCGCGATCCTGATTGCGGACGAGCCGACGACCGCACTCGACGTGACGACGCAGGCGCAGATCCTCAAACTGATCCGCGACATTCAGCGCCGCAAGAGAATGAGCGTGATGTTCATCACCCATGACTTTGGAGTCGTGGCGGAGATTGCCGATTCCGTTGTGGTGATGGAGAAGGGCCATTGCGTGGAGCAAGGCAGTGCCGAGCAAGTGCTCAAGTCGCCCAGTCACCTCTATACGCGCCGCCTGATCGCGGCCGTGCCGCACCTGACCGGCAAGGACCGCAATCCGTTGGAAGCCGCCGACAGGGCGTCAATCCTGAAGGTCGAGTGTCTGGTCAAGACCTATCGCAGCGGCAGTGCGCTTTTCCGCACGCAGCGCATCGTGACTGCGGTCAATGGTGTCTCGTTCGATCTCACGCAGGGCCGCACGCTAGGCGTTGTCGGAGAAAGCGGTTCGGGCAAATCGTCGCTCGGCCGGCTGCTGATCAAGCTCATGGAGAGCGACGGTGGCTCGATTCTGTTCGAAGGCCGCGACGTCGCCGGGCTTACCGAGGCCGAGTTTCGGCCGCTGCGGCCAAAAATCCAGATGATCTTCCAGGATCCGTTTGCGTCGCTCAACCCGCGCTCGACGGTCGGGCAAATTCTCACAGTAGGGCCGGTCGCGCACGGCGTGCCGCACAGAGAGGCTGGTGAGCGGGCGCGGGAGCTTCTGTCCCATGTCGGCCTAGATTCAGGCGCCTTCGACCGCTATCCGCACGAATTCTCCGGCGGGCAGCGCCAGCGCGTCGGCATCGCCCGGGCGCTGATGTTCAAACCAAAATTGCTGATCGCCGACGAAGCCGTCTCCGCGCTTGACGTGTCAATCCAGGCCCAGATCCTGAAGCTGCTGGACCAGATTCAGCGGGAGACTGGCGTCTCGATGATCTTCATCACGCATGATCTGCGCGTCGCCAGCCAGATCTGCGATGAAATTGCGGTTATGCATCGAGGACAGATCATCGAACGCGGACCGCCGTCGCAGATCTTCCTGGACCCGAAATCCGCCTACACGCGCGAGCTCGTCGCTGCCATCCCCGGCGAGCAGCCAAGGGGCGCTCGCGCGCTCGCGGGAGTCAATGAACACCGGCGGGACACAGCCAAGAACGAGGAGAGGTCATGACGGAAGCTTATTTTGACTCGAGCTATTCACGGCGCAATGCACTTCGATTGATGGTGGCCGGGGCTGCCGGCCTCGCTGCACCAGGCCTGTTGGGTACGCCCGCCTTCGCTCAGAAGGCCTCCGCCAAACCGAGCGGTCGCATCGTCGTCGGACTTGGACAAGAGCCGACAGTCTTCAATCCGCTGATGGTACACATTGAAGTCGATGATGGTGTCCATTTCTCGGTTTTTGACGCGCTGTTCCGGATCGACCCAAAAGGCGAGATTCAGCCCAACCTTGCCGTCGAAGTACCGAACCAGAAGAACGGCGGCATTTCGGAGGACGGTCTCAAATGGCACCTTCGTTTGCGTGATGATGTCCGCTGGCACGACGGCAAACCCTTCACGGCCGAGGATGTGAAGTTCACCCTCGAACTGATCACCAACCCGGACTTCCGGAGTTGGCGCACCGCCGGCCATGCCCTCGTGCGCGACATCACGGTGATCTCGCCCACGGAGATCTCGTGGCGAATGGAACAGGTTTTTGCGCCTTATCTGTCGTTCCTCACCGAAACCTTCATCGTGCCCAAGCACATCCTCGAGAAGGAGGCCAATCCAAACAACGCTGCCTTCAACCAGGCGCCTGTTGGCACCGGCGCGTTCAAGTGGGGCCAGCGGGTCGCAGGCGATCATCTCGAGCTCGTGGCTAACTCCGAATATTTCGGAGAAGGCCCTCACATCGAGAAGCTGATCTTCAAATACATTCCCGACCTCACCGTCCTCTACACTCAGTTCAAGAGCGGCGACGTGGACCTGATGGGGCAGCCGTACATCACAGCTGACCATTACGAGGAAGCCAAGGCGCTGGCGAACCGAGTTGTGACACTGGTCCCGAAGGCCTCATTCGAGTCCTTTTACCTGAATCTGGAGCGTCCACAGTTCAGGGAGCTTGCAGTCCGTGAGGCGCTCTATGCAGCCATCGACAAGGAATCGATTATCCAGGGGCTCTATTACGGCGTGCCGACTCCGACGGAGACCTTCATGCCGAGGCAGGCCATCTACTATAACCCCAATCTTCCAGCGCACGCATACAATCTGGACCGCGCGCGCCAGATCCTCGACCAAGCCGGCTGGATGCCCGGGCGGGATGGCATTCGGGCCAAAAGCGGCGTCCGCCTGTCCTTTGCCAGTTCGACCACTTCAGGCGATCCGCTTCGCGAGCAGGTGCAGCAGTTCTTGCAGCAGACATTTTCTCAGTTGGGCGTCGAGATGAAGATATCGAACTTGCCCGCCGCCGTGATGTGGGGCGAGTTCTGGCAGCAATCGCAATTCGATTCCGTGATCGTCGGTAGCACGTATCTGATCGGTGCTGACCCGGACGTGACCAATCGCTTGCACTCGCGTTCGATTAGAACGAAGGGCGGGCGTGGTTCGAATAATGCGCAGTATTCAAATCTAGAGGTCGATGCCTTGCTCGATCAAGGGGTTCGCAGCTTCGATCCGGACGCGCGGCGCACGATCTACCGTCGGGTACAAGAGCTTGTTCGTCGCGACCTGCCCTTCCTTCCGCTGTACCAGATCAATGCGGTCCAGGGTAACAAGAAAGGCATTTCCGGGGTCGCGCCGAACGTCAACACGCGCACTGAATCCTGGAACGCGCTGGCTTGGTCTTGGGCGAGTTGACGTATCGCCGCCCGGGGCCCGGATAGGCGCAGGGCGGCGACCGACTAGCCGCTGTCAAGTTAATATGGAGACTCGAATGCCCGGGTTCCTGCTCAATCGTTTTTCGCAGAGCATCGTGCTGTTGGTGATCGTCTCGATCATCGGCTTCACGGTGCTCAACTTCATGCCGGGCGGTCCTCTCGCGCAGTTCGGGCTGGATCCCGGCATGACTCAGAAGGACATTGAGCGACTGGCAGAGCAGCTCGGGCTGAACCGGCCGCTGTGGATTCAGTATTTTGATTGGGCTTGGCGGCTGGTTCAAGGCGACTGGGGACACTCTTTCCGCGACGGCACGCCGGTGCTGGCGGTGATTGGGCGTCACCTCTTCGCGACGTTGCTGCTCATGGGCACCTCCACGGCACTGGCCATTGCCATTGGTTCCTGGATCGGGATCCGCGGTGCCACCCACCGCTATTCCCTGTTCGATTATTGCGCGACGATCGGCGCCATGGTCGCGCTGTCGGTCCCGACCTTCTGGTTCGGCCTCGTCGGCATCTATATCTTCACGTTGAAGCTCGGTTGGGTGCCTGCAGGGAACATGTACACGATCGGCGACGGATCGGTGCTGGATTACTTGCATCACCTGATCTTGCCAAGCTTGGTGCTGTCTCTGGTCCATGTCGCGGTCTGGAGCCGCTACATGCGCACGGCGACTCTCGATGCGCTGAGCCAGGATTTCGTCAAGACGGCTCGCGCCAAGGGCCTGAGTGAGCGCCGCATCCTGCTGAAGCATGTCGTCGGCAACGCGCTGTTGCCGATGATCACGCTGGCTGGGGTGCAGTTGCCGAGCATTCTGACCGGCGCGTTGGTCACTGAGACCATCTTTACCTGGCCGGGAATGGGGCGGCTGTTTCTCGACAGCCTCGGCTACAGTGATTATCCGATGGTCATGGGGCTGTTGATATTCTCAGCCATCCTTGTCGTGCTTGGCAATCTCGTCGCAGACATCCTTGTCGCACTCGTCGATCCGCGCATTCGTCTCAGCTGAAGACGCAGGCTCGTGCCGTCAACAGGAGTCCCAATTATGACTGACATCGCCGCCCACCTCCCTCCAATTCGCTGGTGGCACAGCCGCGGGGTGCGCCGCTTCATGCGCCACCACCTGGCGCTGCTCGGATTCGCGATGATCGCCCTGCTCGTGTTGGCGTGCGTCTTGGGCCCCTATGCCTTGCCTTACGACTCGCTCCACATTGATATGCGCGCCCGTTTTGCTCCTCCGTTGAGTGGTCATCATTATTTCGGCACTGACCCGTTGGGGCGAGACTTGGCTGTGCGGCTGTTGATGGCTGGGCGCGTCTCACTGCTGGTGGGATTCTCCGCGATGTTGTTGTCAACGCTGATCGGAACGCTCGTTGGCGTGACCGCAGGCTATCGCGGCGGCTGGATCGGAGCGGCGCTGATGCGCACGGTGGATGGCTTTCTGTCCTTCCCCTCGATTTTCCTCGTGCTGGCGTTGGCGGCGACGCTCCGGCCCAGTCCGATGATGATCACTGTCATCATCGCTGTCACGAGCTGGATGGAGGTTGCCAGGATCGTCGAAGCCGAGGTCCGTTCGCTGCGCGAGCGCGAGTTTGTCCAGGCCGCGCGCATGGTCGGTCTGAGCGGCAGGCATATCATGCTTCGCGAAATTCTGCCCAATGCCACCGGTCCGATCATTGTGGCCGCAAGCCTCACCGTCGCCCGTGCGATTCTTCTGGAGGCCTATATCAGTTTCCTCGGTTACGGCATCCAACCACCGCTGCCCAGCTGGGGCAATCTGCTCAACGGCGCCCAGCAATATCTGGCCAGCGCTCCCTGGCTTGCCATCATTCCAGGCGCGGCGATTACGATCGCAGTGACCAGCTTCAACTTCATCGGCGACGGGTTGCGCGATGCGCTTGACGTTAGAGATGACCACATTTGACGGCTTGAGCCCAGGTGGCAGGCAGCGGACAGCGTTGAAGGCTATCCGGCAGAACCTCCTGATAGCGTAGACGTCGCAAGCACCGCGTTGGCTGATCAGAATCCGTCTTGTCAGTAATCCAAGGCCACCTTTAACACCCGAGAAGTCAGCGACATGCACGAGCCCAGAGCCGCAGAGAAGGACACGCCCTATTGGTGGGAAGCCGCACCACTTAGGTCGCTGCCTCAACAGACTCTTCCCAAGAAACTTGACGTACTGATCGTGGGCGCTGGCTATGCCTCTCTTTCGGCCGGGCTGGTGCTGGCGCGCGAGGGACGCTCGGTTGCGGCCTTTGACGCGATGACTCCGGGCGAGGGCGCCTCGACGCGCAACGGTGGAATAACCAGCGCAAGCATACGGCCGGATTACGCGGCGATCTCCCGACGCTTCGGCGAAGACAAGGCGTTGGCAATCGAGGCCGAAGGCAAGATCGCCCGCGAATTCCTTTACGATTTCATCAAGACTGAAGGGCTCGCCTGTGATTTCCGACTGGTCGGGCAGTTCAAGGGCGCGTTCGGATATGAGCAGTACGACACGATGGCGCGTAGCGCGGAAGTATTAGCGAAGAGGCTGCGGATCGAGTCTCACGCCGTACCCTATGCCGAGCAGCGCAGTTACATCGGCACCGATGTCTACCGGGGTGGAACAGTCCGGATGGATATCGGTGGGCTACAACCGGCGAAGTTTCACGCTGAACTGCTTCGCGTGGCGCTCGCTTCGGGCGTCGCGGTTCATGCGGACACGCCCGTCATCTCAATTGAGAGGGACGGCTCCGGATTCCGCATCGTGACCTCGGCCGGTTCGGTGCAGGCGCGTCAGGTTCTGGTTTGCACGAATGGCTATACTGATAGCGCCGTTCCCTTCCTGCGCCGCAGGCTGGTCCCGGTTCGCAGCCGGATCATTGCAACCGAGGAGCTCGCACCTGACGTCATGGCGCGGCTGATGCCCAAACGCATGATGATGACCGAGAACCGCCAGATCGGGTTCTATTACCGCCCATCGCCCGACGGCAAACGTATCCTGTTAGGGGGGCGCGACAGCTCTCGTGTCGGTAACCCGGTGGCTCCAAAGCTCCTGCTGCGCAAGGGGCTGGTGAACCTTTTCCCCGAACTCGAGAATGTTCGCCTTTCGCACAGCTGGTTCGGCAATGTGGCGATGAATCGCGACATGCTCCCGCGCATCTTCGAAGAGGACGGTGTGGTTTATGCCACTGGCTTCTGCGGTTCAGGCGTCGTCTGGGCGCCTTGGATCGGGATGCACGCGGCCCACAAGCTGATGGGAAACCACGAACGGGCGCGCACCGCCTTTGACTTCCGTCCGCCGGACTCCATCCCGCTCTATCGTGGCGATCCCTGGTTCATGCCCGCCATGATCTGGGGATATCGGATGCAGGATCATTTCGCGCTGTGGCGCGACCGCCGCTGACGGCTGGAAGCTCCATCGGGCATTCTCAAAGGTACAACCCGGGTCATGGAGCTGGCGGCACTGCCGCCTCTCGAAAGAAGAGCATCGATGCACTACGTATCCACGCGCGGACATTCGGGTCGCAGACAGTTCTGCGAGACATTGCTTGAAGGCCTCGCCGAGGACGGCGGGCTGTACGTACCTGAGACCTACCCGCGTGTGGACGCCGCTACATTGGATGCATGGCGTTCCTTGTCCTATCCCAGCCTCGCCTTCGAGGTCCTGTCGCTCTACGTCAGCGATATTCCGCCCGCTGACCTGAAGGCAATCTGCGAAAAGACCTACACGCCCGAGATATTTGGAGCCTCGAGCATCGTTTTGCTTCGAAAGCTGGAGACGCGGCTTTACCTCCAGGAATTGTCGAACGGTCCTACGCTGGCGTTCAAGGACATGGCCATGCAGTTGCTCGGCAATCTGCTCGAGTACGAACTGGCACGCCGGCACGACGAATTGAACATTCTTGGGGCCACCAGTGGCGACACCGGGAGCGCTGCGGAATACGCAATGCGCGGCAAGAAGGGGGTGCGGATCTTCATGATGTCGCCCCTCGGACGGATGAGCTCCTTTCAGCAAGCTCAGATGTTCAGCCTGCAGGACGCCAACATCCACAACATCGCCATAGATGGCGTGTTCGACGATTGCCAAGACATCGTCAAATGTGTGTCCAGCGATCTGGAATTCAAACGACGATATAAGATAGGTGCAGTGAATTCGATCAACTGGGCCCGACTGGTCGCGCAGGTCGTCTATTACTTCTCCGGCTATTTTCAAGTCTCCGAAGGGAGGTCAGCAGGCGTTGACTTTTCCGTGCCTTCAGGAAACTTCGGAAACATCTGCGCTGGTCATGTTGCGCGCATGATGGGACTTCCAATATCCCGTCTCGTCCTTGCGACCAACGAAAACGACGTGCTCGACGAGTTTTTCCGCACCGGCGTTTATCGCGCCAGAAGCCGAGCTGACACGCTTGAAACATCGAGCCCTTCCATGGATATTTCCAAGGCATCAAATCTCGAGCGGTTCATCTTCGATTTACTCGGTCGCAACGCCAGTCGGACGAAATCGCTGTTTGAGAACCAACTTCGGAAATGCGGTTCGTTCGACCTCAGCGGTGATCCCAGCTTCGTAACGGCGGCGGCGCGTTTTGGATTCCGCAGCGGCAGGAGCACCCATGCCGATCGACTGGCGACGATCCGTGACACGTGGGACCGCTACAACACAATGATCGATCCTCACACTGCGGATGGTGTGACGGTCGGGCGCATGCATGCGAACCCCGAGACGCCGATGCTTGTGCTCGAAACTGCACAGCCAATCAAATTCGCTTCGACGATCAAGGAAGCGTTAGGCCGGCAGCCAGATCGTCCGCAACGGTTCGATGGACTAGAAGGGCTGCCGAGGCGAGTCAAAGTCCTTCCCCCGGATGGACGGGCCGTGAAGAACTACATCGCCGACGTCGTGCAGGGTGCGACGTGCTGAAGGGTCGGTTTCGGATCGAGGAGTGTTTCAGCCTCGGCCATATCTACGGAGTTGTCATGCGACGAGGTTCGCAACGCAAAAGCGACCGCGACGTTGCAAGCACGCCTGAGGATGGCGACCGGTGTCAGCGGACGCGAGTAAAGTTGCGGTCGGCCCTCACGGGTTCGGCGGGGCTTGGCGCGAAGCTGACCTTGGCGCACGAGCCGCTGACAGCAGATTGTCTCTTCTACCGTATCATCAATGCAATACCCTGCCGAACTTTGCGTCAGTCTGATCGCGTAATGCTGTCGGAGCCAAGGTACGCTGCAATTCGTGTGAACATCGTCAGACGGACCTCGCCGTGTCAGGCACTGACGATTAGTCCGGTAACCCAAGCGAGAGACGTCGACGCATCATGGCAACCGCAGCTACCCAGGCCGGAGATCGCGCGAACGAAGACGTGGCCCTGATCCCTTTCGCGAGAGCGCACCTGAAAGGTGCGCTGAAGCTCTCGCAGGAGATGTCTTGGCCGTATCTGCTCAAGGATTGGGAATTTGCGCTGCAGCTTGGCCGCGGTTTCGTGGTGACGAGTGCGGGTGCTGTGGTAGGGACCGCGCTGTGGTGGCCTTACGGCGACACCCATGCTTCCGCCGGAATGATCATCGTCTCGAAAGCCGTTCAGGGACGGGGTTACGGGGCCCGGCTGATGGACGCGCTGCTCGCGGCGGCACGACCACGGATCATCACGCTGAATTCGACGGCAGAGGGCCTTGCGCTTTACGCACGCCGCGGCTTCGCGAGCATCGGCATGCTGCACCAGCATCATGGCGTTCCTCGCCAGCGCCGCGACACGCCGCCGCTCGCAAACGTCAGATTGATGGTTCCATCGGACTTCGGGGCGATCGTGGAGCTCGATCACGAGGCCTCCGGCTGGACGAGGCGCGAGATGCTGAACCGGCTGATCGAGGTCGGCGACGGCTACGTCCTCTTGCGTGACGGCACGCCCCGCGGCTACGCCATTTCCCGTCTCTTCGGCCGCGGGCATGTCATCGGCCCTGTGGTTGCCGAGAGCCCGACTGATGCGCGCGCATTGATCGAGGCCGCGCTCGCGCCCCTCGGGAGTGTCTTCGTCCGGATCGACACCTCTGCCTCCTCGCAGCTCGGGGACTGGCTCGAAAGCATCGGGCTGCAGCAGGTCAGCGACGCCACCACCATGGTCATGGGGGCGCAGACGCCATCGACCGGGCCAGCGCGCAGGTTCGCGGTCGCCAACCAGTCGTTCGGCTAGGAGACCTTGAGATGCAACGCTGGGATATGCGCGGGATCGATGTCCACAACGCCGCGCCATGCGAAATAGCCGCGACGGTCGGCGCGTTGGCGACGCCGGCCCTCCTGCTCGACAAAGACCGGCTGGATCGCAATCTCGCCCGTCTGTCCTCTCGTATGGCCGCGGCTGGCGTCGTGCTGCGCCCCCATATGAAAACCGCGAAATCCATTGAGGTCGCCCGGCGCGCCTATCCCTCCGGGCCCGGGCCGATCACCGTCTCCACCTTGGCGGAGGCTGAGTACTTCGCGCAGTACGGTTTCCGTGACGTGACATATGCCGTCGGCGTGGCACCGCACACCGCTGAAAGGGCGATCCGTCTCCGCAAAGCCGGCGTTGACCTTAAGGTGCTGCTCGATTCCCCTGAACAGGCGGCGATGTTGGGCACGGCCGCGCACGCCGCCGGCGTGACGCCCTCCGCCTTCATCGAGATCGACTGCGACGGCCATCGCGGGGGGCTGACCGCCACCGATCCCAAACTCATCGCCGTCGCGGCGGCCCTGGCCGAGGCCGGCGTCACGCTCGCCGGCATTCTCACCCATGCCGGCGAATCCTACAGCCTTTACACGTCCGATGCTCTCGTCGCGGCAGCAGAGAACGAAAGGGCCGTGGCCGTGGCGGCCGCGGAGACATTGCGGGCGGCGGGGCATGAATGCCCGGTCGTGAGTGTCGGTTCGACGCCGACCGCCCATTTCGCCGATGACCTGACCGGTGTCACGGAGATGCGGGCCGGCGTCTACATGTTCTTCGATCTGGTGATGCACGGCGTCGGTGTTTGCACGACCGACGACATCGCGATCTCGGTTCTCGCCACCGTGATCGGCACGAAGCCGGAGAAGGGATGGATTTTGGTCGATGCGGGCTGGATGGCACTGTCACGCGATCGCGGCACCGCGGCGCAGCGGGTCGACCAAGGTTACGGTCTCGTCTGCGATCTGTCCGGCCAACTCTATCCGAACCTGATCGTCGCGCAGGCGAGCCAGGAGCACGGCATCCTCGCCATCAGGCCCGGATCGGCTGCAGCCCTCCCGCATATCACGATCGGGGCGAAGGTCAGGATTCTGCCCAACCATGCCTGCGCGATGGCGTCACAGCACGAACTTTACAATGTCATCTCGGCAGGAAGTGACGCAATCGAAGCTCAGTGGCCGCGGATGCGCGGCTGGTAGACCTGAAACAGAATCGGGCGGCGATTTGCGCATGCCCAGCGCTCAGATAGCGGGTTTCTGGAGTCGATATGAAGCTCACATCCTATTGGTTGGACACATCGGAGCCATTCAAGAGCGACACCGCAGCACCGGTGCAAGGCACCTGCGACGTTGCAGTGATTGGCGGCGGCTTGACCGGTTCTTCGGCCGCCCTGCCTCTCGCCAAGAAGGACGCGCCCGTCGTGCTCCCCGAAGCGGAGACGATCGGGCACGCGGCGTCCGGCCGGAACGGCAACATCTGCAACAACGGGTTCGCTCAGGACTACGGCACGCTCTCGGCCAAGCTTGGCAAGAAAGTCGCCGACCGGCTCTACCGGTCTTTTGAGGCCGGGGTCACCGAGCTCAATCCCTGGAAGGACTTCGCCTGGCCCGCCATTGCGGGCCATCTCGGTCCTCCCTGGTTCCTTCCGCTGGTCGGCGCCTATTACCGGATCAAGGATCGCTTCCAATGACCTCGGCCGTTCGACACCTGACGGAAGCCGGCTTCCTCGGCAAATTCTACATCGACGGAGAATGGCGCAAGCCCAGCGGATCGGCGATGGCGGTCGTCGTCAACCCGGCGGCCGAGCAGCCAATCGCCGAAGTCGCGCTCGGAAACGACGAGGACGTGGAATACGCGGTCGCCGCGGCCAGACGAGCCTTCGCGGGCTGGTCTTGCAAGCCGGCTCCGGAGCGTGCAGCGCTGCTCGACCGGATCCATGGTTTGCTCCTGGAGCGGCTCGAGCTGTTCGCGCAGGCGATCACGAGCGAGATGGGGGCCGCTATCACCTATGCGCGCCGCGCCCAAGTGCCGCTGGCCGCCGAACATATCCGCGTCGCGCGTGACAATCTCGCGACCTATTCTTTCATCAGCCCGCGCGGCAGCACCGCCCTCATGCGCGAGGCGATCGGCGTCTGTGGTCTCATCACCCCTTGGAATTGGCCTCTCTACCAGATCACAGCCAAGGTCGGTCCGGCGCTCGCGGCGGGCTGCACGGTGGTGTTGAAGCCAAGCGAATTGTCGCCCCTGAGCGCCTTGATGTTCGCCGAGGTGATGGACGATGCCGGTTGTCCGCCCGGCGTATTCAACCTCGTCAATGGGACCGGTCCCGTCGTGGGCGCCGGTCTGGCGTCGCATCCGCAGGTCGACATGGTCTCGATCACCGGCTCGACCCGTGCCGGAGTTCTCGTTGCGCAGGCGGCTGCGCCCACCGTCAAGCGGGTTGCCCAGGAACTCGGTGGCAAGTCGCCAAATATCATTCTGCCGGATGCCGAGCTGAGCCGGGCCGTTCCACTCGGCGTCGGCGCCGCTTTCCGCAATCTCGGCCAATCCTGCAGCGCGCCGACGCGCATGCTTGTGTCCCGCTCGCAGATGGCGGAGGTTGAGGCTCTCGCCGCGGCGGCTGCTTCCGAAATAGTGGTCGGCGATCCGCTTTCGGAATGCACGACCCATGGTCCGATCGCCAACCGGCCGCAGTTCGAGCGCGTCCAGACTATGATCGACGTCGGCCTGGAGGAACGCGCCAAGCTTGTCATTGGCGGGCCGGGGCGGCCCGACGACCTTCAGATCGGCCTCTATGCGCGGCCGACGATCTTCTCGAACGTCCGTCGCGACATGAGGATAGCTCAGGAGGAGATCTTCGGCCCGGTGTTGTCTATCATTCCATACGATTCGGTTGACGAGGCGATCGAGATCGCCAACGACACGGTCTACGGCCTCGGCGCGCATGTGCAGGGCACTGATATGGACACCGCGAGGAAAGTGGCTGGGCAGATCCAGTCCGGTCAGGTCCATCTCAACTATCCCGACTGGGATCCGAACGCACCTTTTGGCGGATACAAGCGTTCCGGGAACGGCAGGGAATACGGCTGCGAAGGCATGGAAGAATATCTCGAGACCAAGGCCGTTCTCGGATTTTATCAATGAAACGCTACCTCTAGGGCGAGCCGTTCAAAACTAAGATGCTGCATGCAAGGTAGCGCCGAGCCCTTGAGGAGCGCGAAGTTAAATCATTAGATCAGATTGCACTGTTCCTGCAGCCATGAAGCAAGATAGTTCGCTTTCCCAGACAGTTCAGTTTCTCCCGCCCAGATAAGGCCATAGTGGCTTTCGTCAGGATCGAAACCGGCAGGTGCGATGAGCCGCCCTCTATCTACGTCGTCCGTTGCAAGGACCCGCGGGCTGAGGGCAACGCCCAATCCGGCCAATGCTGCTTCAACGATGAGGAAGTGGTGATCGTAGAAGCGTATCTCCGTGGGGCGCCGCACCGACGGGTGGGTGGAAAGCCACCGCGACCAAGCGTCCGCCCGAGTCTTCGAACCTAGGGCGATGTAGTTTCCTGAGGCAAACACCGGCGCGAGCTGAGGGCTCATGACCGGTCCTACCCTTTCAGGAAAAAGGCGCCGGACGTGCCACGCCTCTGGGAGCGCAAAGTCGAGCCGACGTATAGCAAGATCGATCCGATCGCGGCGAAACTCGACGGGGCCGCCGGCGACTGAGAGATGTAGAGCGATGTTAGGATGGACGGCCTGAAAGTTTGCAAGCCGTGGAATAAGCCAGCGCATAGCGACTGAAGGCTCGCATGAGAGAACGAGGGAATTCTGCTGTGCGTTGGCAGCACGCAAGCTCTCAACGGTTGTCGCCAGCTCGGTGAAGAAACGGCCGAGGGTGAGGTTGAGCACTTCTCCAGAAGCCGTGAGGCGCAAGCCACGTCCGCTTTTTTCAAAGAGTTTGAAGCCAAGGTCTTCCGAGAGTTTGGTGATACGGCGGCTCACAGCCCCATGGGTCAAGGCAAGGCTGTTCGCGGCAAGCCGAACCGACCCCAGCCGCGCAGTGGTCTCGAACGCACGTAAGTCGTCCAACGAAGGTATTTCTGATCGCCTCATTGGTGACCTGATATCACTGATGTAGCGCAAAAACTATCGCTTTTCATGCTGGATTAGCTTGGCATAATTGATCCATGCGAACCAATGGCGAATACACAATCGGTATTCTGGCCGATGACCTGACCAGCGCCGCCGATGGGGCCGGTCCGTTTGTCGAGCGGTGCCTGCGAGCCGTTGTCGGCCGACGTCGGAGGCCGCTAGAGGATGCAAAGATCATCGCCGTCGATAGCGGATCGCGATCGGTACCAGCTTCGCAAGCGGCACAGCGGGTGTCGGAACTTGCCGAGCAGCTCGCTTCACGGGATGTCCTCTACAAGACCGTGGACTCGACTCTTCGCGGGCATGTGACGGCCGAGATGGAAGCGGCCTTCGTGGCAAGCGGCCGCAAGATGCTGGTCTTTGCACCGGCGTTCCCCGGCGCTGGGCGTACAACCGTCAGCGGCATTCAGCTTGTGGGCGGCATTCCTGTCGCGGAGACCGAATACGGTCGCGACCCCGTCCATCCTGCGCGACATTCTCGGCTGGCTGAGCTCGTTCCGGCCTCCATTGGAAGCGTCGTCATCCTTGATGCTGCGACACAGGCCGATCTCGACAAACAAGTTGCCGCCCTGCCGGATCCGGAGTCGATCCTATGGGTGGGCTCTCCGGGCATGGCCCTTGCTCTGGCGAAGCGTCTTGCGCCGCTTGCGGTGGCGTCGAACGTGACCGTCACGGTTTGTGGCGACATTCTTGTTGCTATCGGCAGCGCCAATCCGCGCAGCCATCGTCAGGCCGACTGCATTGCAATGGAGCCTGGAATCGCTCTGCTGCGGGCTCCGATCGAACGGATGAATGATCCCGGATCCGTCCTGCACGACATTGCCCAAACTGCGGCTCGACGGTTGGCCGACGAGCGTTTCGACATGGTGATCGCCACAGGCGGGGACACCATGGAGGCGATCCTGGATGGCCTGGACATTTATGAGTTCGAGATCCTGAAAGAGCTCGAGCCGGGCTTTCCGCTTGGCCGCACGTCCCTCGGAGATGGACGAGAGCTACTGATCGCCATGAAGGCAGGCGGCTTTGGCGACGACGATACGCTGCGTCGTGCGATCACGCAGCTCCGCCTCGGCACCTCGGTATCAGAACTGGTTGTATCATGACCCAATCCGCTCCCCTCGCCATCACAATGGGCGATGCCTCCGGCATCGGCCCGGAGATCGTGGCAAAGACATTGGCCAAAGCCGGCGAAGGCACGGTCGTATTCGGCAGCTACGTCGTGATGGAGAATATCGTCCACCGTCTGGGCCTCGAGCTGACGGTCAGGCGTATCGCCGGACCTGAAGAGGCGCGCTCTGAGCCGCGGTCCATTGAGGTTGTCGAGGCGACGCAAATCATCGCGCCGCCTCCGCTCGGGAGCGTCAGCGCCATGTCCGGCCAAGCTTCCTTCGATGCCATCGTCGCCGCCGTCGCGGCAGCCAAGGCCGGCAAGGTCAGCGGCATCGTCACCGCACCGATCAACAAGGAAGCGATGGCAAACGCGGGCATTCGCTATCCCGGGCACACCGAAATCCTCGCCGACTATGGTGGTGCGAAGCGCGTTGCGATGATGCTGGCGAACGACGATATCCGCACGGTTCTCGTCACCATCCACACGTCGCTGCGCAAGGCCATCGACCAAGCGGATTTCGATGCCCAGATGTCAGCGATCCGGCTCGCAAATGAGGGCGGCAAGGCCCTCGGGATCGCGGCGCCGCGCATTGCGGTCGCAGGGCTCAACCCCCATGCCGGCGAAGGTGGTCTCTTCGGCGACGAAGAAATCCAGATCATACGGCCTGCGATCGAAGCAGCCCGCGCCGAGGGCGTCGACGCCAGTGGCCCCTGGCCCGGGGACACTGTCTACATGCAGGCCCGCAAGGGCCGCTTCGATGTGGTCGTGGCCCAATATCACGATCAGGGCCTGATCCCGGTGAAATATCTCGGCCTCGAAAAGGGTGTGAACATCACGCTCGGCCTGCCGTTCGTCCGTACAAGCCCTGATCACGGCACGGCATTCGACATTGCAGGCCGAGGCATCGCCGACACCGGCAGTCTCGAGACCGCCCTGACTTACGCGCGAAGGCTCGTCGCCGCGCAAATTAAGACCAAAGAAGGGGTAGTCTAATGGGCCTTCGCTTCATCTTCATGCTCACGCGCAACGATCGCACCGTCGAGGACGCCTCTGAACAACTCAAGACCGCCCTCAGCCTTGGCGTTCGCCACATCGGTTTCAAGGACATCGGCCTGCCGATCGATCGACTCAAAGTTCTCAACCAGGTCATCAAGGCAGACGGCGCCACCTCCTATCTCGAAGTCGTCTCACTCGACCGGCAAAGTGAGATCGTTTCGGCGAAAGCGGCGGTTGAAATCGGCGTCGACGTCTTGCTCGGCGGCACACGTCTTGACGACGTGCTGCCGATCCTTGCTGGCACCGGCATTCAATACTGCCCCTTCCCGGGTCGCATTACCGGTCACCCGAGCGTGCTCGAAGGGAGCATCGAGGAGATCGTTGAGAGCGCCAAGGCGCTCGCCCTGCGGGAGGGCGTGTATGGCCTCGACCTGCTCGCCTATCGCTCCAAGGAAGACGTCCCGGCCCTCATCAAAGCGGTGTGCGCGGCGGTGCCCAAGCCCGTCTATGTGGCCGGCTCGATTGATACGCCTGAGCGGATCGCCATCCTGAAGGACGCAGGAGCCGCCGGCTTCACTATCGGCACGGCCGCGTTGGACGGCAAGTATCCGGCCGACGACAAGGACGTCGCTCGCCAGCTTGGGGCCATCATTCGTGACGTGGCCTCCCTGAACCGACATCTCTCCCCACTCCACAAGAGGAACCTGGCCAACTCGTTCGGGCAGCTCAAGGAGACTTGGTCTTCGAAGATCGCGGGTCAGATTAACGACATGCAGATCAAGCTCGCCAAGTTCGCGGGCGAGTTCGCCTGGCGCTTTCACAGGAGCGGTGACGAACTCTTCCTCGTGCACAAGGGCCGCCTGCTGATGAAGTTCCGTGATCGGGACGAGATCATCGAGCAAGGCGAGTTCATCGTGGTCCCGCATGGGGTAGAGCATTGCCCTGTCGCGCTGGACGACATCTGCGAGGTCGTGCTGCTCGAACCCGGCACATCCATGGATGCCGGCACCGCTCACGACCTCGAAGGCTAGACCGTCTGCCTGCGATCGGAACAAACGCCCGACGCTCGTGGTTCAGGACATCACTCGTCCCGGTGTCGCCGACCCAATCGCGACGGTCTGGGTCCATTTTGCTGGGGCATCGAAAAGCGGTCCGGTCTCCGTGGACAAGCAGGTCGCGTCGCCATTGCGCCGAACTGGGACGATCGCGCTTGAGCAGCTCGTATCGCACAAGCGCTCAAAAACCCGAACATCTTGCGAAGTTCTAGGTGATTTCAGCACATTCTATCGCGCGCACGATGCGATGAAGGGCTGATCGGAACGTTGCTTCCGCATTCTTGGCAGCTGAGGTTCGTTGGAACATGTCGCCCCAAGTCGAGCGCATTCACAGCGATGAGCGTCTCCCGGTCGAGGCCGACGTCGTCATCGTCGGCGGCGGCATCCTCGGCTCTACGGCCGCCTATTACCTGGCGAAGCGTGGCCTCTCTGTGGCGCTGCTCGAGAAGGGCCACGTCGCCTGTGAACAATCGAGCCGAAACTGGGGTTGGTGCCGCCAGCAGAACCGCGACCGGCGCGAACTGCCGCTCTCGGTGCTCTCCATGCGGCTGTGGGACGAGCTCACGCGCGATATCAATCGGGACCTAGGATTTCGGCGCTGCGGTCTCGTCTATGCGACCCACGACGAGGCTGTGCTCGCGGGCTGGGAAAAGTGGCGCAAGCTCGCCAGGGAGTACGACGTCGACACCCGGGTGCTGAGCCGGGCGGAGGTGGCCGAGCGCGTCCCCGAAGCGCGCGGCAAATGGGTCGGTGGGACCTATTCGGAGCGGGACGGCAAGGCCGAACCTGCGCTGGCCGCGCCGGCTATCGCCGAGGGGGCCAGAACTCTGGGCGCCACGATCCACCAGGGATGCGCCGCGCGGGCGCTCGACTTGGCCAATGGCAAGATTGCAGGCGTGCACACGGAGAAGGGCTATATCAGAACCAGCGCGGTGCTGTGCGCCGCCGGCGCCTGGTCCTCGCGCTTCCTTCGGCCGCTCGGAATCAGTTTCCCCCAAGCGAGCATCCGGCAGACCGCGCTGCGTTCTACCCCGACAATCAACATCGGCGAGGCGGTCTCGACACCCTACTGCACGATCACGCGCCGACTGGACGGCAGCTATACGCTTGCGATCAGCGGCAAGGCGAACCTCGAAATCACGCCCCAGGCGATCAGGTACAGCCGGGAATTCATGCCGCAGTTCTTGCGTCGCCTGAAGAACGTCAGGATTGGTGTCGGCCAATCGTTCGTTTCGGGGCCGGATTCAATGGCGGCGTTGCTGACCAACGATCGGATCTTCGAGCAGAATCGCGTGCTGGATCCTCCGCCCTTGAAATGGCTGGTGAACCAAGTGGTGAAGAGTGTCCGGAAAACCTTCCCCCAACTCGGCGAAATCAAGATCGATAGCGCCTGGGGCGGCTTCGTCGATTGCACGCCTGATGCAGTGCCTGTCGTGTCGAAGGTGGACGGGGTGGAAGGCCTCGTCCTCGCGGCGGGCTGCTCGGGTCACGGCTTCGGTTTGGGCCCGGGGCTCGGCTATCTGGCCGCACAGCTTCTCGTCAACGACACGCCTTGCGTCGATCCCGCACCGTTCCGGCTGTCGCGTCTGACCGACGGCTCGAAGCTGAACATCTCCGCCATCTGAAGATCGAGCCGGAAGTCAGGCTGACGCGTACCGAGCGAAGCCAAGGTTCCGGCAGACGAGTGAGCGGGACTCCATGTTTCCGCGCCGTCAAGTCCGCCGGCTTATGGACGCAAAACGGTAGGAGTTGGTCGAGTTCGTCAGGTTCTACGAAGAAACCTCAAGCTGCTCACGCGACGGCATCAGGAATTCCTCCCCAACCTGAGCCACTCCTTCGGAGTGGCTCTTTCTTTAAGGACAAGGCGATTTGGGCAATCGAGGTACCCCAGCCGACGATGCACCGTTCGACCCGCGACGAAAGATCGCCAGCGCGCCGCCGATGATTCAAGAGGCAGACGTCTCGCCCAGCGGACGAACGATTGCGCCGGCGTTCATGATATCAGCCGGATCAAAGGCGGTCTTGATCCGGCGCATCGCCGCGATACGCCCAACATCGCCGTATCGCTCCAGAAGGTGCTTTTTGAAACGACCGACGCCGTGCTCCGCGCTGAACGTGCCGCCGAGCGCCGCGGCCGTGTCGTAGAGTTGCAGCGACAGGCTGCCTTCGATCCGCTCGGTGAACTCCAGTCGGTCGACATCGGGAGGAACGAGCACGTTATAGTGCAGATTACCGTCGCCGACATGGCCATAGACGGACAGCTCAAGGTCGGCGTCATACGATCGCACCTGCGAACCGGCCAAATCCAGAAAGTGTTGAATAGACGAAAGCGGCACCGAGATGTCGTGCTTGACCGATCCGTTCCGGCATTTCTCGCCCTCGGGGATGGTCTCGCGGAGCCGCCACATCGCGGTCCGCTGCGATCCGCTCTGCGCCAGCAATGCGTCCTCGATCCATCCGGACTCTATCGCCTCGGCCAGAACGGCTTCCATCAGTTCGTCGAGATCGAGATGACGTGAGGAAGAGGCGAACTCGACGAGGACGGCGCCTGCTGGGCCCGCTCCAAGCGAGGGGGGGTCGGTCATTGCTGCGGTTGCGAGCGCGATGGATCGGGCCGCCATGAATTCGAAAGTGGTCAGCAGATCCGCGGACTCGCGACGGACCAGGGCGAGAAGCTCAGCGAGCGGCGCGCCGCTCGCGAGCTTCAGCCAGGCAGTAGCGCGGCGGGTCGGCAAGGGCGCGAGACGCAACACTGCGCCGGTGACGATGCCGAGAGTCCCCTCGCTTCCGACGAAGCACTGTTTGACGTCATAGCCGGTATTGTTCTTCCGCAGCTTGCGCATGTCGGACACCACCGTCCCGTCCGGCAGCACCGCCTCGATTCCGAGCAGCAGATCGCGCGTCATCCCGTACCTGACGACCGACAGCCCGCCCGCGTTCGTGCCGATGTTGCCGCCGATCCTGCAACTGCCTTCCGCGCCGAGGCTGAGCGGCAACAGAAGTCCGGCAGCCGCCGCGGCGTCCTGTATGTTCTTCAGGATGACGCCGGCATCGACAGAGATGCTCATGGAGACGGGATCGATTTCGCGGATCCGGTCCATCCGCTCGAGGCTCACGACAATCTGGCGCCCGGAGGCATCCGGCGTCGCGCCGCCGCAATAGCTGGTGTTGCCGCCTTGTGGAACAATTCCGATACCGTGGTGCGCCGCCAGCCGTACAATGTCGGCGACCTGCTTTGTCGTCGCCGGCTTCAGCACGGCAAACGTCGAGCCCGTGAAGAGCTGGCGCTGATCCGTTGTGTAGGCCGCGATCCGCCCTGGATCGTCAACGACGCCCCTGTCGTCCAGAAGATCGCGAAAGGCGTGAACGTGTACCGACTGAGACATGCTCCAGCTTCCAATGGGCGTTATCGGATCATTTTCGCGCGTTTGTGCGGCATTGTTTGCCGTTCGGTCGCGGTTCCGAAGACACCAATGCCGAAATGCCACGATGTTCGGCAGTTTGCGCCGGTGCAGCCTCGTATTGAACGCCTTCATCGCGAGTCCCTTCGGATTTCGGAGGAGGCAATCGATGACTCGGCAGACAATCTATCGGAGGCCAGTATTTCGAAAAAGCGCGCCAGTTCGACCGCGTCGCCACCTACTCAACCTGTCGTTCGACGAGAGCGACCGGCTGCGGCTCCGTCGGAATCGTGAATTTCACGTGGACGCATGGACGTGCGTGGACCGCGCGAGAACGGCGGCTTCTGGCGGGCTATCAAGGTGCGAGGCCGGGAGTTAAGCTGCCCTCCGGTAAGAGAACAGCGCCTCCACAGTAGTGGGCCCAGCCATGTAGCGGTCTCCTGACTCGAACCCCCGACGCCTCGTCCTGTCGCGTGCTGCGCGTATTTGGTACCGGGACATTCCGACAAATGGAAATCCAATTGTGGATTTAATGCACGTTCAACGAGTCTTTTGTCGGAATGGCCATTGATCTTACAGATAAATCATACGCCTCTTAATCAGCGGGTCCCAGGTTCGAGCCCTGGTGCGCCGACCACTCTCAAGCGATTGGCCCGCAAGCACGCTTTCCTCCTAAAACCGAAACCGCGTGGCACCGATTTGGCACCGCCAAACGGGAGGCCGTGACGCGCCAAAATATTTCTTGCGTCATGCGTTGGGTTCTTACTCCGTGCTTGTGGTGGATAGTAATACCATGCGGTGGATCAAGGTATTTCGTCCTAAGAGAACAGAATGAGATCGCTGCGACAGCAGATTGAATCTAACAGCGGCCCGATTCGAGCATAAGGTTCCCGAGCGTGCATCGGCGCATGCGGGGCGCGGGGCATGCCAGGCCCTGTGAGTGGGTTAAGCCACGACTGACAGGATGCTGCGTAGCACGCTTGGCCGGTTGCTCTAGCTAGGGAGCGCCATTGCCGTTTCGCTGACGACGTCGCCAATCGATCATCGCCATTGCTGCGCTTCCCGTGGCTTAGCGGATACTCGCCACAATTTCGAGCCGGTTCTTCTCGAGCCAGGCCACGGCGTCGGGTCCATCGACGACGCATTCGAAAGTTTCCCAGGTTGGGTGCTCCTGGGATTCCGGTTGCAGTCGCTTTGCTGCATACTCAACGAGGTCGTGCAAGCGTTCGTATCCTCGTCGGCGCTCAAGGGACTCTGCAATCGCCGTGCTGACCCATCCTCGTTGGGCCAAATCGATAATGCTCGGAGCGTCAGCCTCGTTGAACCAAGTTGTGGCATCGAACTCGATGCAGCGGAGATTATCGGCGGTATGGCAAGTCGCGTGGATCATGGGAGTCCTCCGTTTCGCCGGCCAAATTTCACATCCCTGCCTCGCACGCCCTCAGGCTTTGACCAGATCCCCCAGCAAGTTCGCGGCCACAGTCAGCTTGGCGAGCGTCAGTCCGGTGGCGGCAATTTCCTCGACCGAGCGGCGGATGCGCGTCGCTTCGGGGTGAGCCGCGAGCCAGGTCTCGACGGCCTGCTGGCCGGACTGGCCGGTTGCCAGCATATGCGCTGCCAGTCTTCTTTCGGCGCAAGCGATCTGCTCAACGGCGCGATCGATGGCCATACGTTCGAAATAATCGTTTGCCAGCACGCTGCGCGCGGCGGCAATGATCCGGTCGAGCCGGAAATTCGCCTCGGCGGCAAAGAATGTCGCGGCGGCATCGCTGATGTTGCGGCTGGTGCGCTCCGCCACGGTCACGATATCCGGTGCCGAGACCAGGAAGTCGAGATCGGCGAGTTCGCAGGCGAGGCCGGCCGGGACGCCGGCATCAGTCAGGTCCTGCCGACGCTTGGCACGTGCGGGCTGCAAGTCCGTCGGCAGGGTGGTGTCGAGCCCGGCGACGATCTGGCGGATAGCTTGGCCGAAGCGCGCGACAACGGCCTCCAGCCCGTCCTTGAAATCGACATTGCGCACGTACCAGACCATGCGGGAGAGCAGGAGGTCCTGGATCGCCGCGTAGAGGCTGAGCTGCAACTGCCCGTCGATACGTGTGTCGAGCGCGTCGATCTCGTCATTGAGCCGCCTGAGCTCGTAGATCGCGTCCACCGCCACCTGCGCCATGACGATGGTCCAGATATCGGCGTCGGTCTCGTCGGTCAGGCGCACGACGCAGGCCGGGCCCCCGCGGTTGATCACGGCATTGACGAGACTGGTTGCGATGATCTCGCGTCGGAGACGATGGAGCTCGACCGCGCTCGGGAACTTGTCCGGAACCTCGCGCGGGAAGTAAAGGGTCAGTCTGCGGGCGAGATAAGGATCGTCCGGCACGCTGGTGAGGAGCAGGTCCTCGTAGAGCGTCAGCTTGGCGTAGGCGAGCAATACGGCAAGCTCCGGCCGTGTCAGGGCTTGGCCGCGCCGCGTGCGCTCGGTGAGCGCTGCGTCGTCCGGCAAGAACTCGACGGAGCGGCTCAGCAAACCGCGCTGCTCGAGCGACTGCATCAGGCGGGTCAGGAAGCCGGTCTCGGCCACGCCTTTGCGCTCGGCGAGCGAGAGCGCCAGCGTCTGCAGGTAGTTGTTGCGCAGCACCAGCGTGCCGACCTCGTCGGTCATCGTAGCTAGCAGGCTGTTGCGGTCGGCGGGGCTGAGGCGTCCCTCGCGTTCGGGGCGCGCCAGCGCGATCTTGATATTGACCTCGAGGTCGGACGTGTTCACACCGGCCGAGTTGTCGATGGCGTCGGTGTTGAGCTTGACGCCCTTCTGCGCCGCTTCGATGCGGCCGCGCTGGGTGACGCCGAGATTGGCGCCTTCGCCGATCACCCGGGCGCGAACATCGGCGCCCGCGATGCGGATCGGATCGTTGGCGCGGTCACCGGCCTGATCGTCGCTCTCTCCCGATGCGCGTATATAGGTGCCGATGCCGCCAAACCATAGAAGGTCGGCGCGCGCTTTCAGGATCGCGGTCATCACCTCGAACGGCGTAGCCTGCGGCTTGTCGAGATCGAGCAGGCTCCGCACTTCCGGTGCGAGCGGGACCGCCTTGAGCGTGCGCGAGAACACGCCGCCGCCTTGCGAGATCAGCGACTTGTTGTAGTCCTGCCAGCTTGATCGCGTCAGGTCGAACAGGCGCTTGCGTTCGGCGAAGCTGATCGTCGGATCGGGGGAGGGATCGATGAAGATGTCGCGGTGATCGAAAGCCGCCACGAGCTTTGTCGCCGGCGAGAGCAGCATGCCATTGCCGAAGACATCGCCGGACATGTCGCCGACGCCGACCACGGTGAAAGGCATGGTCTGAATATCGGTGCCGAGCTCGCGGAAGTGGCGCTTGACCGCTTCCCAAGCGCCGCGCGCTGTGATCCCCATCTTCTTGTGGTCGTAGCCCTGGCTGCCGCCGGAGGCGAAGGCATCGCCGAGCCAATGGTTCTTTTCGGCCGAAATCGCATTGGCGATGTCGGAGAAGGTCGCGGTGCCTTTGTCGGCGGCGACGACCAGATAGGGGTCGTCGCCGTCATGCCGCACGGTCGAACCGGGCGGCACGATGATGTCGCCGTCGAGATTGTCGGTGAGTTCGAGCAGCGAGCGAACGAAGATGCGATAGGCTTCGGTGCCCTCCGCGAGCCAGGCGTCGCGATTGGAAGGCGGCGGCAGGCGCTTGGGCACGAAGCCGCCCTTGGCGCCGACCGGCACGATCACGGCGTTCTTGACCTGCTGGGCCTTGACCAGGCCGAGGATCTCGGTGCGGAAATCCTGCGGCCGATCGGACCAGCGCAAGCCACCGCGCGCAACCTTGCCGAAGCGCAGGTGAATGCCTTCGACACGAGGCGAATAGACGAAGATCTCGTAGAGAGGTCGCGGCGCCGGCAAATCGTCGATCCGCCGCGCGTCGAACTTGAAGGAGATTACCGGACGCGGATGCCCATCCTCGCCGATCTGCCACAGATTGGTGCGGATGGTCGACTGCACCAGATTGGTGAAACGGCGCAGGATGCGGTCTTCGTCGAGCGAGGCGACGGATTTGAGCTGCTCCTCGATCTCGGCAAGGAGAGTTGTCTCGCGCGCCGAACGCTCGCGATCGGTAAGGTCAAGGCGCGGATCGCAGCGGGACTGGAACAGCGCGACGAGGTTGGCTGTGATCCCGGCGTTCTTGCGCAAGGTCTCCCACATATAGTCCTGGGTGAAAGGGGGCGCGGATCTGGTGCAAATAGCGCGACAGTGCCCGGATGGTCGAGACTTCCCGCCAGCCGAGGGGCGTGCGCAGTATCAGGGCGTTGTATCCGTCGGATTCGGCGCGATCAGCGACCACCGCCATGATCGAGGCTTCCAGGCGATGGCTGAAGTCCGGGCTGATCTCGATCGGCTCGCCGTCGCTGGTCTCGATCGTCATGTCGTGCAGCCAGACCGGCTCGGGCCTGTTACCGGGCACGATCTGATAAGTGCGTTCGTTGACCACGCGCAGGCCGTGGTTTTCGATCACCGGTACGCGATAGGATAGCGATAGCGGTGCGGCGTCGGAGAACACCTTCAGCCCGAAGCGCCTGGGATCGTCCTCGCCCTTGTCCCGGTGCACCGAAATCGTCACCGGGCGGGCTGGGGTCAGCCTTTCGATGGTCGCGATATCGGCGATGGCCTGCTCCGCTGTGAAAACCTCGGTATAACCGCCGCTAAAGGATTGGGCATAGCGGTTGGCGAGCATGCGCGCCCGCATGCCGTCGGTCGACGCGGTGAGCGCGGCTTTCAGCTTGTCGGCCCAGGTCGCGGCAATGGCGCTGATCCCGGCTTCGAGCGTGGCGCGCTCGACGACGGGCGTCTTGCCTTCATAGCGCCCGATGATGAAGTGGACGCGCGCAAGCGCGCCTTCAGGGAACGATACGTAGGAAGCCGACAGGGTCCCCTTGTAGACCTGCGACAGGAAGGCTCCGACGCGCGTGCGGACGTCGGTGTCGTATTTGTCGCGCGGAATGAAGGTGAGGATGGAGACGAAGCGATCGAACTTGTCTACGCGCGCTAGCGCCCGGACGCGTGGGCGCTCGTAGAGGATCAGGACCTCGATGACGAAATTGTAGAGCGAGTCGACGTCGATCTGGAACAGCTCGTCACGCGGATAATCTTCGAGGATATGCATGAGCGCCTTGCCCGAATGGCCGTTCGGGTCGAAGCCGGCGCGCTGCAGCACCCGCGAAACCTTGTGGCGCACATAAGGGATCTGCCGCACCGAGCGGGTATAGGCCCCTGATGTAAACAGGCCGACGACGCGCAATTCGCCCTCGAGCCGGCCGTCGGGTGCATAGAGCTTGATGCCGACATAATCCATCCGGATGCGGCGATGGACGAGGCTTGAGACATTGGCCTTGATGACGATCAGCAGCGTCGGCTCGTGCATGAACTCGCGAATTTCCGATGTCATCACCACCATTTCGTTGCCGCGTCGCAGGACCTTCGTATCCGGATCGCGGAGGATGCCGAGGCCTTCGCCGGTCGTGATGTCGTCCGACGCATCGCTGTCGGGCGAGAAGCGATATTCGCGCACGCCGAGGAAAGTGAAATTGTCCGCGCAGAGCCATTGCAGGAACTGGTTGGCTTCGGCGACCTCGTCGATCGGCAGCGGCGGCGGATTGGAAGAGAACGTCTTGATCGCTTCCTCGACGCGGTCACGCATGGCGCGCCAGTCGGTGACGCAGGCGCGGACGTTGTTCAACGCCCTGGCGAGTCCGTCGATCAGCTTCTGGCGATCGGCGTCGGCGTCCAGGCGGGTGATATGGAGGTGAACCAGGCTTTCGCGTGCGCCCCTTGCTCCCTCTGGCAGTGCTTCGCCGTAGAAGCGCAGCAGCTTGCCCTCAGCATCGCGCTCCACTGCGATGATCGGGTGGGCGACGAGTGTGACTTCGATACCCTGCTCGGCGAGCTCTGCCATCGTGGAGTCGTACAGGAAAGGCATGTTGTCGTTGAGAATCTCGAGCACGGAAATCTCGCGCCCGTTCGGCAACGTCGGATTGACCACGCGGATATCGGCGCAGCCCGACGTGCGCCGCTGTACATGCTCCCAGGCGTGCTCCGCCAGGAGGGCGAGCGAGGCGGCATCGTAATTGTCGAGATCCTCGATATTGCTGTAGCCGAACAGAGGCTCGGCAAAGGCCCGGGAGCTCTTTCCCGGCGGCACGCTGCCTGCTGCGTCGCGGATCAGGGTTGCGCGGGCCTTGTCGTCACGCCACGCCATCGCGTCCTCCATTTGCCGCGCCGTGTCCGCATTATTATCATTTTGCGGTCACACCGACGCAAAGTAGAGCACGTCGGGCCGCCGCTTTCGCGCCGCGCGATGGGTCCTTGTTAAACGCATGGCTCGGGCTCAGCTCAACGTCGGACCGAGCGGTGATCGCGAGAGGAGCCCTGGCCCTACTTCAGTGATGCGCCGCAACACTCCTGACGGTGTCGGTCAGCACATCACCGGACGCGGAATGGCTGGCGTCACCCAGACTGATGATGCCGACCATCCGCTTGCTCTTGTTGATCACCGGCAGCCTGCGGACCTGCAGCTTCTCCATATGATGCATCGCCTTCGCGAGGTCATCGTCCTCCCGGCAGCAATGGATGCCTTCGGTCATCACATCGCGCGCTGTCGCGCGGCCGGCATCGAAGTTGTGGCTTGCGAGCCCTTTGCAGACGATGTCGCGGTCGGTCACCATCCCGACCAGCTTGTCGTCCTCGCCAACCGGAATGCAGCCGATGTCGTGCGCCCGCATTAATTTGGCAAGTTCGGTGGTAGGGGTGTCAGGGCTGACCCAGTCGACACCCTTGTGCATCACGTCTTTGACCTTCATGGCGAGTCTCCGTTCCTGGGTTTCAGGTGCGTTGATGCAATGCAGCAGCGCCCCCATTTTCTGAACTGTACAACCGATCGGGTGCGGTGTCGCAGGAGAAAGCATCACTCCTTGGCGATCCGGCAGACAAACGCCGACGCTGTCGCCGTCACCCTTCCCAACGATTTAACAGCGACGTCGCGAGCCGCGTTCCCGCCCAGGATTGCAAAGGCATTGGGCGGTGCGCAAATTCCTCAGTCGTGCGCGCTAAAACGCCCGTGCGGTGCGTTGCTCGTCAGGCGCGCAAACTGCGCGTGACCCATATGAAGCAGCGTCTCATGATCGCCGGCTTCCATATAGATGTCCGGCTGTGCCTCGATACTGTCGTCGACGATGATATCCAACCCGTAGCATTTGCCGACGGCAGGAACGGCACCGTGTGCACAGTCACTGAACAGCCGATTGATCTCGCTTGCATCGGCCATGTGGACATTGTCGCCGAGACTTGTCCTCAGGTCCGACAGGCGAAGGTGATGCGATGCGGGCAAGATGGCCAGCATGTATTCGCCGTTGCGCCGCAACACGATGCCTTTGGCGAGGCGGTCGCCCGAGTATGGCAGGTCTCAGCCGTTCGCGTGGACGTCATGCTGAGTTCGTGCGGGATCAGCTCGTATTGGATGTTTTCAGCGGCCAGGTATTTCTGGAGCGTGGGAGCAATGGCCATGACATCACCTCCGATGCAGGATGCAAACCATCCACCCCCGGCAGACTCTCGCCATAGGATGGGCGGCTGCCTATAGACCCAACACGGGTCTTCCATCCGCAATTATATACGGGTTCGCAATTTCATACAGGGTGGCGAACCAAGTTGCGCTATTTCACGATATGATGCGGTGCGGCGCGGCTTCGAGAGCGCCATGTTGCCTGACGACCGACTGGCAGCGCCGGCTGCTTCAGCCGACCTCGCCCCTTTGCGCTGCCGCGATGGCGGCGATGCAGGTTCTGGCAGCCCTGTCGTCGCCTCGAGGCGCTAATCCCGAATCGGGCGGGCGGGCGTCTCTCATTTCCGCTATAATGAAACCATGACGATCGGGATTACCGGACCCGGAGGCAAGATACCGAGGCAAAGTGCCATGGTCGGGTTGATTGTTGCGGCCGTCGTCATTGGGATTTGCCTCGTCCTGCTTGCGCTCGCGAGCGACCTCCTGGTCGGCTGGCTGTGGTTTGCCTCGATCGGTTATCTCCAGGTCTTTTGGACCACAATCGGCGCCGAAGCCGTCGTCTTTCTTGCAGTCTGGATCGGAACCACCGTCATCCTCTGGCTGAACGGATGGCTCGCGCTACGCTCTGCCCGACAGCGGCCGACGCAGTTCGTCGCCGCTCCGTCGTGGAGCGCCGCGGGCAACGCGCCGCCGGATCTGCTTGTGCTTGCGCGCGATCGATTGTCGTGGCCCTGGTTGATCACAGGCGTTGCGGCTTTGCTCGCTCTTCTTGTTGCGGCAGCCCAGGCCGGCAACTGGGGCGTCTTCCTGCGATTTGTCTATCAGGTGCCCTACGGCGCAGACGATCCGCTCTACAACAAGGACATCGGCTTCTACCTCTTCTCACTGCCCGCCTATATCCTCATCAAGAACTGGATGATCCTCGCGCTCGTTCTGAGCGGGCTTTTCGCCGCGGCGATCTACTGGGTGCACGGCGACATCGAATACGACGTTCACCGTCGATCAATATCGCCGACAGCGATCGCTCATGGTTCCGCTCTGCTTGGTTTTCTCTTCGCGGTAAAAGCCTGGTCCTGTGTTCTCGACCGCTATCTGCTGCTCTACGGCGACAATAGCGTCGTCGTCGGCGCAAGTTACACCGACGTGCATGTGGGGCTGCCGGCGTTGTGGCTAATGATCGGACTTTCGATCATCGCGGCGCTTACCGCCTGGGCGAACATCCGGGTTCGCACCTACCGGCTTCCGGCCGTGGCGATTGTGCTCGTCAGCGCCGGTACGTTCGTGCTGTCCGGCGTCGTCCCTGGGCTGTTCCGGCAGTTCTTCGTCAAACCAAGCGAGTTGGAGCTGGAGAAGCCCTACATTGAACACAACATCGCGCTCACCCGGCAGGCATACAATCTCGATCAGATCGCAGCCAGGCCGTTTACCGCCGAGCAGAAGCTTACCCCCGAGGCGCTCGAAGCCAACAAGGCGACAATTGAAAATATCAGGCTGTGGGACTGGCTGCCGCTGTCGGATACCTACGCGCAACTGCAGGAAATCCGCACCTACTACAAATTCCATGACCTCGACGTCGATCGTTACTGGCTCGATGGCTCCTACCAGAGCGTGATGCTCTCGGCCCGCGAACTGCGGTCCTCCCTGCTGCCGCCGAACGCCCAGACTTGGGTCAATCGCCACGTGCTGTTCACCCACGGCAATGGCGCGGTGATGAGTCCGGTCACACGCAAGAGCTCCGAAGGACTGCCGATCTTCTATCTGCGGAATATTCCTCCTGTCGCAGACGTCGGCCCCAGGATCGACGAGCCGCGCATCTACTTCGGCGAGCAGACCGACGACTACGTCGTCGTCAAGAGCAGCATCCCGGAGTTCGATTATCCGAAGGGGAAAGAGAACGCCTATGCGGCCTATGGCGGCACCGGTGGCATCTCGATCGGGGCAATGGCCACGCGAATGCTGTTTGCTTACTATTTCAACGATCCGAACCTGCTTCTCTCAGGCTACATTACGATCGACAGCCGGATCATGATCCGGCGCAATATCAAGGAGCGGGTGAGCACGATCGCGCCCTTCCTCAGGCTCGATCATGATCCTTATCTGGTCGTCAGCAGTGGGCGCATGTTCTGGATGCAGGACGCCTACACGACGAACGCCTATTTCCCGTATGCAGAGCCCGCACAGGGGCTCGATCTCAACTACATTCGCAATTCGGTGAAGGTTGTCATTGATGCTTATAATGGGACTGTCGACTTCTACCTTATTGATTCAGGCGACCCGATTGCAGCGACCTACCAGCGCATCTTTCCGAACTTGTTCAAGCCGTTCACGACGATGCCGCCGGACTTACGTAAGCACGTTCGCTATCCGGAAGACCTGTTCATGATTCAGGCCCGACTGTACCAAGCCTACCACATGGAGGCGGCCGACGTTTTTTACAACCGCGAGGATCTCTGGCAATTCCCGCGCCAGCCGGGCGGCGACGGCATCTCGACGATGACACCCTATTACATCATCATGCGCTTGCCCGGCGAACCGCAGGCCGAATTTTTCCTCATGCTTCCCATGGTACCGAGCCGCCGCGACAACATGATCGCGTGGCTCGCCGCGCGCTGCGACGCGCCCGACTATGGCAAATTGATTGTCTACGAATTCCCCAAGGAGAAGCTCGTCTACGGACCGTTCCAGATCGAGGCGCGGATCAATCAGAATACGGAGATCTCGCAACAGCTCACGCTGTGGAATCAGATGGGCTCGCGGGTGATCCGCGGTGCCAATTTGCTTGCGATTCCGATCGAGAACTCGATCCTTTACGTATCGCCGCTCTATCTGCGGGCACAGCAAGGACACCTGCCTGAGCTGAAACGCGTGATCGCAGCCTACGGTGAACATGTGGTGATGAAGGAGACGCTCGACGAGGCCTTGTCAGCGCTGTTCATCGAGCCTGGCGCGATGCGGCCGGTGTCTAGCTCGAAGGAGGAAATGCTTGTCACACGCCCGTCGGCAAGTCAGGCCCGGGAGGCGCTCGATCGCTACAATCAGGCCGTTGAACGATTGAAGTCCGGCGACTGGAAAGGCTTTGGCACGCGGTTCGACGCGATGCGCGAGCTTCTGGAGGACATGAGCCGGCACTCCACGGGCCATTAGCGCCGCGGCTCCTTTGGCGCCGGAAATGACGAACGCGACGCCGCGCTTGGGCTCTGCTCGAAATCATGGCGTGATTTCAATCGCATAAGAGTTCGCAGTTTTGTTCTGGGTGGCGCGCCATTTTCCCAAACACGTGCCCGTCTCATGTTTTCCGCATCACCGAAGTCGACCGCCTCCGCGACGCGTTCGACCGGTTCTGCAGTTGTCTCTATGTGGCCTCGCGCCAGATCGGCGCGGAGGCGTTCAACCATGCGCGCGGGTGTGGCGCCGGTCCGCGCCCGGAATGCGCGGCCGGCCGAACTGGCGGCGGCTCATGCCGGCCGCTTCCGCCAGATGCTCGAGTGTCAGTGCTTCGAATATGTGATCACAGGCATAGCCGAGGGCAGCGCAATACGGTCGTTCTCGGGTGCCAGATCGACCGAGGCTGCGAATTGTGATGTCCGCCATAGCGACGATGGTAGACGACGAGGTGCTGTGCAACGCACTTGGCGATGGCGAAACCATGGTCCTCCTCGATCAAGGCCAGCGCGAGATCGATTCCGGCCGTAGTGCCTGCCGAAGTTGATATGTTGGCGTCCCGACAGTAGATGCGATCCGCCTCGACCCGGATGGATGGATAGTCTCGCTGAAGGCGAGCCGCAAATCGCCAGTGCGTCGTCGCTCGACGTCCATCCAACAGCCCAGCTGCCGCGAGCGTGAATGCGCCCGTGCAGACGCGCGCCACGCGCCGTTAAAGCTGGATTAGCCGGGACGCTTCTCTCATCTTCGATTCGATAGCATCCCCTGAAGGATTTCCTCGATCGAATGTGGCGAGATGCCAAGCTCGGCAAATCCAGACATCTCCGGTGATGACACCGAGTCGATCCGCATCAGCTCCACTTGGTTACGCGTAAGGGGCAGGCCAGGGAGTATCTCGGAGGCCCAGGCCAGCGCGTGCCAAACGGCAAACGGGATTGGAATCAGGCGTGGCGAGAGGCCAGCCTGTTGCGCGATCGCTCTGAGCAGTTGCTCGTAGGAATAGCGGGTCGGGCCGCCGAACTCAAAGACCGTCGGGTGGGACTCGGCTCGCTCGATGATTCGGACAACCGCCTCCGCAACATCTTCGACATGGGCCGGTTGCAATCTGGTGCGGCCGCGGCCGAACATTGGATAGATCGGAAGCCGACGAAGGAGCTTGAGGACGGTGCCGAGAAACGCGTCATCCGGTCCGAACATCACAGCTGGGCGGACGATAAACGCACCGGCGAATTCCGCGCGGACCGCCCGTTCACCTTCACCGCGCTTTCTGATGTAGAGGGATGGCGAGGCGGCGTCGGCCCCGATCCCCGAAACGTGAACAAGCCGCTCGACTCCCGCCCGGCGGGCCTGGGCTGCTACAAGTTGGGCCGCCTCGACGTGAACAGAGTGAAATGTCTCCCCTCCGCGCTCGCGATAAAGGCTGACCGCGTTCACGGCGCCGTAGGCGCCGACCAACGCATTCGCGACGGATCGCTCGTCATGAACGTTGGCCGCTACGGATTGAAGTTGCACGTCCGGATGCCGTGACGCGATCCGGACGGGAAATTTATGACTGCACAGATGGCGAGCGATGCGGCTGCCGAGAAAGCCGGTTCCGCCGAACACAGTGATGGTGCGACCGTTCGTTGCTGCCTCCGGCTAGCGTTCGCGGCTCCACGGGAAGAGTGAGGCCGGGAAATCCGCCGCATAGCGGTGACCAATCGGCGGGCGCGGCTGTTCTTCCGGCGGGTTCGGGTCAGGCTCGATGACCTTCCGATAAAGATGCCAGGTGGCATGACCGAGCACCGGCAGAACGACGGCGAGACCGACGAAGAACGGTAGCGAACCGATCGCCAGCAGTGCCGCAACAACCAGACCCCATACCGCCATCTCAATTGGATTTTCCCTCACGGCCCGCAGCGACGTCCGGATTGCGTCGATCGCAGTCGCATGCCGGTCGAGCATCAGCGGAAACGACACGACACTGACGCACAGGGCCACGACGGCGAACAGGAAGCCGACGCCACAGCCGACGATGATAAGCGACCATCCTTCCGGCGTCGTCAAAACACGCGTTGCGAAGTCAGGGATGCTTGCAGCCGGGGCGTGGCCAAAGGTTGCAACGTAGATCGCGTTAGCGGCGCCGATCCACACCCCGAACAGAACCAGCAGGAGGATGCCGAGTTCGAGCATGGCGCCGAAAGACGGTGCGCGCAGCACCTGCATGGCATCCCAAGCCGCTGCTTCCTCTCCGCGCTCGCGGCGGCGGCTGAGCTCGTACAGGCCGAGCGCGGCAAAGGGACCGATCAGCGTAAAGCCCGCAGCCAGCGGAAACAGCAGCGGCAGCACCGAATAGCCGATGACAAGTCTAAATAGGACAATTCCAAGGACGGGATAAATCACGCAGAGGACGATGGCGTGAGATGGGATGGCGTTGAAGTCTTCCCAGCCCAGTCGCAACGCGTTGCCCAAGTCGGAAAGGCTGATCTTGCGTACGACAAACGGGGTGGAGACGCCAAACACTTGCAGTCTGGGTCTTGCGAATACGGTGGTCATGGCGCCGGTCTCCTTGCTTCTGATCGCAGGGGAAATGGCGCGCCTTCAAGTCGCGCACATTCGCCTCATGCGCGAAAATCGCGATTGAGCCCGGCAAACCAGATTCAACGAGAAGGAGCTTTGCCGGACGACACCCGTCGCGACCGGTGCACCCAGCTTAGCGCGATGGGTGGAAGAAACAAGACAGCGCTTGCGGCTGGGTGAATTGTGCATCTGCACAGTTCGTTTTGTTGCGTTGCGTCACCAAGCGATCGCTGCCGGCCTCCACCGCCGGCTTGAAATGATGCCGGAGACCTCGCGGTGCGACACACTCCACTATTGACGCCCGGCTCGACGCGTACCATGTTGAATCCAACGCCCCCAGCTCCGTTGAGACTTGTGCGGTCGTAACGTGCACTCGGCGTCGCGACCGGTTGAATGGGCGAGGCAAGAGGCATGACGGCGGCGGATGTGATTCCGCCATCGCAGCAGACGTGAGCTCCGCCCTCTGGTTCGTATCCGCAGCCTTTAGCGGCAAGGATGCATGAGGGATGGCTGTAGCAATCATTCTGCTGTTGGTCGCAATCGCCTCGGTGCTGTTTCACATTTTCAGCCCGTGGTGGTGGACGCCGCTCGCCTCAAACTGGCGCTACATCGACGACACGATCACCCTGACATTCTGGATAACCGGGGCGGTTTTCTTCGCGGTCGTCGCGTTCATGGCCTATTGCGTCTTCCGCTTTCGACACACGGAGGGAAGGCGCGCAGCCTACAATCCCGAAAACAAGAAGCTCGAATGGTGGCTCAGCGTCGGTACTGCAATCGGCGTCGCAGCCATGCTGGCACCCGGCCTGGTCGTCTGGCACCAGTTCGTCACAGTGCCGGCCAATGCGACCGAGGTCGAGGTCATGGGACAGCAATGGCAATGGAGCTATCGGCTTCCCGGAAAGGACGGCCGGCTCGGGACTTCCGATGCCCGCTATGTCAGTGCCGAAAATCCCATGGGGTTGAATCCCGACGATCCCGCCGGCCAAGACGATGTCGTCATTCAAAATGACGACTTGCACCTGCCGCTCGGGAAACCGGTGAAGGTGTTGCTCCGCTCGATTGACGTCCTGCATGATTTCTATGTGCCCGAGTTTCGGGCGAAGATGGATATGATACCGGGCTCGGTCACATATTACTGGTTCACGCCCACGCGCACCGGAACATTCGAGGTTCTCTGCGCGGAACTCTGCGGTGCCGCGCACGCGCAGATGCGGAGCAAGGTCGTCGTAGAGGAAGAGAAAGACTATCACGCGTGGCTGGACAAGCAGCGGACGTTCGCCGAGCTTTCCGGGCAGCGGGATGTCGCGAAAGCGGCTTACACGAGAGAGAGCGAATGAAAACCTCGGCGAGGAGCGCCGCATAGCAGAGGGCGAACTCTTCGTTGAAGAGAGAGACCAAGGAGGGGATTCCGATGGTCGATGTCCCGTTTGACACAGTCGCAGGCGTCCCGCCCGCCGAAGTGGGCGAGGTCGAGCTCTATCATCCGAGAAGCTGGTGGACGAGATACGTCTTTTCGCAGGACGCCAAGGTCATCGCCATCCAGTACTCGATCACGGCGATGTCCATTGGGATGGTTGCGCTGGTGCTGTCATGGCTGATGCGGCTGCAACTCGGATTCCCCGGCACGTTTTCGTTCATCGATCCGAACCAATATCTCCAGTTTATCACCATGCACGGCATGATCATGGTGATCTATCTTCTCACCGCGCTGTTCCTTGGTGGCTTCGGCAACTACCTTATCCCGCTGATGGTCGGCGCCCGGGACATGGTGTTTCCCTATGTGAACATGCTGAGCTACTGGGTCTACCTGCTCGCGGTCGTGGTGCTGGCCTCGACCTTTTTCGTACCCGGCGGGCCCACCGGCGCCGGCTGGACGCTGTACCCGCCGCAGGCGATTCTCTCCGGTACTCCCGGGCAGGATTGGGGCATCGTTCTCATGCTGGCCTCCCTGATCCTGTTCATCATCGGCTTCACCATGGGCGGGCTGAATTACGTGGTGACAGTGCTGCAGGCGCGCACGCGCGGCATGACGTTGATGCGTTTACCCTTGACGGTGTGGGGCATCTTCACGGCCACCGTCATGGCGCTGCTGGCCTTCCCGGCGCTGTTCGTCGCTTCGGTGATGTTGCTGCTCGACCGCCTGCTGGGAACCAGCTTCTTCATGCCGACGCTAGTCGAGATGGGCACGCTGACGAAATACGGGGGTGGCAGCCCGATCCTGTTCCAGCATCTGTTCTGGTTCTTCGGTCATCCCGAGGTCTACATCGTCGCCTTGCCGGCCTTCGGCATCATTTCCGATCTGATCAGCGTCCATGCCCGGAAGAACATCTTCGGCTATCGCATGATGGTCTGGGCGATCGTCGCGATTGGCGCCCTCAGCTTCGTCGTGTGGGCGCACCACATGTATGTGAGCGGCATGCACCCGTATTTCGGGTTCTTCTTCGCCACCACGACGCTCATCATCGCCATCCCGACTGCGATCAAGGTTTACAATTGGGTGCTGACCCTTTGGCGCGGCGACATTCATCTCACCATCCCGATGCTGTTCGCGCTGGCGTTCATCGTCACCTTCGTAAACGGCGGCCTGACTGGCCTGTTTCTCGGCAACGTGGTCGTAGACGTTCCGTTGTCCGACACGATGTTCGTTGTCGCTCATTTTCACATGGTGATGGGTATTGCGCCGATCATGGCGGTGTTCGGCGGAATCTATCATTGGTACCCGAAAGTCACCGGACGAATGCTCAATGAGGCGCTTGGACGATTCCACTTCTGGGTCTCGTTCCTCGGCGCCTATGCGATTTTCTTCCCCATGCACTATCTGGGCCTGTTGGGTATGCCCCGCCGCTATCACGACATCGGCGAAACGGCATTCGTTCCGGCATCCGCCCATGACCTCAATGCGTTCATGAGCGTCGCGGCCCTGATCGTCGGCTTCGCCCAGCTCGTGTTCCTGTTCAATCTGATCTGGAGCCTGTTCAAAGGAAAAGAGGCCGGCGGCAATCCCTGGGGCGCCGCGTCGCTGGAATGGCAAACGCCAGAGACCCCGCCGGGGCATGGCAACTGGGGCAAGGAGCTCCCGATCGTCCATCGCTGGGCCTACGATTACAGCGTCCCCGGCGCCGCCATGGATTTCGTGCCGCAAAATGAACCGCCGGCAGGATTGTCGGCGCAAGGGCCCCACGCATGAGCGCCATCATCCTGTTCATGGCTGGAATAGCCGCAATTGCGGGATGGTGGCTCTCGCAACAGCGGCTGGCAGCCAAGCCATGGCTGGAGGAAGGCGTGATGGTCGATCTTCGCGAGGAGAGTACCTCGTCCCTGCCGGCGGCGAAGCTCGGATTGGGCGTATTTCTCGCGGTCGTCGGCTCGCTATTCGCACTCTTCATCAGCGCCTACTCGATGCGCATGAACATGGTGGACTGGCGGACGCTGCCAGTGCCAGCGCTGTTGTGGTTCAACACCGGCGTCCTAGTCTTGAGCAGTGTGGCACTGCAATGGGCGTATATGGCCGCGCGCCGCGACGACATCGACGGCATAAGCATCGGCCTGTGCGCGGGTGGAGCGTCCGCCATTACATTCCTTGTCGGGCAACTGCTGGCGTGGCGCCAGCTGAGTGGCGCCGGGTACTTCCTGGCGTCCAATCCAGCCAATTCGTTCTTCTACCTGATCACCGCTGTGCACGGGCTGCATCTGATGGGCGGTCTGGTGGCGCTCGGTAGAACGACTGCCAAGGTATTGCGTGGCGCCGAGGCGAGCCAAATTCGTCTGAGCGTGGAACTCTGCACTATCTACTGGCACTTCCTGCTGTTGGTCTGGCTGGTCCTGGCCGGCCTGCTGACGGGCTGGACAGACAATTTCGTCGACATCTGTCGCCAGTTGCTGAGCTAGGGAGGCAAGGACCAGATGGCAGAAACGGCGCTGATAAACAACGTAGAACCGCCGGCGCGGCCTGCAGGTTGGCGAGGCATCGCCGCCGATTGGTCCTCGGATCAGCGCGCCTTCAAGAACGTTTCCTGGGGGAAGGCCATGATGTGGATCTTCCTCCTCAGCGACACCTTCATCTTCAGTTGTTTCCTGTTGTCGTACATGACGGCGCGAATGTCCACGACCGTGCCGTGGCCCAATCCCAGCGAGGTCTTCGCCCTCACGATCGGGGAAAAGAAAATCCCGCTCATCCTGATTGCGATCATGACCTTCATCCTGATCAGCAGCAGCGGGACGATGGCGATGGCCGTCAACTTCGGTTATCGCCGCGACCGCGTGAAGACGGCGGCCTTGATGTTGGCCACAGCAGCATTCGGCGCAACGTTCGTCGGAATGCAAGCCTTTGAATGGACCAAGCTGATCGTGGAAGGCGTCCGGCCCTGGGGCAATCCCTGGGGTGCGGCGCAGTTTGGTTCGAGCTTCTTCATGATCACCGGCTTCCACGGCACCCATGTGACGATCGGCGTGATTTTCCTGATCGCCATTGCGCGAAAGGTTTTACGGGGAGACTTCGATGTCGAGAGGCGCGGTTTCTTTACGAGCAGAAAAGGGCATTACGAGATCGTCGAGATCACCGGCCTCTACTGGCACTTCGTCGATCTCGTGTGGGTGTTCATCTTTGCACTTTTTTATCTCTGGTGAGGTCGCAGCATGACAAACGTCGCGGTACATCTGGAAGCAAAGCAACACGCGCTGCAAGCTCACATGCATGACGCATCTGCATCAGGAGCCACGCACACAAAGGGCCAGCAGCATCCGATCAAGCTTTACCTCGTGGTCTGGGGATGGTTGTTCGTTCTCAGCACCTGCTCCTATCTCGTCGACTATTTTGGCCTCCACGGCCATCTCCGATGGTCGCTGATCCTGCTGTTCATGGTGTTGAAGGCTGGCCTGATCGTTGCGGTCTTCATGCACATGGCCTGGGAGCGGCTGGCTTTGGCCTACGCGATCCTGCTGCCGCCGGTGCTGGTGCTGGTCTTCGTGACGATCATGGTGCTCGAATCCGACTACACGCATCTGCTCCGGGTCTTGTTTTTCGCCTCAACGGCATAGCTAGCATTGCTTTCGTGCCAGAAGGAGGACGGCAATGACCACCTATGTCATGCTTGCAAATTGGACCGAGCAAGGCATCCAGAAGGCGAAGGACTCGCCACGCCGTCTGGACGCTGCGAAGAAGGCTCTCAAGGATATGAGCGGCGAGATCAAATCCTTCTTCCTGACCATGGGTGACTATGACATGGTCGTGATCCTGGAAGCCCCGGACGACGCGGTCGCGGCGCGTTTCAGCCTGCAGCTGGGGATGCAGGGAAACGTTCGGACGCGCACGTTGAAGGCGTTTCCCGAAGCCGCCTATCGGGAAATCATCAACTCGCTCGGCTAGTCGGCTCGGGGACTATCCCGGCCGGATGAAGTTCGCAAGGACGCGTAACGCGGACGATGTCGTCCTGGACGCAGAGGACGCGCTCGCGGCCACGGTGCGGCGCTCACTATTTCTGCCAGTTAGCGATATCGGCTGCCTGCTCGGTGCCTCCTTCGCGACCGTCGGCTCCAAAGGACGCCAGGTCGTAGGCTAGCCCATGCGTCCCCGGAGATGCATACTCATATGGCTTGCCCCAAGGATCGTTCGGAACCACGCTGCCTTTCAAGTAAGGCCCGTTCCAGCGTTCGACGTTGTTTGGCTTCTGCACGAGCACGGCCAATCCAACACCCGTCGCCGGATATGAGCCATTGTCGAGATAGTACAGGTCGAGCGCTTGCGCAAAGCTCTCGATCTGAATCCTGGCCGCTTTGGTTTTCGATTCCGACAGATGGTTGAGCACACGCGGGCCCACCAGACCGACGACGAGACCTATGATGGTAATCACGACGAGCATTTCGACGAGCGTGAAGCTGTCCTGCTCCAACAAAACACGCTGGGGAGCGGTTCGACCGATTAAAACTACGCTGATGCTGGCGCATTGCTCAACCTGGACTTGCTCTTCCTCTCGTATCGTCAAAACATCAAACGACCAAGATGGCGGGCTATCAGGGCGCGAGGTCGGGGAGTTAAGCTGCCCTCCGGTAAGAGAACAGCGCCTCCACAGTAGTGGGTCATCTCAAGCCTTGGCGTCCTTGATCTCATCGTGGTGAGACAGGCTCGAGACGTGGTTCGGAAACCGTGGGCACAACGAGAAGGATACGTATTGGACCGGTCCTTCGATCGACGGCCGGGTATCGCAAATCCCCGATCAAACTCTTGAAGGTGCGGACGGCTAAAGCGGGGCTGATGCAATCGTTCCTCACGGCGAACAGATGAGCCGCCGCAAGCACTGCCTTATTTTTGGCAAGCATCGCATTTCGGGGAACGACGACGCTCGCCATTGATCCCGGGCGCCATCGATTTCGATGGCCAGTGCCTTCAAATGCCTGCATCTCCGGCGCTACGGCTTCCGCTTCTGGCGCCTCAGACGTGGAAGAGCGGAAGGTGATCGGCATCAAGCGAACGCCACGATGGACCTTCAGAGACCGTGCTTGACCGCGCCGACCCTGAGCCAGGAGGAGTGCCGGTTTTGCGTTGCGGGAAGATTCCGGGCTTCATGCCTTCGTCTCAGATGTGCCTACGCTTACGTTCTTGACGTGCTATGCTAATTATAACAGCCAATAGGTGTGCCATGTCCGGTATTGCAGAATGGCTATCATCGATCGGTTTGGGAGAGTACGCTCAGCGCTTTGGCGAGAACGCCATTGACCTATCAGTTGTTGGGGATCTCACCGAGCAGGACCTGAAGGACCTCGGTGTCCTGCTCGGCCATCGCCGCAAGATGTTGCGTGCTATCACGGAGCTCAAGGGCGACATTGCGCGCACGCCTCAAGCGGGCGGCAAGGCGGCGCGGGACGGAGCCGAGCGGCGTCAACTCACGGTTATGTTTTGTGATCTGGTCGGCTCGTCGGCGCTCTCGGCCCGTCTTGATCCCGAAGATTTGCGAGGGGTTGTTGGCGCCTACCACAGCTGCATTGCGGAGGTGATCGCTCGGAATGAGGGTATCATCGCGCGATACATGGGCGACGGAGTGCTCGCCTATTTCGGTTATCCACATGCCCACGAGGATGATGCCGAGCAAGCGGCGCGCGCCGGGCTGGCGCTGGTCGATGCCGTGGCCAACCTCCAGACATTCCCGTCCACGCAACTTCGAGTCCGCGTCGGGATTGCTACCGGGATGGTGGTCGTAGGCGATTTGACGGGAGAAGGTGCGGCGAAAGAGCAGGCGGTTATTGGCGAAACACCAAATTTAGCTGCGCGCTTGCAGACGCTCGCCGATTCGGGCGCCGTCCTGATCTGCGAGAGTACTCACCGGCTAACCGAAGGACATTTTGAATTCCGGAATCTTGGCCCGGTCATCCTGAAAGGTTGGGCGGAGCCAACACAAGCATGGCAGGTGCTGGGCACTACCGGCATCGACAGCCGCTTCGAGGCCCAGCACAAAACTCAGTTGACGCAGCCAATTGGACGCGAGGAGGAGATCGAGTTGCTGTTGCGTCGCTGGCAGCGCGCCATGAGCGGCGAGGGTTGCGCAGTAATGCTTACCGGAGAGGCGGGCATCGGTAAATCGCATATCGCCTTGGCGCTCGACGAGCGGCTGCAAGGAGAGGAGCACATCACGGTGCGCCAATTCTGCTCGGCGCATCATACTAATAGTGCGTTGTACCCGTTTATCCGGCAACTCGAACGAGCCGCCCGGTTCGAGCGGAGTGATTCGCCGACGGCTAAATTCGCCAAGCTTGAGGTCCTGCTCGGTCGATCCGGAGCTGACGCAGATCGCGTAGTGCCTCTGGCCAATCTTTTGTCCTTGCCACTCGGTGAGCGTTACCGACTGCAGGAGCTGAGCCCGCAAAAGCGCAAAGAAATGACATTAGGGGCGCTATTGGCTCAGCTGAAAAGCCTGGCAGCACTGCAACCAGTGTTCGTCATTGTTGAGGATGTCCATTGGGCGGATCCGACTTCTCTCGAGCTCCTGACGATGACCTTGGAACAAGTACCGCGGCTTCGGGTGCTGCTGCTCATCACCGCGAGACCGGAATTCACGCCGCCTTGGCCTGGTCATGCGCATGTTACGACGCTCTCTTTGACGCGACTTAACCGTCGCAACGGAGCGGCGTTGATCGAGCGGGTCACCGCCGGCAAGGCGCTCCCGAAGGAGGTTTTGGATCAGATACTCGCCCGCACTGATGGCGTGCCTCTGTTCGTAGAGGAGCTGACCAAGACCGTGCTCGAAACCGGGTTCTTGCAAGAGCAGGACGATCATTACACCCTAAGCCGCCCTCTGCCAGCGATGGCGATTCCGACCACGTTACAGGCATCGCTAATGGCCAGACTCGATCGATTGGCCCCGGTAAGGGAGGTAGCTCAGGTCGGCGCCGTGGTGGGTCGCGAGTTTTCGTACGAACTGCTGAGCACGGTGGCCGGGTTGCCAAGAGAGAGACTGGAGGAGGCTCTTGCCCAGTTGGTCCGATCGGAGTTGATCTTCCGCCGCGGCGAGTTACCGCAGGCGGTGTATACCTTCAAGCATGCACTTGTGCGGGACGCTGCCTATTCAGGGCTCCTGAAGAGCCGACGCGCAGCGCTGCATGCCACGATCGCGCAGGCCTTCGAGCAACGGTTCCCGGAAATTGTGGATGCTCAGCCCGAAACGCTCGCGCACCATCTCACTGAGGCCGGACTGTTCGAAAAAGCGGAGGCATACTGGTTGCAAGCCGGCAAGAAGGCAGCCACGCGCTCCGCCAATCTTGAGGCCATTGCGCACTTGCAACGAGGGATCGAGGCCACGAGCCATCGGCCCGATGACGCACGAAACGACAGGCTTGAACTTGACCTCCAGTTCGCTTTAGGCCCCTGCCTGATCGCTACCCAAGGGCCGGCCTCCAACAAGGCGATGGCTACCTTTACCCGCGCGCGAGAGCTGTGCGAGCGCCTGCGAGATCCTCCCGAGCAACTTCAGGTCATGTTCTGGCTAACCACTGCGAGCGTCATTCGCGGTGAGCTGCCGCTGGCCCAGGAAACGATCGCCGCTTTGCTTCATCTCTCCCAAACGCGCGGCGACCGGCCAGCCTTGCTCAATGCGATGCGCGGGCAGGCGATGATCCGCCTGTTCATGGGACAGATCACCGGAGCCCAGGAAGCGATCGAACGGGCTTTCGAAGCCTTCGAGGCGAGCAGCGAGGAGGATAGACTGGCAGCGCGTGTGGCCGGCCAGGATGCCGGCGTGGCCGACCTTGCGCTGATGTCGTGGCCACTGTGGCTACTTGGCCGCGACGATACGGCCATTATGCGAATGGACGCTGCAATTCAGCGCGCGGATGCCATTGGCCATCCGCATTCGCAGGCATACGCTTTTTATTATGCCTGCATTCTCCAAGCTCTCCGCGGCGAATTCCTGATAGCGCAAAGTTATGCCGAGCGCTGTATCGCCTTATCAGAGGAGCATGGATTCCGGCAGTGGCGTTTGGCCCGCGCCGTTCGCGGCATATGCATGGCATCGCTCGATCCCTCACCCAACGCGCTCGGAGAAATCCGTCCTGCGTTGGACGAGTATCGTCACGCAGGTTATCAGTTGGCCATTACCGCGCTCTTGGTACTTTTGTGTCAGCGCCTGTTGATTGATCGAGACTACGAGCCCGCGCTGGAGTTGATCGAGTCGGGCCTCGCTATAAGTACCCGCAACAGCGAACGAATTTTGGAAGCCGAGTTGTACCGACTCAAAGCACGGGTGCTAATAGGCCGCGGCGGACCAGATGTCGAGGCTGTGGCACAGTCACTGATCGAACAGGCATTGGCCATGGCAAGGGGGCAACGCGCCAAGGCCCTTGAGCTTCGGGCCGCGACAGACCTTGCCGCGCTATGCATCGATCAGCAACAACGCGAGCAGGCGCTCGATTTACTTGCGCCGATCTATGACTCCTTCACCGAGGGCTTCGACACGAGAGATATGAAGCAGGCGAAGGCGCTGCTCGACAAGCTGCGGTGACTATCGCAAAACGCCGGTTCGTTGCGTCAGGCCCGGATGATTGGCCTCAAATCATTATTCGAGGTCGAGGATTTCCGTTCGGAAGACTTCCGCCCTTCCAATGATGCTCGAGCCTTTATGCAGCGGCTCGCTTCAGCTCCTTGTGATATTCGCACACGCTTTGCCAAGCTGACCCCTCTGGCTTCTCGTTGATGAAATGCGGCCCGTTGTGCGCAGGTCGCGCCTCATGCTTTCCGAATGCCTCGAGCGCCTGCTCCGCAGCGGCCTTTCCCAGCTTGCGTCCATTATCGAGATTGCTGTGATTCCATTTGAAATTGATGTGACCCGGAACGTGAATCTCTATGATCTTGAGTTTCTTGTCCCTTGCCTCCTCCTGTTTCGATTTTTTGTCACACCGGATGTGGTATTTGAAAAGCTTGACGTCATCTTCGCCAACCGTCGAGGCGAACAATTGGCAAAGATTTGCCAGCGCGTCATGAAGATTCTCCGGCTTGCGGATTTGCTTTGAATCGACAATCCGGCTCACCCATATCTCTTCCAGCTCCGGGTGCTCCTCCAGCAAACTTTCGAAGTTGACGGTATCGACAAGCGCCCCTTCGCAGTAGGTCACTCCGCCAATCTCTACGGTACCTTCGACGAAGGGAAGAGCTGAACACGCACACAAGGTGCTTGCGTCGATAGGGCCCTCAAACATAAACTTTCCGCTCGCCCTTTTCATGGGACGATTGGAAAATAATGCGAGCTTCTGCTGATCAAGGTTCCAGGCGTTATGGAAGATTACTGGTTTTCCAGGCTTTTTCAGCTGTTCGAAATCTATCCCCTTCATGAACTCGCTATCTGGATAGTTGATCCTTGACAGGCCGTTGACTTTGGAAAGGTACATTAAGGACGTCAAATAACGGATGAAGGGATTGGTTGCCATCGCTTGATTGAGAATCCATCTATTGAAATCCCCTTCATCCAATCTTGTGAACTTCTTTTTTCTGTCTCTGTCAGGCAGCTGATTGAACAAAATCTCCATCGAGTCCTGGAAGACGTCCATCATCCGGTATGGATCCCATAGGAAGTCCTTATAGTTGTCGGAATCGCTGACGAAGTTGTTCAGCGCCTTTATGTTGCTGCGCCAATCCGGACCGAAGACTGTGTTTATGGGAAAACGCTTAAGCGCTGATCGCGCCACCTTATGAAGATGCGCTCCGATCAAGAGCCTAGCGTCGAGACTGTTCATCTACCTCGCGCGCGGCCAAGGTAAGCTCTATTTCGGTGAGCTGTTCCAACAAACGATGCACGATGTCGACGCAGTCTGATGACGGTTTGGATCTCACGCCTCGTGCGTTAAGCTCCGCTTCGAGGAGCTTCGCCAGTACAAATTTGACACCCATTGGATTCCTAAAATGCGGGCCGGGATGAAAACCCAATACTGCACCATTTGGGAAAAAGTTGCAATTGGAGGTAGATCACAGAGCCGCAATTCAATACCCTCGGGCGGAGATACAAGCCTGCGAAGGCACATCGCATCTAGGGGGATTCGTAGATCCGGCCTGAGCGAGAGGCCCTGCGGTTCACGCCATCGGCGCGGTTATCCGCTAGTGGATCGAGACCGGTGCGGAGCGACTGGCCTCCTCACGTCATTGGTTCGCCGACAGGCTACCAATCGTCAGTGCGTCCCTTCGCTCTATGTCTCTGAGGAGCGGAGAAAGTCGCTTGCATGGTCATATTGTGCGCTGCCATCTACGATCTGCTGGGCGCGCGGGCCAAGTAGGGCGCCAACGATTTCGGGACCGAGCAGTTCAAGCGCGGTCTGCCCATAGCTGAAGCAAATTCGCGGGAATGTCTTTCATAGATTCCAAACAGGTTCAGTAAGCGATGTTCGCCATCGTGGTTGTGGTCCTGATGCGCCTTCGCTGCATAAAAAGCAAACAAGCCACGAAAAGCTTCACGGGAAACGATAGGTTTGCCATCGCAATGTCCCCCAATAAAAAGCGAGCCATCTAATTCACGAAATTTGGAGTTCTCGTGGAATAAAAGCTACTGGTATTTAGTCGCTCGGCTTTGAAGAATCGGTCAGCAAAGCTGTCTTGACTAATGCAGCCGCCGTGACAGCCAGGCGCCATCGCCGGGGCTACGGTTCTTCACCTTTCAATGTCTGTTCCTATAATGCTTTAATGTCTCTGCCGTACCGCCGCACCGCCAGTGACAACCTGGTAAGGAGGGCTGTCAAAGAGCCCTGAGGGACCCGACAGAGCTGAGGC